>DATDHV010000042.1:0-6317 GCA_036521395.1 Steroidobacteraceae bacterium | reverse complement strand
CTGCAGCTTGCGCTGCACATAGCCCAGGGCATCGGTGCCGAGCAACAGCCGCCGCGGCGGATGCGGCGCATCGGCGACCGCCAGGATGGCCCGTGCCGCCCTGGCCGGGTCGCCGGGCTCGCGACCGGCGTGCTCGGCCAGGATCCGCCGGTTGGCTCCCACGGTGGCCTCATAATCGACAATCAGGCGTGCGCTCTCGGCGCGCGAGCGGCCGGAAAAATCGGTGCGCATTCCGCCCGGCTCGATCAGCGTGAGGTGAATGCCCAGCGGCGCGACTTCCAGCGCCAGGGTCTCTGACAGGCCCTCGAGCGCGAACTTGCTGGCCGAGTAGATGCCCAGCGCCGGCCAGCCCACCAGGCCCGAGACCGAGGAGATGTTGATGATGCGTCCGGCGCGCCGGGCGCGCAGGAACGGCAGCGCTGCCTGCATGACGGCCACCGCACCGAACACATTGACCGCGAACTGCGCGCGGATCTCATCCAGGCTCGCTTCCTCGACGCCGGCCACCAGACCATAGCCGGCATTGTTCACGACGACATCGATCGGCCCGGTTTCCGCTTCGCTGGCCGCCACCGTGGCGTGCACGGCCGCCTCGTCGGTCACATCGAGCAATCGAGCAATCGCGGCCCCGGATGCGCCGCGCAGGAACGCGGTGCGCGCCGCCTCGGTCCGGACCGTGCCGGTGACGCGGTCGCCCCGCCGCAGCACCGACTCCGCCAGCGCGCGACCCAGCCCCGAGCTCACGCCGGTGATCAGCCAGTGTTTGCCCGCACCGGCGGCATCGGATGTCGGCTGCATGGGACTGCCGGCCTCGTCAGGCCGCGGAGGTCGGCCGCGGCGGCCGCATCGCCATGGCGATCACGACCAGCAACAGCAGCAGCACCGCATAGCCCTGGAACAGGCGCGCAAAGCCGCCGAAGGCATCGGTGATGAGTCCGCCGGTGACCGGCCCGATCATGGCGAGGGTCGTGATCAGATTGAACGCACCGTAGATCTCGGGATTGTCGGACGGTCCGAAATAATTCACGAGCAGCACGGTCGTGGCCAGCAGGCACATGCCGAAACCGAAGCCCTCGGCGACGGCGAAGATGCCGATCGGGAGCCAGTGGGCCGCAACCGAGAGCGCGCCCATCCCGACGGCTTCGGCGGCCAGCGCGAACACCAGCAGCCACTTGGGGTCGATGCGCGTGGCGAGCGCGCCGCCGAGCGCGCGCGCGAGCGCGCCGACCGCCCCCACCGCGCTCAGCACCGCCGCCGACACGGCGGCCGATACTCCGAGCGTACCCATGTGCGCGACTGCCCAGCTACTCGTGGTGAGGATGCACAGCAGCGTCGCGGTCATGGCGCCCGAGATCACCCAGTACTGAGGCGTGCGAAGGGCGTCACGAAAACGCCAGTCATCGCGGGTGCGGTAGACGCGGGCCGAGGTTTTCTCCTTCGGCCGCAGGTCAGCCTCGCTGGCGGTCCCTGCCTGGGCCGGCGGGCTGCGGACGAAGGCGAGCGCCAGGCCGGTCAGCGCCAGCATGGCCGCCGCCATGGCCCACCAGTACAGCCGCCACGAGTGTGTGGCGGCCATCGCGCCGTTGGCCACGAGCGGCCCGGCCACGTTACCCAGTCCGCCAAGGGTCATGTAGGCGCCGATCATCGCGGAACGCTTCTCCGGCATCCAGCCGGTCAAGAGATACACCGCCGGCACCGTGGCGCACGAGGCGAATCCAAGCCCGAGCAGGGCGGCGGCGCAAAGGTAACCGTAGAAGCCATGAATCAGGGCGAGCAGGCCGAAGCCGGCCGCCATGACCGCGCCGCCGATGCCATAGGTCGCCGTGATGCCCAGTCGGCGCAGGAGCCAGGCGGGTACCGTGCTCGCCAGCCCCACCGTGAGTGCGAACAGCGAGAATCCCGCGCCTGCCTGCGACCAGGACCAGGTCAGATCCCTGATCATGTACGGCAGCACCACGCCCAGCGAACTGAAGGTGCTGCCTGAAATCAGAAAATAGATCGCGCTGATGACCGCGAACAGCGCCCAGCGCGTGCTGCGCGCGGCCGGCGCCACCGCGCGAACCGCCTGGCTACTGGACACGGAATGATTCCATTTCCCTCGACGGCGGCAGCTTAACACCTGCGGTTGGAACCATTACGGCCGGCGCAGCCGTGCTGGCCAGATGACCGATGAACGCGCGCGTACAGCGCTCCCAGGTGTGCGTCTGCGCGAAGGCGCGGCATGGCGCCGGATCGAGCTCGATCGCACCACGGATCGCTGCCGCCAGATCCTCGTGCAGCACCCCGGTGCGTCCCGGCTGCACCACATCGCGTGGCCCCTGCACCGGGAAGGCCGCGACCGGCAGACCGCTGGCCAGGGCCTCGAGCATGACGATGCCGAAGGTATCGGTGCGGCTCGGAAACACGAACACGTCTGCCCCGGCGAGCTGCCGCGCCAGCGCGCTGCCGAACTGGTAGCCCAGGAACGTGGCCTCGGGATAGCGCCGGCGCAGCTCGCCGAGCGCCGGTCCATCGCCGACGATCAGCTTGGTGCCGGGCAGCGCCAGACGCAGGAACGCCTCGAGATTCTTCTCCACCGCGACGCGACCCGCGTACAGCATGATCGGACGCGGCCAGCGCGCGCCGGCGGCGCGGCGCGCCTGCGCATCGGGGCGGAACAGGGCCGTATCCACCCCCCGCGACCAGGGCGCCAGGTGCGTGAATCCGCGCGCCTGCAGATCCGCACGCACGGTGGAGGTGCCCACCAGCGTCCGCGCTGCCGGCGCGTGGAACCAGCGCAGGTAGGCATAGCCGACTGAAGTCGGGATGCCCCAGCGCTGCTGCACGTAATCGGGAAACTGCGAGTGAAACGAGCTCGTGAAGGCCAGCCGCCGCCCCAGGCAGTACGACCGCGCGGCCAGGCCGAGCGGACCTTCGGTGGCGATGTGGATGGCCTCGGGCGCGAACTGCTGCAACCGCCGGCGCACCGCGCGCGCCGGGCGCAGCGCCAGCCGAATCTCGGGGTAACTGGGACAGGCGATGGAGCGCAGGCCGGCGGAACTGATGAGCTCGACCCGGTGTCCCAGTTCCTGCGCGGTTTGCACCGTGTTCTCGAGCGTCGTCACGACGCCGTTGATCTGCGGCCGCCAAGCATCCGAGACTATGGCGATCCTCATGGCCTGACATTAGAACATCGACCGCCGGCAGGATTTATGACAGGCTGACGCATGCATGTGCTTCGCTTTCTGATACCGGCCATGTGGCTCGCGTGGCTGGTCTTTTGGCGCATTTCCGCGGCCGATGTGAAGGCCGCGCAACGCTTCGAGCCGGCGTGGTCACGGGCGCTGCACTTCGTGCCGCTGCTGCTTGCAGCCGTTCTGCTCGCCATCGCTCCCGAGCCCCATGGCGGCTGGCTGTTCCAGCACTTCCTGCCGCGCGGCGCCGCCAGGTTCTGGACCGGCGCGGGGCTCACGGCCGCCGGCATCGCCTTCGCCTGCTGGGCGCGCGTACACCTGGGCCGCAACTGGAGCGGGGCGGTGAGCGTCAAGCAGGATCACGAGCTCATCTGCAGCGGGCCCTACGCGCTGGTGCGCCATCCGATCTACAGCGGCCTGTTGCTCGGCGTGCTCGGGACCGTCATTGCGCTGGGGCAATGGCGCGGGGTGCTGGCGCTGGTGATCGTGCTGCTGGCGCTGTGGCGCAAGTTGCGGCTCGAGGAGCGCTGGATGGGCGAGACCTTCGGCGAGAAGTATCAGCGCTATCGCGAGCACACCGTGGCGCTGATCCCGTACCTGCTCTAGGGCGGTGGCGTGAGCGGCGAGACGCCGATGAGCATCACATGCAGCCGGGCGATGAACAGCACGTACAGGCCCAGCCCGAGCACCACGGCGATGACGTCGTTGTAGCGCGAGGGCGTACGACGCCGCGGCAGCGTGCTGCGGCGGCGCTTGAGCGAGATGCGGTCGATCACCGCCCACAAGAGGAACGAGCCGAACAGCAGTACATCGGGCAGCGTGCCGACGGCCAGCAGGTGCGCCGTGGCCCATAGCTTGACGGCGGCGAGCATGGGGTGCTGCATTTTCGCCTGGATCGCGCCGGGCAGGTAAGCGGCCAGCAGCAACGGAAACACTGGCAGCATCAGCAGAAAGGTCACGTGTCGCAGCCAACCCGGTGGTACATACAGCACCATGGGGGCTTGCCGGGCGTGCGCGAACCCGAGGCAGATCAGGGCGAAGCCCACGGCGCTGAGCAGCGCGTACAGCCCCTTCCACCTTCCGGCGCCGACCAGCAGCAACATACGCTCGCGCCAGTACGGCGCCACGATCGACACCGAGTGCAGGCCGAAGAACACCACGAGTCCAACGATCAGCGTCAGCATCGTATAATCCTCTTCCTCGCCGGTGCCCCATGATGCACCTTGGCGGGTGCGAATTTCCAAGCGCAGGAGTTCGGATGCGAGCAGCGACCGTCAGGTCGGCCTGGATGGCAGCGGCCAGCACCGCGGCGGCGCTCGCCCTCTCCGGCCTGCCGTCGGTGGCGTCCGCCGCGCCGTTTCGCATCGAACTGCCGACCGTCGCCGCCAATGGGACGCTCGCCGCTGCGCAGGTCTTCGACGGCTTGGGCTGCCACGGCGGCAACATCTCTCCGGCCGTGAAGTGGCGCGGCGCCCCCAGCGGCACCCGCAGCTTCGCAGTGACGCTGTACGACAGGGACGCGCGCAAGGGCTCGGGCTGGTGGCACTGGGTGGTGTACGACATTCCCGTCACGGTCAATGAGCTGCCGGCGCATGCCGGCGATGCCGGCGGCCGGCTGCTGCCGCCAGGGGCTGTACAGGGCCGCTCGGATTTTGGCACGGCTGCGTTTGGCGGCCCGTGCCCGCCGCCCGGTGACAAGCCGCACCGCTACGTATTCACGGTATACGCACTCCGCAGCGCGACGCTCACCGTGCCCGCCGGCAGCGGCGCGGCCCAGGTGGGCGCACTGCTGAAGGCCGGGCAGCTCGCGAGCAGCAGCGTGACGGCGTACTACGGCCGCTGAGTCCCGCGATCCCATGATCGATCTTCAGCGACTCACCGCCGCCTGCGCGGCCGCCGCGCTGTGCACGCTGCTCGGCACGCCGCTCGCATCGCCTGCGGCGGGCAGTGCGCTGCCGGACGTGCTCGCCGCCATGCGCAGCGTGCGGCTGCGAGGCTGCGAGGGCCGTGCGGGCCTGACGCTGCCCCTGCGCTCGAGCGCGGCGCTCAACGGCGCCGCGGCACTGTGGTCCCGTGGCCTGCAGCTCAGGGCCGCCATCGCGCGCTCCGGCTACCGCGATGATGAGTCCGCCGGCCTGCACTTGCGCGGCGATGCCCGCGCGCTCGAGACCGCTCTGACGCGCCAACTGTGCGCGCCGCTGGCCAATCCCGCCATGACCGACGCCGGCGTATTCGCGCGCGACGGGGAAGATTGGATCATTGTGGCGGCGCCGTTTTCGGCGCCCTCGCCGGCAGCCGCGGCCGGCGCGGATGCCGAGGTGTTGCGATTGGTGAATGCCGCACGCGCCGATGCGCGCCGATGCGGCTCGCGCCTCATGACCGCAGCGGCGCCGCTGCGGCCGAACGCCGCCTTGGAGCGCGCTGCGCTGACGCACGCGCAGGACATGGTGCGCCATGACTACTTCGAGCACACCGGCTACGACGGCAGCAACCCGGCGCAGCGCATTGCCGCAGCCGGCTACCGCTACCGGCTCGTCGGAGAGAACCTGGCCTTGGGTCCCCAGACCGCGCGCGAGGCCGTACGAGGATGGCTGTCGAGCCCGGCTCACTGCCAGAATCTCATGGACCCGCGCTTTGCCGACACGGGCGCAGCGGTTGCAGCCAGCCGCAGCGGCGCGCCCCGTATCTACTGGGTGCAGGAGTTCGCGGCCACCCGCTGATGCGTGCAGCCGCGGCAACTCTGCCAACCGTGGCGCGCGGCGCTCAGTTGCGCGGTTGCGGCGTCACGCGCAGATACGGCTTGATCTCCTTCCATCCGGCCGGAAACAGCTTCTTGGCATCATCGTTCGTGACCGAGGTGATGATGATGACGTCCTGTCCCTGCTTCCAGTTCACCGGCGTGGCGACCTTGAATTGATCGGTGAGCTGCAGTGAATCGATCACGCGCAGAATCTCGTCGAAATTGCGGCCCGCGCTGGCCGGATAATTCAGCGTCAATCGGATCTTCTTCTTCGGATCGATCACGAACACGCTGCGCACGGTGAAGCGATCGCTGGCATTGGGGTGAATCATGCCGTACAGGTTGGCCACCTTGAGGTCCGGATCGGCGATCATCGGAAACTCGACCTTGGTCCCCTGCGTCTG
>DATDHV010000041.1:0-14330 GCA_036521395.1 Steroidobacteraceae bacterium | reverse complement strand
TAGCCCTTGAAGAACGGGGTGTGCCGCCCGCCCTCCTCCTTGGTCAGCACATACACCTCGCACTCGAACTGCGTGTGCGGGGTGATGCTCCCGGGCTTGGCCAGCACCTGCCCGCGCTCGACCTCCTCGCGCTTGGTGCCGCGCAGCAGCACCCCCACGTTGTCCCCCGCTCGCCCCTCATCCAGGAGCTTGCGGAACATCTCCACCCCCGTGCAGATCGTCTTGGCCGTGGCCTTCAGCCCGATGATCTCCACCTCATCATTGACCTTCACAATCCCCCGCTCGATCCTCCCGGTCACCACCGTGCCCCGACCGGAGATCGAAAACACATCCTCCACCGGCATCAGAAACGGCTTCTCCACATCCCGCTTGGGCACCGGGATGAACTTGTCCATCTCCTCCACCAGCCTGATCACCGCCGGCACTCCAATCTCGCTCTTGTCCCCTTCCAGCGCCTTGAGCGCACTGCCGATCACGATCGGGGTCTTGTCGCCCGGAAACTTGTAGGTGGTCAGCAGCTCTCGCACCTCCATCTCCACCAGCTCCAGCAGCTCCTTGTCATCCACCATGTCCGCCTTGTTCATGAACACCACCATGTAGGGCACCCCCACCTGGCGCGCCAACAAGATGTGCTCGCGCGTCTGGGGCATCGGCCCATCCGCGGCCGACACCACCAGAATCGCCCCATCCATCTGCGCCGCCCCAGTGATCATGTTCTTCACGTAGTCGGCATGCCCGGGGCAGTCCACGTGCGCGTAGTGGCGAGCCTTGCTCTGATACTCCACGTGTGCGGTGGATATCGTGATCCCCCGCGCCTTCTCCTCCGGTGCCTTGTCAATCTGATCGTAGGCCACAAAGGTGCCCCCGTTCGTCTCGGCCATCACCTTCGTCAGCGCCGCCGTCAGCGTCGTCTTGCCATGATCCACGTGCCCGATCGTCCCTACGTTCACGTGCGGCTTGGTGCGCTCAAATTTTTCCTTGGACATAGTCGTTGACCTCTCAAATCCTGATCAGTATGCAGCCGAACGTACGTCAAATCCGCATGTCGCCAGCAGCTTCATGGCTCTTTTGCGCTGGATCTACTTCTTGATGATGGTTTCCGCGATATTGGCCGGCACTTCCAGGTACTTGCCGAACTCCATGGTGAAGGTCGCACGGCCCTGGCTCATCGAACGCACCGTGGTCGCGTATTGGAACATTTCCGACAGCGGCACCTCGGCGGTGACGGTCTTGCCCGCCGGCGTGTCTTCCATGCTCATGATCTGGCCGCGACGGCGATTGAGATCACCGATGACATCGCCCATGTAGTCCTCGGGCGTCACGACTTCGACCTTCATGATGGGCTCGAGGATGACGGGCCTGGCGCGCCGGAAGCCGTCCTTGAAGCCGAAGATCGCCGCCATGCGGAACGAGATCTCGTCCGAGTCGACATCGTGATAGGAGCCGTCGAACAGCGTGACCTTCACGTCGACGACCGGATAGCCGGCGATGACGCCGGTGCTGCAGGCCTCGATCACGCCCTTCTCGACCGCCGGTATGAACTCGCGCGGCACCGAGCCACCGGTGATGCCGTTGATGAACTCCACGCCTTTGCCGGTCTCGTTGGGCTCGAGCTTGAGCCACACGTGGCCGTACTGGCCGCGCCCGCCGGACTGCTTGACGTGCTTGCCCTCGGACTCGACCTTGCCGCGGATGGTCTCGCGGTAGGCGACCTGCGGCTTGCCGACGTTGGCCTCGACCTTGAACTCGCGTTTCATGCGGTCGACGATGATCTCGAGGTGCAACTCGCCCATGCCGGAGATGATGGTCTGGCCGGATTCCTCATCGGTCGAGACGCGAAACGACGGATCCTCCTTCGCCAGGCGCTGCAGCGCCATGCCCATCTTCTCCTGATCGGCCTTGGTCTTGGGCTCCACCGCCACCGAGATCACCGGGATCGGGATCACCATCTTCTCGAGCGTGATGACCTTGTTCAGATCGCACAGCGTATCGCCGGTGATCACGTCCTTGAGGCCCACGGCCGAGGCGATGTCGCCGGCGCGCACTTCCTTGATCTCGCTGCGCTCGTTGGCGTGCATCTGCAGCAGGCGGCCGATGCGCTCCTTGCGATCCTTGGTCGGCACGTAGACCGTGTCGCCCGAGTTGAGCGTGCCCGAGTACACGCGGAAGAAGGTCAGATTGCCGACGAACGGATCGTTGAGGATCTTGAACGCGAGCGCCGCGAACGGCTCATCGTCGCTGGCCCGGCGTGTGATCGGCTCGCCGTCGGAGTCGATGCCCTTGACCGGCGGCATCTCCGCCGGCGAGGGCATGAATTCGATGACGGCATCGAGCAACGCCTGTACACCCTTGTTCTTGAAGGCGGTGCCGCACATGCACAGCACCACCTCGCTCTTGAGCGAGCGCGCCTTGAGCCCGCGCTTGATCTCATCGTCGCTGAGGGTCTCGCCCTCGAGATACTTGGTGGTGAGGTCCTCATCGCCCTCGGCCGCGGCTTCGATCATCTTGGCGCGCCATTCCAGGCACTCGGCCTGCATGGTCGGCGGCACGTCGCGATATTCGAACTTCATGCCCTGGGTTTCCATGTCCCAGTAGATCGCCTTCATGCGAATCAGGTCGACGACGCCCTCGAAATTGTCCTCGGCACCGATCGGCAGCTGGATCGGCACCGGATTGGCGCGCAGGCGCGTGCGGATCATGTCCACGCAGCGCAGGAAATTCGCGCCGGCGCGATCCATCTTGTTGACGAAGGCGATGCGCGGCACACCGTAGCGGTTCATCTGCCGCCACACTGTCTCGGACTGCGGCTGCACGCCGGCCACGGAGTCGAACAGCGCCACGGCGCTGTCGAGCACGCGCAGCGAGCGCTCGACCTCGATGGTGAAATCCACGTGTCCCGGCGTATCGATGATGTTGATGCGGTGTTCGGGGAAATTCTTCTCCATCCCGCTCCAGAAGCAGGTGGTCGCGGCCGAGGTGATCGTGATGCCACGCTCCTGTTCCTGTTCCATGTAATCCATCACGGCCGCGCCGTCGTGGACCTCGCCAATCTTGTGCGATACGCCCGTGTAGAACAGGATGCGCTCGGTGGTGGTCGTCTTGCCGGCGTCGATGTGCGCCGAGATGCCGATGTTCCGGTAGCGCTCGATGGGCGTCACACGTGCCACGATGTACTTCGACTCCTCTTACTTACCAGCGATAGTGCGCAAAGGCCTTGTTGGCCTCCGCCATGCGGTGCGTATCCTCGCGCTTGCGCACGGCCGCGCCGCGGTTCTCGGCCGCATCCAGCAATTCGTGCGCGAGGCGGAAAGCCATCGACTTCTCGCTGCGGTCGCGCGCGGCCTCGATGACCCAGCGCATGGCGAGGGTCTGGCGGCGGCTGGCCCGCACCTCGACCGGAACCTGGTAAGTGGCGCCGCCGACGCGGCGCGACTTCACTTCCACCACCGGCTTGACGTTGTCGAGCGCCTGCGAGAGCAGCTCGATGGCTTCCGTGCCCTGGCGGCCGGTCTTCTCGGTGATGCGCTCGATCGCGCCGTAGAGAATGTGCTCGGCGGCGGACTTCTTGCCGCTGTGCATGACCACGTTCATGAACTTGGCCAGCATGTCGCTGTGGAATTTCGGATCCGGCAGAATGGTGCGGCTTGGGGCCGCGGCACGACGGGACATTCTCTGATACCTCTGTTATTTCTTCGGGCGCTTGGCGCCGTACTTCGAGCGACCCTGCTTGCGGTTGCCCACCCCGGCGCAGTCGAGCGTGCCGCGCACGGTGTGGTAGCGCACGCCCGGAAGGTCCTTGACACGGCCGCCGCGGATCAGCACCACCGAGTGCTCCTGCAGGTTGTGCCCCTCGCCGCCGATGTAGCTCGAAACCTCGTAGCCGTTGGTCAGCCGCACTCGCGCCACCTTGCGCAGGGCGGAATTGGGCTTCTTCGGCGTGGTGGTGTACACGCGCGTGCACACCCCGCGCTTCTGCGGCGAGGCGCCGAGCGCCGGCACCTTGGTTTTCTCAGCGCGGACCTGCCGCGGCTGACGGATCAACTGACCTGTGGTGGCCATTCGGACTCCAGCATTCCAATCGAATAATGTGGCGGCTCATGAGAAGCGCCGGGCCGTCCCAGTGACGGGACGGCCCGGCGCATTCGTCGCTGTTTTGGGCCAGGCAGCCAATGGGGCCCGACCAACAAAGGCCGGCGATTCTAGGTAGCAACTGCTATCAAGTCAACGTCTTGCTGCACCGCGCCATGCCCTTTGACCGCCCTTCCGGAGCCGCTTTCACGTCTTGCCCGAGGCCTTGGCCGGGGGCTTGGTGGCGACGATCAGCGCGTCATGTCCACTGGCATCGATCATCTGCTTGGCCACCGAGGAATTGACCGAGAAGAACCAGGGATGCGCCGAGCTCTTGAGCACGTAGTAGTCCCCGCTCTGGGGCTTGGAGAGCGTCCAGTCGACACTGTGCGCCGTGTCGTTCTGCAACTTGAGCGTCAGCGCCGGATGGTCCTGCTGCCACCCGGGCTTGGCCTCGGTGCCCAGCACGCCGTCCACACGCATCTGCGCCACATCGCGCGCGAGCGCATCGGCATGGCTGGTATCGACCTGCTTGCCCGCCGCGAGCGCCGGATCCGTCCAACTGTCCGCACCCGCACCCGCACCCGCGCTGGCGCTCGCAGACTCCTGCGCCTTGGGCCGGCGTAGTTGAATATTGTCGTGCGCGGCATTGGCAACATCGAGTTCGACGAGCTTGTCGGCTTCGCCGCGCAGCACGTCGCCGTTGAGCCACTCACTGGCCTGTGTGGGCAGCTCATAGGTAGGCAGATCAACGACATACACGGCGCGGTCGGCGGCGGTGCGGGCATCGGACTTGCGCAGCCCCGGTGAGGAGCCCACGTAGAGGGTGCTGAGCGTACGACCGCCACGGCGAAAGACCAGGCGCCGTTCGAAATCGCTGTCCACGAGCTTGAAGCGCCGCAGCGCCGCCTCGGTGGTCGCGATGGGCAGGCCGCGCTTGATGGTGCCGAGCCGGCTGAGCAGCTCAGTCACCTTGCCGGCATCGGCAGGCGCGTTGAAATATCCGGGCAGCACCCAGGTGCCATCCTTCTTCGACAGCTCCACTCGAGCCGAATCGCTCGCCGCGCCGCTCCCGGGCTGGCCTTCGATGAGCAGCTCATCGGCGCTGGCGAGGGTCGAGGGCAGCAGCAGCAGCGCATCGCTCGGGACGCCCGCGAGCGGATTGCGGCGCGTGGCGAGCACGCCCGCCAGCACCAGTTGCAGGGCAAGTATCACCGCCAAGGGGGCAATCCAGCGTCGCATGGTTTCAGACCTGCTCGAGAAGCTTCAGATGACGCAGTCCCGCCACGTGCCGCCGCCGCCGGTTCAGCAACCAGATGACGAGCAGCCCGCCCAGGACCACGCCGTAGTTGAGGTATTCCCAGAACGACTGCGCATCGCGGCTCAGCGGCGTCAGCGTGCGCGCAAAATGCTCACGGCCGCGGATGCCGAGCAGTCCCTGGTCCTCCAGCGACCAATCGACCATGTTCTGCACCAGCTCCGTGGGCTTGGTGTAGCTCGTGCCCAGTGCCTCGCCGATCAGCCCGACGGCCTGATCGCTCAGCATCGAGCTCGAGCCGAGCACGATCAGGCGTGCCGATGCCGGTGAATGCTGAATCACGCGGTCGATCACCGGCTTCTCCTCGGACGCCGGCGTGCTCGCGGCATCGGCCCCGGCCGCCGCCGTCGATTTGGCCGCCGCCCTCGATTGAGCGGTCGTCGCCGACTTGGTCACCGTGGCCTTCGCGGTAGCCGCCTTGCTCGCGCTCGTCGTGGCTAACGCCTTGGCCGCGGTGGCCTTAGGTTCGTCCGCAGGTGCCGCGGCGGCCAGCAGCGGCGAGGGCTTGTCCTTGAAAAGCGAATCGAACTGCCCTTCCACCATGACAGCCAGGGGCTGCGGACCGGCCGCCTTGCCCGTGGCAAACCCGGAATCGGGGAAGGTGTTGTAGTCGGGCATGAGATCGGTGGAGTCGGAAACCCAGCTACGGCTCGATGAGCGCAGCAAGTCGGTCACTTTGCGGCCCTTGTTGCGCGCGGCGTCCACGAGCACCGGCGCGGCCCACGGCACGTCGATCTGGCCCAGGCTGCTCGTGATGGGACTGTGGTCGTTGAGCCCGTGATTGCGGACATCGACGATATAGGGGTACTTGGCGAGCTCGATCTCCTCGATCGGGTAGCCGCCGACGTTGTGCTCGACCGGAATGGGCAGCGCACCGCTCTGCTGATCGAGCACCAATCCCTTGCCGAAGGACAGACCGTAGCTCGACAGCCAGTTTTCGAGGCCCGTCCTGATCGGCCGGCCCGCGATGCTCTGGCCCACCGAGACGTCCGTGGGCGATGATGCCAGCAGCACGGTTCCACCCTGCATGAGGAACTGATCGACGGCAAAGACCTGCTTGGTGTCGAGCGACACGGGATCGAGCAGCATGAGCAGGTCGGCGTCGGCAGGCACCTGGCCGTCCTTGAGGTCCGTGTCGAGCCATCGCACCGAGTCGCCCAGGCTCCTGCGCAGCATCGAGAAGCTCTCTCCGCCCATGCCGCCCGGTTCGCCACCGCCGCTCGGACTGCTCACGGCCACCGTCTTGAGGAAGCCCGGCGCCAGGCGCTTGGCCGCCGCCTCGAGCGCCGATTTAAGGCCGGCCTGGTCGAGCGTCGAGGGCAGCGCCACCTGCTCCGTGCCGTGCTCATCGCCCAGGGTCATGTAGAACCAGAATGGCTTGTTGTCGAGCAGGCTCACCACGATGGGCCGGAACCCGAACTCCTTGGGCAGCCGCGCCGCGAGTGCCGGGTCGGTGTCCGGATCGTGCATGACCACCTTGAACTTGCCGCCCGACTCGCGCTCGATATCGCCCAGCGCCCCATCGAGCGCCGCGCGCGCCTGCTGCAACGGCTGCGGCAGATCCTGGATCGCCGAGATGTAGCCCGTGAAGGTGAGCGGCTGGCGCAGCGTGTCGAACACGTTGCCGCCGGCCTGATAGCTCAGCAGCACCTTGCGTATGGCGCTGGTCGTCGCGTACTCGGGATTCTTGAGCTCGACGCTCAGATCGGTGTCCGAACGCTGCTTGACGTCGATCAGATCACGGAAATTGAGCACCTGGAACTGATCGCCATAGGCGATGAGGATGTCAAAGTACGAGTTCACCACCGAAGCCTGGTACTTGCCCGAAACCTGGAACGGCACCGGCCGGATGTTGTAGCGGCTGTTGGCCTCCGCCTCGACCTTGGGGTCATCGTGCGGATCGACGAACTCCACGTGCACCTTGCTGCCGCCCGCGACCGCGTACTCGCGCAGCAGGTCACGTAGCTGGGGCACGAGCGGCGCGAGCAGCGGATGCGTCGCCGCGCTGAAGTAGCCGCGGATCAGCAACGGCTCGCGCAGCTGCGCCAGATAGTTGCGCGTCGCGTCCGAGAGCGTGTAGATCCTGCCTGCCGTCAGATCCAGGCGCACCCAGCGCACCTGGTCAAGCCACAGATTGGCCGCGAGAGCATTGACCGCCAGCAGGCCGGCCACCCAGTACCAGCGGCGGTGACCGCTGCTGGAGGGATTGCCGGCCCACCGCAGCGTCTCGAGCGACAGGCGGTTGAGCACCAGGAAGGCGGCCGTGATGGACAGATAGTAATAGAGGTCGCGCAGGTCCAGAACGCCGCGCGTAATGGAGGCGAAGCGCGAGCCCATGCCGATTTCGCGCAGCCACTCGCCCGCGCGATAGCCCACCAGCGAGGTGAGCGCATCGGAGCCGATCAGGTACAGCGCGCCCGTGACCAGCACGGTCAGGATGAGGCTCACGATCTGGTTATCGGTGCGGCACGAGATCCACAGCCCGATCGCCACGTACGCCGCCGCCAGCGCGAGGGCGGCGACGTAGCCCCCGATCACCGGACCCCAGTCGAGCGGGCCGAGCACCGAGACCGTGATCGGCAGCGCCAGTGTCAGCATCAGCGCGATCAGCACCAGACCCATGCAGCCGAGAAATTTGCCCAGTACCAGCTCGGTGGGCGCGGTCGGGGAGGTGAGCAGCAGTTCCAGTGTGCCGCCACGCCGCTCCTCGGCCCAGGCGCGCATCGTCAGCGCCGCGACCAGGAAGATCAGCAGCAAGGGCATCCACTGGAACAGCGGCCGCACGTCGGCCAGGTTGCGCTCGAAGAAGGTTGCCACCCAGAAGAAAATGAACAGCGTTGCACCGAGGAAGGCGGCCAGGAACAGAAACGCCGCCGGCGAGGCGAAGAAGCCCGTCAGCTCCTTGCCCGCGATCTTGAGGATCTTATGCAGCATCGCGCCGCTCCAGAGGCGTCGCGGCCGCCGGCGCCACCGCATTGACCTCCGCAAACACCGTTTCCAGCGTCCGCCGCTCCCGGCTCAGGCCATAGAGCGGAAAGCCGGCACGATACACGGCGGCACTCACCGCCGGCGCCGCCAGCTCGCCCGCCTGCAGCGCGTAGCGATAGCGGCCGTCGGCAGCATCGACGAACTTCGCCGCTGCCACGCCGTCGACCGCCTGCAGCACGGGCAGGGCGGAGCCTGCATCGCGATCGAGCGTGACCAGCAGGCGCGTGTCGCGCTGCAGCTCATTGAGGCGCGCATCGACCACCTTGCGGCCCGTCCGCAGGATCAGCACCCGCTCGCACACGGCCTGCACCTCCTGCAGGATGTGCGTCGAGACGATGACCGTCGCGGACTGCGAGAGCTCGCGGATCAGCGCGCGCATGTGCAGGATCTGCGTCGGGTCCAGGCCGTTGGTCGGTTCGTCCAGGATGACGATGTCGGGCGAATGCAATATGGCCTGCGCGACGCCAACGCGCTGGCGGTAGCCGCGCGAGAGCGTCTGGATCGATTGCGTCGCCTTTTCCTTCAGCTCGGTGCGGCGCACGGCAGCCGCCACGGCCCGGCCGCTCGCCGCCGGTGGCAGGTCATGCAGCACGGCCTGGTATTCCAGGAACTCGACGACCGTCATCTCCGGCCATGCCGGGCAGTTCTCGGGCAGATAGCCCACGCGGCGCTGGATGGCCGCCGTGTCGGGTCCGATCTCGAGGTCATCGATGCGGATCGAGCCGCTGGTGGGCTCGAGAAACCCGGTCAGCATCTTCATGATCGTGGTCTTGCCGGCGCCGTTGTGGCCCAGCAGTCCCACCACCTCGCCGCGGGAGATCGTGAAGCTCACGTCCTCCACGGCCACGAAATCGCCATAGCAGCGCGTCAGATGAGCAATCGTGATCATCGATAGGTCACCTATCGTTGTTTGCGGGCAAATCTTTCCAAGCGCGGCGGACTGTTGTCAACCATCCCGGGGCAGGCATGGGTGCCCGCTTCGACCGCGCGGTCCGCGATTGGTTGCATTGCCCGCAAAAAAACCGCGCCCGGCGCGAGGCCTGCACGGCGCCACACCCACCCGGGCCTCCCCCGCGCGGCCCTCGGCAGGCCAGCGGCACGGCCTCAGGAGTCGGCGGGCGCGCGGCTCGCGCTCATTGCCTCGAGCTGCTCGGTCGATTGCATCCAGGCCGCCTCCGCCGCCGCGATCGAGCGAGCGACGCGGGCCTGTTCCCGAAGCAGCCTCGAGACCCGCTCATGATCGCTCGCCGCGGCGGAGTCGAGCAGCTCGCGTTCCAGGCTCGCGCGCTCGGCACTCAGCCGCTCGAGCTCGCGCTCGAGCTCCGCAATGGCAGCGCGCACGGGACCCAGTGCGGCCCGCTGCCGGGCCTCCTCGCGCTTGCGCTGCTTGCGCGCCGCGGCCGATTGTGCCGCGGATGCAGCAGGCGGCGCGGAGGATGCCGCCGGCGTACTCGCGAGCCAGCGCGCGTAGTCCTCCAGGTCGCCGTCGAAGGGCTCGGCGCGGCCGTGGGCGACCAGCCGGAACTCATCGGCCACGGTGCTGAGCAGATGACGATCGTGCGATACCAGCACCACGGCGCCTTCGTAGTCCTGCAGCGCCACGGCGAGCGCCTGGCGCATCTCGAGGTCGAGGTGATTGGTGGGCTCATCGAGCAGCAGCAGATTCGGGCGCTGGTAGGCGACGAGCGCCAGCACCAGCCGCGCCTTCTCGCCGCCGGAGAACGGCGCCACCGGCTCGAACACGCGATCGCCGCGAAAGCCGAACCCGGCCAGGAAGTCGCGCAGCTCCTGGTCCGGCGCGCGTGCGCGCTCCCCGCGCAGGCGGTCATCGAGATCCCGCAACTGCTGCACCGGTGAATCGCCGGCGACGAGCTGCTCGAGCTGGTGCTGCGCGAAGTAGCCCAGCCGCAGCTCGCGCGCCTCGGTGCGCACGCCGCCGAGCGCCGGCAGCTCTCCGGCCAGCAGCTTCATGACGGTGGACTTGCCGGCGCCGTTGCGTCCGAGCAGCGCAATGCGATCGCCCGGCTGCAGCGTGAGGTTCAGCCCGGCAACCACCGCGCGGCCGTCATAGCCGGCCGCCTGGTTCTCGAGCGCCAGCAACGGGCGCGGCAGTTTCGCCGGAGTCGCGAACGAGAACTCGAACGGGGAGTCCACGTGCGCCGGCGCGATGCGCTGCATGCGCTCGAGCGCCTTGAGGCGGCTCTGCGCCTGGCGCGCCTTGCTGGCCTTGGCGCGGAAGCGCTCGACGAAGGATTCCATGTGCCGGATCTCGCGCTGCTGGCGCGTGTACAGTGCGGCCTGCTCGGCCAGCTCGCTGGCACGCTGGGCCTCGAAAGCCGAGTAGTTGCCGCGATAGGTGCGCGCGTGGCCGTGCTCGAGGTTGACGATCCGGTCGGTGACGCGGTCGAGAAATTCGCGGTCGTGCGCGATCAGCAGCAGCGTGCCCGGATAGCCGCGCAGCCAGCCCTCGAGCCACAGAATGGCGTCGAGATCGAGGTGATTGGTCGGCTCATCGAGCAACAGCAGGTCCGAGCGGCACATCAGCGCCTGGGCGACGTTGAGCCGCACGCGCCAGCCGCCCGAGAAGGCACGCACCGGGCGGCACTCGTCCGCGCTCGCGAATCCGAGGCCGTGCAGCAGTTGCGCGGCCCGCGCCCGCGCATCGTAGCCGCCGATCGCGTCATAGCGGCCGTGCAGCTCGCCCAGACGCAGGCCGTCGTCGGCACGCTCGGCCGCGGCGAGCTCGCGCTCGACCGCGCGCAGCTCCGCATCGCCGTCGAGCACGAAATCGATCGCCGCCTGATCGCTCGCCAGCAGTTCTTGCGAGACATGTGCCAGGCTCAATTGCGAGGGCATGTCGAAACTGCCGGCCTCGGGCTGCACCTCGCCGCGCACCAGCGCCAGCAGGCTCGACTTGCCGCTGCCGTTCTCCCCCGTGATGCCGACCTTCTCGCCGCGAAACAGGCTGAAGGTGGCGTCGGCGAAGAGCACGCACCGCCCACGTCGCAGGCTCACGCCGGAAAAGTTGAGCACTTGGAAGCCTCAGCAGCCCTGAAATACGTAGCAGTCAAAGCGAGAAATCGGCAGGACTCGAGACCGCTCCAGCACCCTTGCGCATCACGTGCGCGTAGATCTGGGTGGGTGGACACATCGCTGTGCCCGAGCAGCTCCTGCACCGTGCGGATATCATAACCGCGCTCGAGCAGATGGGTGGCAAAGCTATGCCGGAGTGTATGACAGGAGTCTCGACGGTCGATGCCACCGGCAGTTCAAGCATGCTGCGAAGCCTGGGCGCGTTACAGTCGCCGGTAAGCCAAGCGAGGATTTGGCGCCTGGGACCCTTAGCAGTATCCTGAAGCAGGCTGGCCTCAGGAAGTAAGGCGCGTTATGAAATATGCCGTGGTGATCGAGAACGCCGCGGCGAATTTTTCGGCCCATGTGCCAGATCTGCCCGGTTGCGTCGCTACGAGCACCTCGGTTGAAGAGACCGAAAAGAACATCCGCGAGGCAATTGGATTCCACTTAGATGGAATGGGCGAAGACGGCGCCCCTATCCCTCCTGCATCAAGCCGTGTTGATATATTGGTTTCTTCAAGCGGGTTCGCCACACCTCGTTCGCAAGGCTGGACTCGCTCGTCTACTCCCCAGTTTGCTTACTCCTGGCCGCGGGTGTCGGCTTGTCGGCACTGCGACTGGCTGGGGGCGTGTTCCATGCCCTGGCAGAACGAAGCATGCTTTTCAGGCTCACAGAAATCGACTCGAGAACGTCGCAATGATATCTGACATTTTCGCACCCGCATTGCTGCTCGGTGTTTGCGTCACGACCGTGCTGCGCGAGTGAATGCTCTGGTCGCCGCGTTGGGCGGCCGCTCAACCTGGAAGTCAGGCATCATGGAACTCTCAGCACCTCGGGACAGCCGCGACAGCCAATGGCTCGCGATGCGTACAGCCTTGTGGCCAGAAGCGTCGCATGCGGAGCACCTATTGGGTATGGCCGATGCCCTGGCGCGTGGTCACTTCGTTCGACTGGCTCATGATGTCAGCAGGATGGCATTGGGATTTGTCGAGGCCTCGAAGCGTGTGGACTATGTTAATGGCACGGGCACTTCACCCGTAGCGTTTCTGGAAGGCCTGTACGTCGTGCCGGAGTTTCGGCGCCGGGGCGTAGCTCGAAGCCTCGTGGGCGCCGTTCTAAACTGGGCCAGGGGAGAGGAATGCCACGAGCTCGCGTCCGATTCACTCCTACCGAATACAGACGCCCACGCCGCACATAGGGCATTGGGCTTTGAAGAAACGGAGCGAGTTGTCTACTTTCGCATGGCCATACCGGATGTCTGACATTCGTTGAAGCGGACGCCACTGAGGGCGGCTGGGGTGGTCGATTACAAGGAGAATATCTCCCGTGATCGTTCGGACCAGGCCATGAGGCGCTCAATTCCATGGTGCAGGCGGAGCCTGAGGAACGCTGCCTCCTCCGTAATGGCATGCTCGCTTCTCTTGGGTCTTGCCGCGCAGTCACGAGGCCAAGAGCGATGCGCACGACAGATCAGCCGCCGATGCGGCCATGAGCAAGCTGCACATCAGCAATCTGTACGAGGACGCTTATTTTGGGATAGCCGAATACAGTTCGCGCTGGACCCGTTCGATCCAGGACTGATTCGATTTTCAGAACTCTGGCCAGATCGAGAGAGCGGATCCAGGGAAGTATGAAGCTCGTCGTGACCCAGAAGCCTCGATATTGGTTTGCAGCAAAACGGTACGGCTGGGGCTGGGGGCTGCCTCTCACCTGGGAGGGCTGGGTTGTCTACGCGGTCTGGTTTGTGGCCTTCCTGGGCGCAGTTTCGTTCTTGGGATTCCGGGTACATCAGCTGGTGCACGTCGCAGTCGTCATTGGGATGATCGCATTGCTTGTCGGGATATGTTACTGGAAGGGAGAGCCGCCGCGTTGGCGCTGGGGTAACAGATGATGAAGACCAGTCTCAAGTTCACCGCCTACTCCAGGCGAGCCAAATATGTGCTGTATCCGACCGCTGCATTCGCACTTGTCACCTTCTTCGCCTTTGTCATCGGCAGTATTCATTTTGGTGGGGATGCTTTGAACGGCTACGTACGGGCCGGACATTATTTTCTGTGTGCGCACGGAAGCTGCGCCGAGGTATCGAGTGCCATTTGGCATTACAGCTATTGGCACGCCTGGGCATCGATAGGTGGCATTTTGCTGGTGCTGGCCGAAACGGCGCTGTTCCTGAATACAGGGGATATTCACTGGCGGTAGGAATGTTGACGTGCCGCCCGTCGGCGGCTCAACCTCGTCCGCGCGGCAGCACCGGCTGATGCAGCGACAAAAGCCCCGGGCGCGCACGAGCCGAAGGCTCGCGCCGCGCCGGGGCCCAGTCCCACGGTCCGGTCGGGTCAGCCCGCCGCGCTCTCTTCCTCGCTGACCGGCGTGTCTTCCATCTCGCCGACGGCGCCGCCGACGTCCATGAAGCTGCGCCGTCCGCTCTCGTCGAGCTTGCGGCGCCGGTGGGCGTGGGCTGCGAAGCCGGTGCCGGCCGGTATCAGCCGGCCGACGATGACGTTCTCCTTCAGACCACGCAGGTCGTCCTTGAGGCCGCGCACCGCCGCTTCGGTCAGCACGCGGGTGGTCTCCTGGAACGATGCGGCCGAAATGAAGGACTCGGTAGCCAGCGATGCCTTGGTGATGCCGAGCAGCACGGGCTGCAGGCGCGCGGCCTGTTTGCCCTCGGTCTCGATCCGGTCGTTGATGTCGAGCGCACGCGAGCGGTCGATCTGCTCGCCGCGCAGCAGCGTGGTTTCGCCGATCGCAACCACCTCGGTCTTGCGCAGCATCTGGCGGATGATCACCTCGATGTGCTTGTCGTTGATCTTCACACCCTGCAGGCGGTAGACGTCCTGGATCTCGCGTACCAGGTAGTTCGCGAGCGCCTCGACGCCC
>DATDHV010000040.1:0-16050 GCA_036521395.1 Steroidobacteraceae bacterium | reverse complement strand
CCCATGTCGTGGAGCTGGTTGAGCATCTGCACCGTGCGCCGGGGATCGGCCATGAGCGTGGTCTCGGTGATCTCGAGCTCGAAATTGCGGGTCGGGACCTGGTGGCGATCGAATACCGAGCGGCAGTTGAGGATGAAGCTGGCCTGCTTGAGCTGCTTGAGCGACAGGTTGAGCGAGATGCGCCCCGGGTCGGCGACGTGGCGACGCAGCGCGCGGAAGTCCATGCAGACCCGCTCGAGCACCCACTCGCCGATGGCGCTGATCAGGTTGTTCTCCTCCGCGATCGGAATGAACTGCGACGGCGGGATGTCGCCGTGGCCGGGCAGGCGCCAGCGAAGCAGCGCCTCGGCGCCCACCACCCGCCCGTCGCGCAGATCCACCTTGGGCTGGTAGCGCACCACGAACTCGTCGCGCTCCACGGCCCGGCGCAGCTTGCTCTTGAGCATCAGCCGCTCGACTGCCGCGGCATTCATCTCGGGCGAGTAGAACGCGAACGTGTTGCCGCCGTTCTGCTTCGAGTAGTACATGGCCGCGTCGGCGTTGCGGATCAGGTCGATGACGTTCTCCGCATCACGCGGGCACAGCGCGACGCCGATGCTGACGGTCAGGAACACTTCCTGCTGGCGGATATGAAACGCGTCGCCCGCCGCGTGCAGCACGGTGCGCGCGAGCTGCGCGACCTGGCCGCTGGCCTCCTGCGCGTCCTGGCTCAGGCCGTCGACAAACAGCGCGAACTCATCGCCCGCCAGGCGTCCGAGCACCGCTTCACTGTTGAGCACCCGCGTCAGGCGCTCGGTGAGCACCTCGAGCACGCGATCGCCGGAGGCATGGCCGAAGGTGTCGTTGACCTCCTTGAAGCGGTCCATGTCCACGTACAGCATTGCGACCCCGTGGCCGCTGCGGCGCGCGCGCGCAATGGCCTGCTGCAGCAGGTGCTGGAACTGCATGCGGTTGGGGATCTTGGTCAGCGCGTCATAGCGCGCCAGGTAACGGATGCGGCGCTCGGCGCGCTTGCGCTCGGTGATGTCGCGCGCGACGAAGATCTCGCCCTCGAACTGCGGATCGTCGGTGGCGATGGTCGAGCCGACGAACGAGACCGGGATGGTCTGGCCGGAGTGGGTGCGCAGCACCGTCTCGCCGGCGTCACAGGCGGCCTGGAGCGGATCCGCCTCGCCCTTGTCGGACGGTTCGAGCAGCGACACGATGTCCTTGCCGATCAACTCGCTCTCATCGAACCCGGTGAGTCCGAAGGCGGCCTCGTTGGCGATGCGCACCATCCCTTCGGGCGTGGTCACGAACACCGCGTCGGTCATGCTGTTGAGCACGCTGTGCAGATAGTTGCGCGTGAAGGTCGTGGCGCGCAGCGCCTGGCGCATGTTCTCGAACGCCAGCTCCAGCTCCCCGAGCTTGTCGCGACGCGTGCTCACCAGCGCCTGCCGGAACTCACCGCGGCTGATCTGCTGCGCGGCGCCGATCAGCCCGCTGACCGTGCCGTCGAGCCGGTTGCGCCGGCGCCAGACCCAGAACCCCGGCACCATGAGGGCAAAGGCCGCACAGGCGCCCGAGAACACCAGGATGAATGGTCGCCAGCCGTAGCTGCGCGCGAGATAGTCCAGCAGCGTCGCGATACCCACGAACACCGCGCACAGCACGAGCATTACATATTTAAACAGTGGGCCGCGCATCCGGCCTCCGGGTACTCTATCGACCGGGAATCATGCCGTATGTACGGCTCCACGGCTACAAGCCCATGGCGGAACTGGACCCCGAGCAGCTTACCGGACGGACATGGACGCACGTGCAGGAGCTGCTCGAGCCCCGCTGTACGCTGCATCCGGAGGCTGCGCGCGCCTTCCTGGCGCTGCGCGCCGCGGCTGCCGCCGACGGGCTGGACGTGGTCCCGGCCTCGAGCTTCCGTGATTTTGACCGGCAGTTGACCATCTGGAACGACAAGTTCCTGGGCCGGCGTACGCTGCTGGACCGGGACGGCCGCGCGCTCGATCCCAGGCAGATGGCCGAGGCCGACGTCGTGCGCGCCATCCTGCAGTGGTCGGCGCTGCCCGGCGCGAGCCGGCATCACTGGGGCACGGAAATCGACGTGTTGGACCGCCGGGCCTTGAAGAGCGGCCAGGCCGTCGAACTGGTGCCGCGGGAGTACGCCGCCGATGGCGTGTTCGCGAATCTCGGCCACTGGCTCGCGCAGCATGCCGCGGGCTTCGGCTTCTTCCGCCCCTACGATCGCGATCGAGGCGGCGTGCAGCCGGAGCCCTGGCACCTGAGCTATGCGCCGATAGCGGGCGCGGCACTGCCTTCGCTCACACTCGAGGTGCTGGCCCGTGCATTGCAGGATGTGGCGCTGGCCGGGGCTGGCACCGTACTCGCGAACCTCGGCGATATTCATGCCCGCTATGTCCGCGCCGTGGCCGATCCCGGGGCGGTGGCGCTGGCGGCGCCGCGCCTGTCGAGCGTGCGCGGTTAGTCCTGCAGCCAGGCCTTCTTGAAGTAGCCCAGCATCAGGCTGCGAACGCGGCCGAGGGTGTGCGGATCGGCGGCGTGCAGCGGCGGATTTCGCCGCAGCATGCGCCAGCTCTCGCTGCGCAACACCTGCTCGAGGTACTGCATGTTGCGATCGATCGATTCGATGTAGGGATTGCGGCCGTCGAACAGGATCTCGAGATAGCGATAGGCGCGATCGAAATCGCGGTCCAGGCGCGTGGCGCGGGTGTTGGCGACGAACCCCGGCGTCTGGCGCAGCAGATCCAGGCCCGAGGCGTAGCGGACTTCGGTGCCGCCGCCGCCGGCGGCCAGCGCCACCCCTCCGAGCACGAACTCCGGATACAGCCGGTCGCGGCACTTCTCCAGGTAACAGCGATCCGCGAGCTGCGCGATCATGTCGGCAGTGCCGAGCAGGTGGCCGAGGCGCGTATCGCGTGGATCGGTGGTGACGATCTCGTTGAACGCGCGCTCGTAGCCGGTGAAGTGGATGATCTGTGCGGCCACTGCGGCCCACTCGGGCAGGCCGAGCTGCGGCAGGTACTGCTGCAGGAACTCCGCACCGCGGCTCACGTGGCTGCGCGTGAACTCGGCGCCGTTGGCCTGCTCCCGATCGCTGCTCCGGCGCAGGTAGCCGACATCGTGGAACAGCGCCAGCATGACGCCGACCACGGCGCGATCGGCGGTGAGTTTCCAGAGCGGCTCGACCTGGCGCTCGTAGCCGGCCAGCAGCCGCGCCATGGCCAGCGTGACATCGAGCGTGTGCTGGCGGTCGTGATACACCGTATCGACGCCCGCGTAACCGGGCATGCGGCCGGCGAACAACGCATCGAAATCGGCGAAAGCGCGTTCCACGGGAGCCAGGTTGACGTGCGGCCAGGCGGAGATCAGCAACTGCTCGGTCGCGCGCAGGACCTCCTGCGGTGAACTCACCCGGACCGTGTTGGTGATATCGAAATCGCTGCGCCGAATACCCGTGATGTCCAGGCCATCCATTGGCGCACGCGGTGGCTCGTGGGGAAAGCCCGTCATCGCAGCAGTCTAGGGCAGTTGCGCAGAGCCCACCTGCGACGCGGCGCACAGTTCCCAGCGGCCACAGCGGCGCGCGCGCCGCGGCGCCGATCCCATATGTCAAAGCTCGCCGGCGCGAAATCCTTACGGATTCTTTATGCCCGGCCGACGCAGTATGCGGACCCTCGAAACAGGAGGCGGCATGGACCTGTGGTTTATCGCGCTGATCGTCGCACTCGCGCTGCTGACCTGGGGCGGCGTGATCCTGTGCGACCGACTGCTCACCCGCCCATGAGCGCGCTCTACTGGGTGGCGCTGCTGCTGACCGTGGGCCTGTTCGCCTACCTGCTGTACGCCCTGCTCAAAGCGGAGAAATTCTGACATGTCCGGCAACGGCTGGTTGCAACTGGCGCTCTACGTGGCCGTGCTGTTGCTGCTGATCAAACCCCTGGGCGCCTACATGGCCGGAGTATTCGAGGGCACGAGCGTCGTCACGCGCATCTGCACTCCGGCCGAGCGCGCGCTCTACCGCCTGTGCCGCATCGACTCGCAGGCGCAGATGAGCTGGAGGCAGTATGCGCTGGCCCTGGTGCTGTTCAATGTCCTCGGCGCACTCGTCGTCTACGCGCTGCAGCGCCTGCAGGGCTTTCTGCCTGGGAATCCGCAGCATCTGGGCGCCGTCTCGGCCGACTCGGCATTCAATACCGCCGTGAGTTTCGTGAGCAATACCAACTGGCAGGGCTACGGCGGGGAGTCGACCATGAGCTACCTGACGCAGATGGCCGGGCTCGCGGTGCAGAACTTCCTGTCTGCGGCCACCGGCATCGCCGTGCTGATCGCCATGATCCGCGGCTTCGCGCGCACGTCTGTGCGGCAGATAGGCAATTTCTGGGTCGACATGACGCGTAGCACGCTGTACGTGCTGCTGCCGCTGTCATTGATCCTGGCCGTCGTGCTTGCGGGCCAGGGCGTGGTGCAGAGCTTCCGGCCCTATCAGAGCGCGACGCTCCTCAATCCGGTCACGGTCGATGAGCCGGTCACGGACGCAGCCGGCAACCCGCTCAAGGACGCCAGGGGCAATCCCGAGACCCGCAGCGTGCGGGTCGATACGCAGACGATTCCGCTCGGACCCGCCGCCAGTCAGATTGCGATCAAACAGCTCGGTACCAACGGCGGCGGCTTCTTCAACGCCAATTCGGCGCACCCGTTCGAGAATCCGACGCCGTTGAGCAATTTCCTGGAGGTGCTGGCGATCCTGCTGATACCGGCGGCCCTGTGCTACACGTTTGGACACATGGTCGGCGATACGCGCCAGGGCTGGGCGGTGCTCGCTGCCATGCTGGTGCTGTGGGTACCGCTGCTCGCGCTCACCGCGGCGGCCGAGGGCCGTGCCAACCCGGCCTATGCCGCCACGGTGGCGCAAGCCCCGTCGGCCGCGCCTTCGGCGCAGCAGGCCGGCGGCAACATGGAGGGCAAGGAGACCCGCTTTGGCGTGGCCGATTCGGCCCTGTGGGCCGCCGCCACCACCGCCGCCTCGAACGGCTCGGTCGATGCCATGCACGACTCCTTCACGCCGATCGGCGGGTTGATTCCCATGTGGCTCATCCAGCTCGGCGAGGTGATCTTCGGCGGCGTCGGCTCCGGGCTCTACGGCATGCTGGTGTTTGCCATCATCGCGGTGTTCATCGCCGGGCTCATGGTCGGGCGCACGCCGGAGTATCTGGGCAAGAAGCTCGAATCCTTCGAGATGAAGATGGCATCGCTCGTGATCCTGATTCCGCCGTTCTTCGCCCTGGTGTTCACCGCTATCGCGGTATCGATGGCTGCCGGCCGCGCCGGCACGGCCAACCCCGGCGCCCACGGCTTCTCGGAGATCCTGTATGCCTTCTCCTCGGCGGCGGGCAACAACGGCAGCGCGTTCGCCGGCCTGTCGGTCAATACCCCTTTCTACAACACGCTGCTGGGCATCGTCATGTGGGTGTCGCGCTACTGGCTGATCGTGCCGGTGCTGGCCATTGCCGGCAGCCTGGCCGCCAAGAAACGCATACCCGCGGGCGCCGGCACCCTGGCCACCCACACCCCGCTGTTCGTCGTGCTGCTGGCCGCCACCGTGATCGTGATCGGCGCGCTGGCCTTCTTCCCGGCGCTGGCGCTCGGCCCCATCGTCGAAGAGCTGCAGTTCCAGGCGCTGCACGTACGCTGAATCGAGGACCGTCATGAGCACCATCGCGGCCGCGCGTCCGCTGTTCGATCCGCCCCTGGTCAAGCAGGCGATCAAGGATTCGTTCCTCAAGCTCGCGCCGTGGATTCAATGGCGCAATCCGGTCATGTTCGTGGTGCTGGTGGGCAGCGTGCTGATCTCGGCGCTGTGGTTGATCCAGCTCAGCGGCGGCCTCGCGCAGGAGGGCCGCCCGGGATTCGTGCTCGCGATCGCGCTGTGGCTCTGGGCGACGCTGTTGTTCGCCAATTTTGCCGAGAGCCTGGCCGAGGGGCGCGGCAAGGCACAGGCAGCCTCGCTGCGCTCGAGCCGTCGCGATGTGACGGCGCGGCGCTTCCCCAACGGCCGCACCGATCAGCGCTACGCCAGCGTGCCCTCGAGCACACTGCGGCGCGGTGACCTCGTGCTGGTGGAAGCCGGCGACACCATCCCCGGCGACGGCGAGGTGATCTGGGGTACGGCCTCGGTGGACGAGAGCGCCATAACGGGCGAGTCCGCGCCCGTGATCCGCGAGGCCGGAGGCGATCGCTCGGCCGTGACCGGAGGTACGCGGCTGCTGTCCGACAGCCTGCACGTGCGCATCACGGCCAATCCGGGCGAGGCCTTTCTGGATCGTATGATCGCCATGGTGGAGAACGCGCGGCGCTCGCGCACGCCCAATGAGATCGCGCTCGCGATCCTGCTGGCCGGCCTCACCCTGATCTTCCTCAAGACCACGGCCACCCTGCTGCCGTTCTCGCTCTACAGCGTCGCGACCGCCGGGCGGGGCACGCCGATCTCGATCACGGTGCTGGTGGCGCTGCTCGTGTGCCTGATCCCCACCACGATCGGCGGTCTGCTCTCGGCCATCGGCATCGCCGGCATGGACCGTATGATCCAGGCCAACGTCATCGCGACCTCGGGCCGGGCGGTAGAGGCCGCGGGCGACGTCGACGTGCTGCTGCTCGACAAGACCGGCACCATCACGCTGGGCAACCGACTGGCCTCGCGCTTCATTCCCGCTCCCGGCATCGGCGCCGAGGAGCTGGCCGATGCCGCGCAGCTCGCCTCGCTGGCCGATGAGACGCCCGAGGGGCGCTCCATCGTGGTGCTCGCCAAGCAGCAGCACGGCATCCGCGGCCGCGATATCAGCGCCCTCGGCGCGCAGTTCGTGGCCTTCAGCGCCCAGACGCGCATGAGCGGGGTGGACTTCGAGGGCGGCCGCATCCGCAAGGGCGCCGCCGACGCGGTCGAGTCCTGGCTGACCGGGCAGGGTGGTGCGCTCCCCCCGGAAGTGCGGCGCGCGGTCGAGTCGGTGGCGCGCCAGGGAGCCACGCCGCTGGTGGTGGCCGAGGGTGCGCGCGCCCTCGGCGTGATCGAGCTCAAGGACATCGTCAAGGGCGGCATTCGCGAGCGCTTCGCCGAGCTGCGCCGCATGGGCATCCGCACCGTCATGATCACGGGCGACAACAAGCTCACCGCGGCGGCCATCGCCGCCGAGGCCGGCGTCGATGATTTCCTGGCCGAGGCCACGCCCGAGGCCAAGCTCTCGCTGATCCGCGAGCAGCAGCGCCAGGGCCGCCTGGTCGCCATGTGTGGCGACGGCACCAACGATGCCCCGGCGCTCGCGCAGGCCGACGTCGCCGTGGCCATGAATACCGGCACGCAGGCCGCCAAGGAAGCCGGCAACATGGTCGATCTGGATTCCAACCCGACCAAACTCATCGAGGTGGTGGAAGTCGGCAAGCAGATGCTGATCACGCGCGGCTCACTCACCACCTTCAGCATCGCGAACGACGTCGCCAAGTACTTCGCCATCATCCCGGCGGCGTTCGCGAGCACCTACCCCTCGCTCAACGCACTCAACATCATGCACCTGGCCAGTCCCGACAGCGCCATCCTGTCCGCCGTGATCTTCAATGCCCTCATCATCATCGCGCTGATCCCGCTGGCGCTGCGCGGCGTGCGCTACCGTCCGGTGGGCGCCGATGCCCTGCTGCGACGCAACCTGCTGATCTACGGACTCGGTGGCCTGATCGTGCCCTTCATCGGCATCAAACTCATCAACATGGTGCTTGCGGCCGCGCACTGGACCTGAGGGAGCGACATCATGGCAAGACTGCTGCTGCAATCGATCGCGTGTCTGCTGGTGTTCACGCTATTGACCGGCGTCGTGTACCCCGTCGCCGTCACCGGCATCGCGCAACTGTGCTGCGCGCGCGCGGCCGGCGGCTCACTGATCACCCGGGGCGATCATGTGCTGGGCTCGGCGCTGCTGGGGCAGCCCTTCGATCAGCCGCAATACTTCTGGTCGCGCCCATCGGCCACCTCCCCGCAGCCGTACGACGGCCTGGCCTCGGGCGGCTCGAATCTCGGGCCGACCAATCCGGCGCAGTTCGACGCCGTGCGGGCGCGCATCGCCGCGCTGCACGCGGCCGATCCGGCCAACACGCTGCCCATCCCGGTCGACCTGGTCACGGCTTCGGCCAGCGGCCTGGATCCGGACATCACTCCGGCCGCCGCGCAATACCAGCTGCTGCGCGTGGCCCGCGCACGCGGCCTGGCGCCGGCGCAGGTGGCCCGGCTCATCGCCGCGCACACGAGCTTGCGCACGTGGGGCATCTTCGGCGAGCCTCGCGTCAACGTCCTGGAGCTCAATCTCGCCCTCGATGAATGATGACCGGCCCGACCCGGACCAGCTGCTCGCCCAGGTGCAGGCCTCATCGGCGCGCGCGCTGCGCGGCCGGCTGACTATTTTCTTCGGCGCCAACGCCGGCGTCGGCAAGAGCTACGCCATGCTCGAAGCCGCGCAGCGCCATCGCCGCGAAGGCCTCGAGGTCGTGGTCGGATACGTCGAGCTGCACGGTCGCGAGGAGACCGAGCGGCTGCTGGCCGGGCTCGAGCAGCTGCCGTCGCTCATGATGAGGTTCGGCACCAGCGCCCGGCGCGAGTTCGACCTCGACGCCGCACTCGCGCGCAAGCCGCGGCTGCTGCTGGTCGATGAGCTGGCACACACCAATCTCAGCGGCGGCGATCCGCCGCCGCGGCATCAGAAGCGCTGGCAGGACATCGAGGAGCTGCTCGACGCCGGCATCGACGTCTATACCACGGTCAACGTACAGCACCTGGAGTCCCTGAGCGACGTGGTGGCCCAGATCACCGGCGTGCGCCAGCTCGAGACCGTGCCCGACCGCGTGTTCGACGCCGCTCACGAGATCAAGCTCGTCGATCTGCCCCCCGATGATCTGCTGCAGCGGCTGCGCGAGGGCCGCGTCTATGTGGGCAATCAGGCGCAGCTCGCGCTCGACAATTTTTTCCGCAAGGGCAATCTGATTGCGCTGCGCGAGCTGGCGCTGCGCAAGACCGCCGACCGCGTCGATCAGGCCATGCGCGAGTACCGGCTCGAGAAATCGGTGCGCGGCTCCTGGGCGGCGCGCGAGCGGCTGCTGGTCGCGGTGGGCCCGGATGCGCAGGCCGAACGGCTCACACGCGCCGGCAAGCGCCTGTCCGACCGCCTGGATGCCGAATGGCTGGTGGTGTACGTCGAGACCCCGGATCTGATCGGCCTGTCGCAGGCCGAGCGCAATCGGCGCATCGCGGTGCTGCGCCTGGCAGAGTCGCTGGGCGCCGAGGCCATCACGCTGGGCGGCTCCTCCGCAGCCGCGGAACTGCTCGCGTACGCGCGCACTCGCAACGTCACGCGCCTGTTGGTTGGCGCGCCGAATCGGCCGCGCTGGCGCCGCCTGTTCCGCCCCTCGACCAGCGAGCAGGTGCTGTCGGCGCGGCACGATATCGACGTGCTCGTGATCGGGGGCCACGATGAGGATGGGCGGCCGCACGCTGCTGCCGGCGGGGGTGGCGCCAGCCCAGGCACCGGCGCTTCCGACGCCGCGCTGCCGGGTATCGAACAGCGGCGCGTGGCGCGCTATGCGCTGGCCGTGGCTGCAACGCTGGCGGCCACGGCGCTGTGCTCGCTGGCCTACCGGCTGTATCCGCGCCTCGGTCAGGCCAATCTGGTCATGGTCTACCTGCTCAGCAGCGCACTGGTGGCCGTCTACGGTGGCCGCCGCGCGGCGGCGCTGAGCGCCGTGCTCGGCGTCATGGCGTTCGATTTCGTGTTCGTACCGCCGCGCTACTCGTTCGCCGTCAGCGACGCCCAGTATCTGATCACGTTCGCGATCATGCTCGGCGTCGCGCTGATCATCGGCAACCTCAACGCCAGCGTGCGCCTGCAGGCGCGCGTCGCCGGGCATCGCGAGCGCCGCACGGCGCTGCTGTACGCCATGACACGGCGGTTGGCGCAGATCCGCGGCCGCGAGGAGATGGCCGCCGTGGCCGCCGTCCACGTGAGCGAGGTGTTCGCGTGCCGCTCGGTGATCCTGTTTCCCGACGACTACGGCCGCATGGTCTATCCGCGCGGAGCGCCCACCGAGCAGTCCTATACCAAAGCGGACCTCGGCGTGGCGCAATGGGTGTTCGATCACAACAGGCCTGCGGGGGTCGGCACCGACACCTTGAGCGGGAACGCCGGCCTGCACCTGCCGCTCGCCGGCGGACAGCGCGTGTTCGGCGTACTGGCCCTGCTGCCGCACAATGTCCGCCGCGTCACGCTGCCCGAGCAGTACCGGCTGCTGGAAACCTTCGCCGCCCAGATCGGGCTCGCGCTCGAGCGCGCCGACGCCGCGGCGCGCGCGCAGGCCGTGGAGGTGCGCGCGGAAACCGAGGCCATCCGCAACGCCCTGCTGGCCTCGATCTCGCACGATCTGCGCACGCCGCTCGCGACCATCGCCGGCGGTGCCGCCACGCTCGCGGGCAACCTCGATGCGCTCAGCGCCGCCGACCGGCGCGCGCTCGCGACTTCGGTCAGCGAGGAGGCGATGCGCATGAGCGAGCGCGTCACGACGCTGCTCGACCTGGTGCGCCTGGAGACCGGCGCCATCCAGCCGCGCCTGGAGGAGTACGAGCTGGGCGAGCTCGTCGGCTCGGTGCTGCACCGGCTCGAGACGCGGCTGCGGCGCCATAGCGTGCAGATCGAGCTGCCCCCGGCACTGCCGTTGCTGTACGTGGACGGCCGCCTGATCGAACAGGTGCTCGAGAACCTGCTCGACAATGCCGGCCGCTATACTCCCGCGGGCACCCGGATCCGCATCAGTGCGCGGCCGCTGACCCGACAGATCGAAGTCAGCGTCGAGGATGAGGGACCGGGGCTGCCCGGCAACGATCCGGAAATGCTGTTCGAGAAATTCCATCGCGGCGCGCCCGAGAGCGCGGAGGGGGGCATCGGCCTCGGGCTGACGATCTGCCGCACCATCGTCGGCCTGCATCAGGGACGCATCTGGGCCGAGAATCGTGCCCCCCACGGCGCCGCGTTCCGCTTCAGCGTTCCGCAGGCCACGGGCGTGCAGGCCAGCGGACCGCCGCCATGACGCTCGCCAGCCGCGCGGTGCTGATCGTCGAGGACGATGTGCAGCTTCGGGGCGTACTGCGCACCCTGCTGTCGCTGCAGCAGTTCCGCGTCATCGAAGCGGACACGGCCGCCATCGGCCTCGGTGCGGCGCGCACGCACAAGCCCGATCTGCTGATCGTCGACCTGGGATTGCCCGACCGCGACGGCATGAGCGTGATCAGCGGCGTACGCGCCTGGTCGCGCGTGCCCATCATCGTGCTCTCGGCACGCAGCGCCGAGGCCGACAAGGTCGCGGCACTCGAGGCCGGCGCGGATGATTACGTCAGCAAGCCCTTCGGCGCACGCGAGCTCAGCGCGCGCGTCCAGGTGGCGCTGCGCCATAGCGCCGGGGCCGGCCCGCTGGGTTCCCTGCTCGCCATCGGTCCGTGGCGCATCGATCTGAAGGCGCGCACCGCGCGCGACCGCGGCGGCGCGGAGCTGCACCTGACCCCGATCGAATATCGGCTGCTCGAGGTGCTGGCCGAGCACCTGGGCTTCGTGGTCACGCATCGCGCGCTGTTGCAACAGGTGTGGGGGCCCGCCAGCACCGATCAGACCCACTATCTGCGCGTCTTCATGAAACAATTGCGCGCCAAGCTCGAGCCCGACCCGGCGCGCCCGCAATGGCTGCTCACCGAAACCGGGGTGGGCTATCGCCTGGCACAGCATGATGAAGCAACGTAGGATCGATCATGGAAGCGTTCCTGGTCTCCATCGCCTCGATCGCATTGGGCGAACTCGGCGACAAGACCCAACTGCTGGCGCTGATTCTCGCGACGCAATTGCGGCGCCCGCTGGCCGTCCTGCTCGGCATTCTGGCGGCAACCATCGCCAATAACCTGCTCGCCGCGCTGCTCGGGCAATGGGCCGGGAGCGCGCTCAGTCCGCAGGTGCTGCGCTGGGCGCTTGGAATCTCCTTTCTGGTGCTGGCCGTCTGGGTGCTGCTGCCCGAGAAGAGCGAGGCCGCGCCGCGCGCGCGCGACGGCTACGGCGCCTTCGTGGTGAGTGCCACGGCGTTCTTCATGGCGGAAATGGGCGACAAGACCCAGATCGTCGCGCTGGCGCTGGCCGCCCGGTTCCACCAGTTGCTGGCGGTGGTGGCCGGCACCACCATCGGCATGATGATCGTGAACGTGCCCACGGTGCTGCTGGCCGAGCCGCTCACGCGCCTCGTGCCCCTCAAATGGATCCGCCTCGCGGCCGCGCTGGTGTACGCGCTGCTGGGTATCGTGACGTTGCTAGGATCTCGATGAGCGTGCCGATCCGGATGAGTGCGCCGACTGCACCGCGGCCAGCCGCGGATTGTCGACGGTGCGCACCGCCCGGGCGATGAGCTCGTTCTGACAGGCTCGGCTGCGCGCCAGGCCGCCGAGATCGCCCATGACCGGCTGCGGGCACAGCATGCGCGCCGCGCTCTCGAGGCGGCGGTACAGCACGAGCGCCCCGTGCTCGCTCGAGAGATCCAGATCGCCGTATCTGACCACCACCGACGGCGGGTCGGTGGGCGTCGACGCGGCCAGTGCGGCTGGCGCGGCCAGCGCGCCGGCGGCCAGGACCACGGTGCAGACGGCCAGAACGCGCGCGATGTTTGCATTGAACGCCGAATGAGTCATGGGACACCTCCTTGAGTGGCTGTATGAGACGCCACATCGAGCGCCCACGTCTGCGGGCGCGTCTCGAGCTGGTCCTGCGCTTCGACGGGTTCGTACCGCCGCGCTGGACGGCACGAACCGCCTTCGTCCCGGCCAGCGACGCATCGGTCCCACAGGCGGCAGGCCGCAGCGGCGCGGCCCGCGCACTGGTGTAGGCTTGAACGCACTGCAGCCAATCACGCGCGAACGCTGGAGCTACCAATGCGCGCCGTTTCGCCCGACTTAGGCACTGCCGTCCCGATCGGTGCCGGCACCCCCCCTGCCGACCTCGAGCGACGCGCCGCCGGTGCGGGACTGCGCTTTCCGCCACTGCTGGCCGTCATCACGGCGTTCTGGATCTACGTCGCGCTGTCGAACGTTCTGTACGCACACAGCATGCAGGAGAGCATCGCCACCAGATCGTCGGTGCATCTGTTCGCGGGGTGGCTGCCACGCGTGCTGCAGCACCTGTTGCTGTATCCGGTACTGATCGGATGCGTGTGGACGTCGCTGCGCATCGGCTGGCGGCCGCTCTGGCGGGCGGTACCGATTCAGCTGCTGCTGGCCCTGCTGTTCTCGGGCCTCGCCTCCCCGACGCTCGGGATCCTGGACATGCTCGATGTGGGTCCGCAGGTCCACGGCCATGCAGTGCCGTGGAGTCTTGCCGCGTTCTACGACGAGCTGGAACCGTCCCTTTGGATCGCGAGCACCACCAGCTTTCTGCTGACCTACGGATTCGGCCTGGTGCTGGTAAGCGGCCTGGATCTCTACCAGCGTTTCCGCGACTCGCAGCTGCGCTTCGCCGCGCTCGAGCGCGTGCTGGCCGCGGCGCGCCTCGGCGCGCTGCGGATGCAGCTGTCGCCGCACACGCTGTTCAACATGTTGCATACCATCCGTGGCCAGATAGCTTGGGATCCCGCTGCTGCGCAAGCCATGGTGGTGCAGCTCGCGGACGTGCTGCGCCGGCTGCTGGCGGCCGGTGAGCGCGACTTCTCGCGCCTGGCCGATGAGCTGCAGTTCGCACGGCTGTATCTCGAACTGCAGCAACGGCGCTTTTCCGACCGTCTCACGATCAGCATGGTCGATGTGGCCGGCCTGCCGCCGCTGTGGGTGCCCAGTCTCATCCTGCAGCCGCTGATCGAAAACGCGGTGGTGCATGGGCTCGCCGCCCATGCCGGGCCCGTGTCGATTCGCGTCGAAGCCACGGCCGGCACCGGCGAGCTCGTCCTGTGCGTGGTCAATACGATTGCGGCCGCGGCCACTACCGGCCCCGAAGGCATCGGCCTGCGCAACGTGCGTGAGCGCCTGGTCCTCCAGTTCGGCGATCGGTCCGCCTTTCATGCCGGCGCCGCCGAAGGGCTGACGTGGCGCGCCGAAATCCGCCTGCCGCTGGTGCGCGACGCGGCAACCCCGGACCGGGACCCGCGTTAGACTGCGGCCTGCCACAATGGACGTGATCATCGTCGACGATGAGCCGGACGCGCGACGGACGCTGCGCGAGTGTTGCAGGCGCGAGCCGGACCTGCGAGTGATCGGCGAGTACGGCGACAGCGCCACCGCGCTCGGGGCGATTCGCGCCCAGCCCCCGCAGCTGCTGTTCCTGGACATCCAGATCGACGCGCAGAACGGCGTCGCGCTGGCGCGCGCGCTCGAGCCACCGACGTTGCCGCTGATCGTGTTCGTGACCGCCTTCGATCACTACGCGCTGGATGCGTTCGAGGTCAGCGCGGTCGACTACCTGCTCAAACCCTTCGACGATGATCGCTTTCGTCGCACGCTCGCGCGCGTGCGCCGCCGGCATGAAGCCGAGAGCGTGGTGGAACGGCATCTGGCGCTGTCCTCGGTGCTCGCACAGATCGAGCGCAGCGTTCAGAGTCCGGCCGCAGCCGCGCCGCGACTGCTCGCCGAAGCCGGCAGCCGCATGCACATGCTCGAGATCGCGCAGATCGAGCTGGCCGAGGCCGATCGCAACTACGTCAAGCTGACCGTGGGACGAGAAGTGTACCTGGCGCGCAGCACGCTGCAGCAGGCGGAAAAATCGCTGCAATCCCAGCCCATGCTGCGCATCAGCCGCTCCCGCATCGTCAACATGAACCATGTGCGCGAGCTCAGCCGCACGCTGCGCGGGGACTTCATCCTCGTCATGGTCGGAGGTGCCACGGTCACCAGCAGCGAGGGTTATCGCGAATCGGTGCGCGCCTACCTCGAGCGCCTCAAGCTCAAGCCCGCCTGATCAGGCGGCGATGCCGTACTGGCGCAGCAGCGCCGCGACGTCGGGCTTGCGGCCGCGAAACTCGACGAATGATTCGAGCGCGTCGCGGCTGCCGCCGCGCGCCAGGATACTGTCGAGGAAGCGCCGCGCGGTGTCGCGATCGAACGCGCCGCGCTCGGCGAAGGCGCTGAAGGCATCCGCGGCCAGCACCTCGGCCCACTTGTAGCTGTAGTAACCCGCCGCGTAACCGCCGGCGAAGATGTGCGCGAAGTTGTGGGCGTAGCGGTTCCACTCCGGAATCTGCATCACCGCCACCTCGCGCCGCACCTCGCCCAGGATCTCGTAGATGCGGCCGCCGCGCGCCGGGTCGTATTCGGCGTGCAGGCGCATGTCGAGCAGTGCGAACTCGACCTGCCGCAGCGTCTGCAGTCCCGACTGGAAGCTGCGCGTGGCGATGAGCTGGCGCTGTTTCTCGGCCGGGATGGACTCGCCGGTGTGCACGTGCGCGGAGATGCGGTTCAGCACGTCCGGCTGCCAGGCATAGTTCTCCATGAACTGGCTGGGCAGCTCCACGGCATCCCAGGCCACACCGTTGATGCCCGCGAGGCTCGGATAGTTCACGCGCGTGAGCATGTGGTGCAGCCCATGGCCGAACTCGTGGAACAGCGTGACCACGTCGTCGTGGGTGAGCAGCGCCGGCCTCTCGCCCGAGGGCGGCAGCGAATTGCACACCAGGTAGGCCACCGGCAGGATGGTGCGGCCGTTGAGCGCCTTGCGGCCGATGCAGTCGTCCATCCAGGCGCCGCTGCGCTTGTGGGGACGCGCGTAGGCATCGAGATAGAAGCTGGCCAGCGGCGCGCCCGAGGGCGCCTGCACCTCGAAGTAGCGCGCGTCCGGGTGCCATACCGGAACGCCGCGGCGCTCGCGGATGCGCACGTCGAACAGCCGTTCGGCCACCTCGAACAGCCCCTGCAGCACGCGCGGCAGCGGCAGGTACTCGCGCAGCTCCTCCTGCGACACCGAATAGCGGCTCTGCTGCAGCCGCTCGGAATAGAAGGTG
>DATDHV010000039.1:0-17558 GCA_036521395.1 Steroidobacteraceae bacterium | reverse complement strand
GCCCCGCTCGACCGCCTCGTCGATGGCGCGGTCGGCGCCTTCGAGTTCGCGCGCAAAGCTCCAGGCCTGGCAGATATTGCGCGCCGCCAGCAGCATGCCGGCCAGAACGAGTTCCTTGACCGCATTGGCATTGGCGCCCGGAGCGTTGAAAACCGGCACGCCGCGCTTGGCCAGCGCCGCCACCGGGATGTTGTTGGTGCCCGCGCCGGCGCGCGCCACCGCCAGCACCGACTCGGGTATGGGCATGGAGTGCATGTCGGCCGATCGCAGCAGTACCGCGTGCGGATGACCGATCTCGGAGGAGACCTCGTAGCGATCGCGCGGCAGACGCTCGAGCCCCTGCACGCTGATCTGATTCAGCGTCAGTATCCGGTACCCCATCATGTGCCCTGACCGTGGCGGCGCGCGAAGTCGCGCATGAAATCGGTCAGCACGGTCACGCCCTCGAGCGGCATCGCGTTGTAGAGGCTGGCGCGCATGCCGCCCACGGAGCGGTGGCCTTCCAGGCTGGTCAAGCCGGCCGTGCGCGCCTCGCTGAGGAAGCTCTGGTCGAGCTCGGGCCTGGCGAGCGTGAACGGCACGTTCATCCACGAGCGGCAGGCCTTGTCCACGGGATTGTGGTAGAAGCCCGATTCATCGATGGTGCGGTAGAGCAGCTCGGCCTTGGCGCGGTTGCGCTGCCCCACGACCGCGAGGCCGCCCTGGCCCAGCAGCCACTTGAACACCAGCCCCGCGACGTACCAGCCGAAGGTCGGCGGCGTATTGAGCATCGAGCCCTCGCCGGCCATGGCCTTGAAGTCCCAGATCGAGGGCGTGCCCGCACGCGCGCGGCCCAGCAGCTCCTCGCGCACGATCACCACGCACAGGCCCGCCGGACCAATGTTCTTCTGCGCGCCGGCATAGATCAGGCCGAAGCGGCCGATCTCGATCGGGCGCGACAGAATGGTCGATGACATGTCCGCCACGAGTGGGGCGTGCAGCTGCGGCACGAAGGGAAACTCGACCCCGCCGATGGTCTCGTTCGGGGTGTAGTGCAGGTACGCCGCGCCGGGCGTGAGCGACCATTCCGCCTGCGCCGGCACGCTGGTGTAGCGCGAGCCGGCCGCATCGGCCGCGACATTCACGCGGCAGTAGCGCCGGGCCTCGCCGATGGCCTTCTTCGACCAGGAGCCGGTGTTGATGTAGTCGGCGCTCGCTTCCGCCCCGGCCAGGTTCATCGGGATGGCCGCGAACTGCCCGGTGGCCCCGCCCTGCAGGAACAGTACCCGGTAATGCTCCGGTATCGAAAGCAGCGTGCGCAGATCCGCCTCGGCCTCGCGCGCCACGGCGATGAACGCCTTGCTGCGGTGGCTGATCTCCATGACCGACATGCCGCCGCCGCGCCAATCGATCAACTCATCCCGCACCCGTTCCAGGACCTCCAGCGGCAGCGCCGCCGGCCCGGCCGCAAAATTAAATACCCGCACGCGTTGGCCTTGCCTTCCGGATTGTGTTGCACATCAGAGCGGGCTCATTTCTTCCGAGGAGCTGCCGGCGCTGTCGGCCTGTGCGGCCTGTGCGGCCTCCTCGCCGGCGTCGAATCCCTCGACGCGCTCGACTGCGGTCAGTCGCTCGCCCTCCGCGAGCCGTATCAGGCGCACGCCCTGCGTATTGCGGCCGACCACCGAGATATCGGCGACCGGCGTGCGCACCAATGTACCGGTGGAGCTGATCAGCATCAATTCCTGATCGGACCGCACCTGTAGTGCGGCCACCGTGGCGCCGTTGCGCTCGGTGGTCTGCAGCGCGATGACGCCCTGGCCACCGCGGCCGTGGTTCGGAAACTCATCGAGCGGCGTGAGCTTGCCGTAGCCGTTCTCCGAAGCGGTGAGCACGTGGCCCTCGCCCAGCACCAGCAGCGCGATCAGCCGCTGCCCCAGGCCGAGACGCACGCCGCGCACGCCGGCGGCTTCGCGGCCCATCGGCCGCACCTGGTCCTCGTGAAACCGGATGGCCTTGCCGCCGCTGGTGCACAACAGGATATCGCAGCTGCCATCGGTCAGCGCCACGCCGACCAGCGTATCCTCGCCGCGCAGATCCAGCCCGATGATGCCGCTCGCGCGCGGCCGCGAGAACGCCGACAGCGGGGTCTTCTTGACCGTGCCGCTGCTGGTGGCCATGAAAACGTGGTGCTGCTCGTCGAACTGCTTCACCGGCAGCACGGCGTTGATCTTCTCCCCGTCCTGCAGCGGCAGCAGGTTCACTATCGGCTTGCCGCGCGAACCGCGCCCGGCCTGCGGCAGCTCGAACACGCGCAGCCAGTAGACCTTGCCCCGGTTGGAAAAGCACAGCAGCGTATCGTGCGTGTGTGCGACGAAGAACTTCTCGATGAAATCCTCGTCCTTGACCGCGGTGGCGGATTTGCCGCGGCCGCCGCGCCGCTGTGCCTGGTAGTCCGAGACCGGCTGGGCCTTGGCGTAGCCGGCATGCGAGAGCGTGACCGCCACATCCTGCGGCTCGATCAGATCCTCGGTGCTCAGATTGAGATGGTCGCGGCTGATCTCGGTGCGCCGCGCGTCGCCGTAAGTGTCGCGGATCTCGATGATCTCGGCGCGTACGACCTCGATCAGGCGCTGCGGGCGCGCCAGGATGTCCGACAGGTCCACGACCTCGCGCAACAGGCCCTGGTATTCCTCGACGATCTTGCCCTGCTCGAGCCCGGTGAGGCGATGCAGCCGCATGTCGAGCACCGCCTGGGCCTGCGCCTCGCTGAAGCGGTAGCCGTCCGCGCCCAGCCCTGCCTCGGGGGCGAGCCCTTCGAGCCGGGTCGAGACCGCGCCGGCGCGCGCCAGCAGCTCCGGCACCGCTCCGGGCGGCCACGGACGCGCGAGCATGGCGCTACGGGCTTCCAGTGAGGTCGGTGAGGCCTTGATCAGCGCGATGAAGTCATCGATGTTGGCCAGTGCCACCGCCAGTCCCTCGAGCACGTGCGCGCGCTCGCGTGCGCGCCGCAGATCGAATATCGTGCGGCGCGTCACCACCTCGCGGCGATGGCGCAGGAAGGCATCGAGCATGTCGCGCAACGACATCAGCCGCGGCTGCCCGTCCAGCAGTGCCACCATATTGATGCCGAAGACGGTCTCCATGGGCGTCTGGGCGTACAGGTTGTTGAGCACGATCTCGCCCACTTCCCCGCGCTTGAGCTCGATCACCACGCGCATGCCGTCCTTGTCGGACTCGTCGCGCAGCTCGGAGATGCCGTCGATGTTCTTGTTGCGCACGAGATCGGCGATGCGCTCGAGCAGCCGCGCCTTGTTGACCTGGTAGGGCAGCTCGGTGACCACGATGGCCTGGCGGCCGCGTTCATCGAACTCCTCGAAGTGCGCGCGGGCGCGTATCGACAGCCGTCCGCGCCCGCTCTTGTAGGCGGTGGCGATCTCCTGGGCGCCGTTGATGATGCCGGCGGTCGGAAAATCCGGCCCCGGCACGTGCTGCATGAGTCCGGCCAGCGAGATCGCCGGATCATCGAGCAGCGCCAGGCAGGCGTTGGTGATCTCGGTCAGGTTGTGGGGCGGGATGTTGGTCGCCATGCCGACCGCGATGCCGGAGGCGCCGTTGACCAGCAGGTTCGGCACGCGCGTGGGCAGCACCTTCGGCTCGTGCTCGGACTCGTCGTAGTTGGGGGCGAAATCGACCGTCTCCTTGTCGATGTCGGCGAGCAGCTCGCCCGCGAGCTTCGACATGCGCACCTCGGTGTAGCGCATGGCGGCGGGCAGATCGCCGTCGACGGAGCCGAAATTGCCCTGTCCATCGACCAGCAGGTAGCGCATCGAGAACGGCTGCGCCATGCGCACGATCGTGTCGTACACCGCGACGTCCCCGTGCGGATGGTACTTGCCGATGACATCGCCCACCACGCGGGCGGATTTCTTGTAGGCGCGGTTGTAGTCGTTGCCGAGCTCGCGCATCGCGTGCAGCACCCGCCGGTGCACGGGCTTGAGACCGTCGCGCACATCGGGCAAGGCGCGCCCGACGATGACGCTCATCGCATAGTCAAGGTAGGACTGCCGCATCTCCTCTTCGAGGGTGACGGAGACCACTTCGCGCGCTATTTCAGTCACTCTGGTCGGGTCTTTGATGATTGATTCTGAGCCGAAAATTATAACACAGCGTGCCGCTTTCTCAGGCTTTGAGCACCGCTGGCGCCGCCTGCCGCGTGCGCGCGGCTATACTCTGCCTCATGAGCTCGCACACGGCCGCGGCGCCGATGACCTCCGAGGTGCAGAAATTCGACGCGCTGGCGCACGAGTTCTGGGATCCGCGCGGCGCGTTCCATCCACTGCACGCCCTCAATCCCGTGCGCCTGGAGTACATCGTGCAGCGCGCGCCGCTGGCGCAGCGGCGGCTGCTCGACATCGGCTGCGGCGGCGGCCTGCTGGCCGAAGGGCTCGCGCGCCACGGCGCGCAGGTCTGCGCCATCGACCTGGCACCGGCGATGATCGAGGTCGCGCGCCTGCATGCGCAGGAGAGCCGGCTGCAAATCGATTATCGGCTGTCCTCGGCCGAACAGCTGGCGCAGAGCGGCGCCGGGCCCTTCGACCTCATCACGTGCATGGAGCTGATCGAGCACGTACCCGAGCCGCCGGCCCTGTTCGGCGCGATCGCAGCGCTGCTGCGGCCCGGCGGTGAGCTGTTCATTTCGACCATCAACCGCAATCTGCGCTCGTTCCTGCTGGCGATCGTGGGCGCTGAGTACCTGTTGCACTTGATCCCGCGCGGCACGCACGAGTACGCGCGTCTGGTGCGGCCGGCCGAGCTTGCGCGGCTGGCGCGCGCGCACGACCTGGAGCTGCGCGACGTCAGCGGCGTCGAGTTCAATCCGCTCACGCGCAGTGCGCGCCTCGGCACCGACGCGCGCGTCAACTACGTGGCGCACTTCCAGCGCGCCGACTGAGCCGCGCTTGCCACCCGCGATGCCGCTGGCTGCGGTCCTGCTCGATCTCGACGGCACGCTGCTCGACACCGCGCCGGACATGGCGCGCGTGGTCAATACCCTGCGAGGCGAGGCGCGGCTCGCGCCGCTGCCGTATCCCGACATACGCCGCTGGGTATCGCACGGCTCCGCCGCGGTACTGCGCGCGGCGTTTCCCGGCATCGAGGGCATTCCCTTCGCGGCCCTGCAGAGCCGCTTCCTCGAGCTCTACCGCGAGAACCTGGTGATCGAGACGCGCCTCTTCCCGGGCTTCGAGCAGGTGCTCGCGGCGCTCGAGACGCATGGTGTGCCGTGGGGCGTGATCACCAACAAGCCCGGCTGGCTGACCGAGCCACTGCTCAGGCAGCTCGCCCTGTATGAGCGCGCCGGCTGTGTGCTATCGGGCGACAGCTTGCCGGCGTGCAAGCCCGATCCGCTGCCATTGCTCACGGCGGCGCGACGACTCGCGCTCGCGCCCGAGCGCTGCCTGTACCTCGGCGATGCGCTGCGCGACGTGCAGGCCGCGCGCGCGGCCAACATGACCGCGTTGGCGGCCCGCTACGGCTACGTCGGGCCGCAGGAGGAGACCGCCGACTGGCCGGTCACGGCGTGGATCGATTCGCCGCTTGATCTGCTGGCCTGGGTCGGACTGGACCGCAGCGCGCCGGCGCGGCGTGCGCGGGTCGAAACCTGACGCGCGCGCGATGCAGATCGCCTACGCGGTGTTGGGGGCGCTGTTGCTGGGTGTGATTGCGGCCCTGATGGCGACCCGACTGCTCGGGCTCCGGCATGCGCGCGAGCTCGCCGACAGCGAGGCGCGCCTGCGCGAGCATTTCCGCGACTGCGCCAGCGCGGCGCTGCGCGATAACACCGACCTGTTTCTCAAACTCGCGCGCGAGTCCTTCGGCCGCGAGCAGACCGGCATGCAGGGCGCGTGGCGCGAGCGCGAGCAGGCCCTCAGCGCGCTGGTCGATCCCATCCGCAGTGCGCTCGAGAAGACCGAGGCGCAGGTGGCCGCCATGGAACGCGAACGGCGCGAGGCCTTCGGCACGCTGCGCGCCCAGATCGAGACCATGGCGCTGGGACAATCGACCTTGCAGCGTGAGACGCGCAACCTGGTGACGGCATTGCGCCGCCCGGAGGTGCGCGGCCGCTGGGGCGAGCTCACACTGCGCCGCGTCGTCGAGCTCGGCGGGCTCAGCGAGCACTGCGATTTCACCGAGCAGATGCAGCTCGAGACGGCCGGCGGCGCGCAACGGCCCGATCTCGTGGTGCACCTGCCCGAGGGGCGGGATCTGGTGGTCGATGCCAAGACGCCGCTGGAGGCCTATCTGGAGGCGATCGATGCGCCCACCGAGGAGCTGCGCGCCGTGGCACTGGCGCGCCATGCCAGGCAGCTCGAGGCGCGCATACGCGAGCTGGCGTCCAAGGCGTACTGGACGCAGTTCGAGCACAGCCCGGAATTCGCGGTGCTGTTCCTGCCGGGCGATCAATTCCTGAGCAGTGCCCTGGCCGAGCGCCCCGAACTGCTCGATGACGCGCTGCGCACCGGGGTCATCGTGGCCACGCCCTCCACGCTGATCGCGTTGCTCAAGGCGGTCGCTTACGGCTGGCGTCAGGTGGCGGTGGTGCGCAATGCGGCAGAGATTCGCGATCTCGGACAGGAGCTGCATCGCCGGCTCGCGAGCTTCATAAGCCACTTCAGCAAGGCGGGGCGGCAGCTCGGCGGCGCGGTGGAGGCTTATAACAGCGCGGTCGGGTCGTTCGAGCGGCAGGTTCTACCCGGCGCGCGACGCTTCAGCGAACTCGGCGCGGCCACGGGTGAGGCTCTGGCCAGCCCCGAGCCGATCGAGCAGCCGGTGCGCGAGCCGCTGGCCGACCGTGCTGATGCCGGGCCACCCTCGCGTGCATGAGCAGCGCCGCTCCGATGCCCGCGCGCGCCACCCCGCCCATGCCGGCGCCGGGCTCGGCACCTTATTTCGCCCTGCTCTACGCCCCGCACCGGCTGCGCGCCGCACTCGCGCGGCTGCTGGGGCTCGCCGATGAGATCGGTGTCGGCGCGGCGCGCGGCCTCGATCATGCCGTTGCGCATGCCCGGCTGGAGTGGTGGCGGTACGAGGCCGCGCAATATGCGCTCGGCCAGGCACAGCATCCGTGGCTGCGCGCCGCCGATGCAGGCGATGAGGCGCGGCTGGACCTGCTCGCGCTGGTGGAGGCGGCAGCGCTCGATCTGGCGTACGGCCTGCAGCGGCCGCCGGGCGGTGAGGCAATGCGGCGCACGCTGTTCGTGCTGGCCGCGCAGATGATGGTCGCCGCGCCGCTCTCGCCGCAGCAGAGCGCGGACATCGCGGCGCTGGGTGCCCTGACCTGGCAGCTCGAGCGAGCCCTGCCGCCCACGGGCGCCGCAGCGCCCGCACTGCCGTTGCACTCCATCCTCGAGCGGCTCGGGACGGCGCTGCAGCCACAGCTCGTGCCGCTGCTGGTGTGGGCCGTGATCGACGTGCGACGCGCGGCGCGAGCACGCATGAGCTACCGCACGGCGCTGGGTGCAAGAATCGCCGCGCTGCGCCACGATTTCGCCGACAATCTATGCGCCTGGAGCGCCGCGCGCCGCGCGGCGACCGGCACCTTCTCGAGCCCATGAGCCCCGCCGACCTTCCAGACATGCCGCCCGCGGCCCTCATCCCAGATGCGTCGCTGCCCGTGCATCAGCGCTTCCAGCCCGGAGCTGAGGCGCTGCTCGGACGCGTGATCGCCATTACCGGAGCTGGCGATGGCATCGGGCGCGCGCTGGCGCTGGCGGCCGCCGGTCTGGGTGCGGATGTGGTGCTGGTGGGGCGCACGGTCTCGAAGCTCGAGCAAGTGCACGAGCGCATAGCCGCCTTGAAGCGCGCGCCGGCCAGCATCGCGCCGCTTGACCTGGAGCGGGCCGTGGCACGCGATTTCGACACCCTGGCCGAGGCCGTGCAGCAACGCTACGGCCGCCTCGACGGCCTGGTGCACAACGCCGGCATCCTCGGTCAGCTCGCGCCCATCGAACACTACGACGTACCGACCTGGTGCCGTGTACTGCACGTGAATCTCACCGCGGCCTTCGCGCTCACGCAGGTGCTGCTGCCCGCACTGCGTGCCTCGCCGGATGCCTCGATCATCTTCACCAGCAGCGGCGCCGGCCGCGTGGCCAAGGCCTACTGGGGCGCCTACACGGTCTCCAAGTTCGGCGTCGAGGCGCTGTGCCGCACGCTGGCCGAGGAACTCGAGCGCGAAGGAAGGGTGCGCGTCAATGCGCTCAATCCCGGCCCGGTGCGCACGCGCATGCGCGCGCAGGCCTTTCCGGCCGAGGATCCCGCCGCTCTGGCGCGGCCGCAGGAGGTGCTCGGGCCCTACCTCTGGCTGCTCAGCGCGGCGAGCTGCGGCGTCACCGGCCAGAGCCTGGACTGTCAAGCACGCCGCTGATCTCCTCGCCCGCGAGTTCGCGCCAGTGGCTGCGCGGCAGCGTGCGCGGCAGTTCCAGCGTCCCCACACGCGTGCGCAGCACGCGCACCAGCGTGACGGCGGCGCGTTCGATGAGCTGGCGAACCTCGTTGCCGCTGGCGCCGACTGCGATCAGTCGGTACCAGCGGTTGCTCGCCTCGCCGCCGCTCGGCTCGAGCAGCAGCACCTGGATCGCGGTGCCGCGATCGAGCACGCCCTGGCGGATGGCCTGTTGCTGCTCGGCCGTGAGCTCTCCGCGCACGCGCAGACTGAATTCCATCTCCTTGCCGCGCATCGCACGCTGCAGGCGCGCGGCGAGGGCCCCATCGGCGGTCAGCAGCTCAAGACCGCCATCGACGGCGGGCATGGGACTGATGCTGATGAAGCGCAGGCCCGCACGACGCGGCAGGCGGGCAGCCATGCTGGTGCCGAAGCCGCCCGCGCGCGCGGGCGTGCCGAGCGAGCCGCGCGGGGAGAGCAGCGGCTCGCCCGGCGAGCGGTGGCACAGAAACACTGGCGTCGAGGCGGCGCGGACCCTGCGCGCGCGGATCGGCCGGCCATCGAGCTTGAGCAGATCGTGTGGCAGCACCCGCATGCCGAGCTCGGCGGGCTTGCCATTGACGGTGAGGCGGCCGGCCCGAATCCAGCTCTCGGCCTCGCGCCGCGAGGCGAGCCCGAGCTGCGCCAGCACCTTCTGTACCCGCTCCGCGCCGGCCGCGCGCGCGACGGGCGAGGTGACCATGGGATCTCAGTCCGCGCCGGGCGAGGCGGCTACCAGGCCGGACGAGCGCTGCGGAACCGCCATGTCATCCTCGGCATCGAGACTGTCGGCATCGGCCAGTTCCTCATCACCGCTGCCGGTACTGTCGTCTGCACTGCTGCCTGCATCGCCCCCGGTACTCCTGCCGGCACCCCTGCCGGCATCGCTACCGGCATCGCTGCCGGTCACGGTCAGCTCGAACTGCGGATCGATCTCCCCGAGTGAGCGCAGCTCCGCCAGCGGCGGCAGCTCATCGAGGCTCTTGAGACTGAAGTACTCCAGAAACTCGCGCGTGGTGCCGAGCAGCTCGGGGCGCCCGGGCAGGTCGCGATGTCCCACCACCCTGATCCACTGCCGCTCCAGCAGCGTCTTGATGATGTTCGGATTCACGGCCACACCACGTACGGCCTCGATCTCCGCGCGCGTGATGGGCTGGCGATAGGCGATTAATGCGAGGGTCTCGAGCAGCGCGCGCGAGTAGCGCTGGGGCCGCTCCGGCCACAGGCGCGAGACCGGCCCGGCGTACTGGCGCCGGATCTGAATGCGAAAGCCGGAGCCGTTCTCCTGGATCTCGATCGGCCGCCCGCCGTAGCTTTGCGCCAGGGCATCGATGGCGGCGCGGATCTCCGCCGGTGCTGGCCGTCGCACCTCCTCGAACAGCAGTGACAGCTCGCTCACCGAGAGCGATCTCCCGGCCGCCAGCAGCGCCGCTTCGATGATGTTGCTGATCTCGGTGCTGATCTCGATGTCACTCATGAGGCTGCGTCCTCATTGGCTCTCGTCGCCGGCGGCATTGTCGGCGACCAGGTGCAGTGTACGGGTAGCGGCCGCGCTGCGCACGTGCAGCGGCGCGTACGGCTCGGTCTGCGCAAGCTCGATCAGGCCCTCGCGCACCAGCTCGAGCACCGCGACGAAGGTCACCGTGACACCGGCGCGGCCTTCCTCGAGCGTGAACAGGCGCGAGAATTCGACGAAGCCGCCCTGCTCGAGCGCGGCCAGCACATTGCTCATGCGCTCGCGCACCGACAGCGGCTCGCGCCGCACGTGGTGGTGCGCGAACATCTGCGCCCGCAGTGCGACATCCTTGAAGGCGAGCAGCATCTCCTGCAGCGCCACCTGCGGCACGGCTCGCAGCGGCGGCCGGTCGCGCAATTCCGCGCTGGCCTGCCACACATCGCGCTCCAGGCGCGGCAGCTCATCGATGTCGGCGGCGGCGCGCTTGAAGCGCTCGTATTCCTGCAGGCGGCGCACGAGCTCGGCGCGCGGGTCATCCTCGCCGAGCTCCCCGGCGCCGGGCGGGCGCGGCAGCAGCATGCGTGACTTGATCTCCGCGAGCGTCGCGGCCATGACCAGGTATTCCCCGGCCAGCTCGAGCTGCAGATCCTGCATGAGCTCGATGTACTGCGTGTACTGGCGTGTGATCTCCGCGATCGGAATGTTCAGGATATCGACGTTCTGGCGGCGGATCAGATAGAGCAGCAGATCGAGCGGACCCTCGAACGCCTCGAGAAAGATCTCGAGCGCCTGCGGCGGAATGTAGAGATCCCGCGGCAGCTGCGTCATGGGCTCGCCGTTGACGACGGCGAAGGGCATCTCGGCCTGCTCGGGGGCCGTTTCCGGCTCGGGCAGGGGCAGGGGCGTGGACACCACGATCCTAAGGTCTGGCTTCATGATTCTCGCCTAACTCATTGAGAGCGAAGATGCATCGACCGCCTCACTTCGTCAAGGGTCTCGCGCGCGACCTCGCGCGCCTTTTCCCCGCCCTGATGAATGAGATTGGACACCAGCTCGGGATTTTCCTGGAATTCCTGGGCGCGCTTGCGCATGCCTCTGACCTCCTCGACCACACGTTCGATCAGCGGCGCCTTGCAGTCCAGGCAGCCGATGCCAGCGGTGCGGCAGCCCTCGTTGACCCAACGGCGCGTGGCCTCGTCCGAATAGAGCTTGTGCAGATCCCAGACCGGGCACTTGTCCGGATCGCCCGGATCGTTGCGTCGCACGCGCGCCGGATCGGTCTGCATGGTCTTGAGCTTGGCGGCCACCGAGTCCGGATCCTCGCGCAATGAAATCGTGTTGCCATAGGACTTCGACATCTTGCGACCATCGAGACCCGGGACCCGGGGCGCGGCCGTGAGCAGCACCTGCGGTTCGGGCAGTATGTTCACCGACGAGCCCTCGAGATAGCCGAGCAGCCGCTCGCGGTCGGCGACGGTGATGCGGGTATTGCCCTCGACCAGTGCACGCGCGCGCTCGAGCGCAGCCTGGTCCCCGGCCTCCTGGAAGCGCCGGCGCAACTGCCGATAGAGCGTGATGTTGCGGCCGCCGAGCTCCTTGACGGCGCGCTCGGCCTTCTGCTCGAAGTCCGGCTCGCGGCCGTAGAGGTGATTGAAGCGGCGCGCGATCTCGCGCGTGATCTCGACGTGCGCGACCTGATCCTCGCCCACCGGCACGTAGGCCGGGCGGTACAGCAGGATGTCGGCGCTCTGCAGCAACGGATAGCCGAGGAACCCGTAGGTCGAGAGATCCCTGTCCTTGAGCTGCTCCTGCTGATCCTTGTAAGTGGGCACACGCTCGAGCCAGCCCAGTGGCGTGATCATGGACAGCAGCAGATGCAGCTCCGCGTGCTCGGGCACGTGCGACTGCACGAACAGCGTCGCGACGCCCGGATTCAGGCCGGCGGCGAGCCAGTCGATCATGACCTCGCGGACGGCGGCCGGCAGTCCCGAAGTGTTCTCGTAGTCCGTGGTCAGCGCGTGCCAGTCGGCCACGAAGAAAAAGCACTCGTATTGATACTGGAGCTCGACCCAGTTGCGCAGTGCGCCGTAGTAGTTGCCCAGATGCAGCGCTCCGGTGGGGCGCATGCCCGAGAGCACGCGCTTGCCTTGGGGAACAGCACTCATCCGTGGTCGTATACCCGCGTGGGCGACGGGCCTCTGGCAGTACAGAGCTGATTATACGGGGTTCGCGACAACTTCCCACTCGACGCCGGCCAGCGTGCCCCGCCCTTGCCGCACCACCTGCGGCGGCGAGACCGCCAGATCGACCACGGTCGTGGGCTCGATGCCGCAGTGCCCGCCGTCGAGTATGGCGTCGAGCTGGTGCTCGAGCCGCGCCCGGATCTGTGCGCCGTCGGTCAGTGGCAGCTCATCGCCCGGCAGCAGCAGCGTCGAGCTCATGAGCGGCTCGCCGAGCTCGGTCAACAGCATGCGCGGCACCACGTGATCGGGCACGCGAATGCCGATGGTGCGCCGTTTCGGATGCTGCAGCCGCCGCGGCGTCTCGCGCGAGGCCTGCAGCAGGAAGGTGAAGGGCCCGGGCGTGGCCGCCTTGAGCAGCCGGAACTGCCATGTGTCCACGCGCGCATAGCGCCCGATCTCGCGCAGATCGCGGCACACCAGCGTGAAGTGATGGTTGCGGTCCGCTCCGCGTATGCGACGCAGGCGCTCGAGCGCCGCCGCGTCGCCGATCTGGCAGCCGAGGGCGTAGCAGGAATCCGTCGGATAGGCGATGACGCCCCCGGCGCGCACGATCTCGGCGGCGCGGCGGATCAGCCGCAGCTGCGGATTCTGCCGATGCAGGTCGAAGTACTGACTCATGATCTACATACTGAGGTAGTTTCGTTATCATAGCGGGATGCAAGCCGTAATCGATCTCGTGCCGGTAGCGGCCTTCATCGTGGCCTATTACCTCGCGGGCATCTACGCTGCCACCGCCGTGCTCATGATTGCGATGCTGCTGCTGCTGGCGATCGATCTGGTGCGCCTGCGACGCATTCCGCCGCTGCACCTGCTCAGCGCCGCGCTGGTACTGATACTCGGCGCGGCCACTCTGATCCTGCGCGATGCGCGCTTCCTGAAATGGAAACCGACGGTCTTCCTGTGGCTGGTGGCCCTGACCGCCATCGCCAGCGCGTGGTTCAGCCGCGTGCCGCTCGCCCAACGGCTGCTGCAGCCCCTGCTGGCCCAGGGCCAGGCGCTGCCGCGCGCGCTGTGGCTCAAGCTCAACTGGTTCTGGGTGCTGTTCTATGCCGCGCTCGGGGCGATCAATCTGTGGATCGCCTACCACCTCAGCGAGCGTGCCTGGGTGAACTTCAAATTCTTCGGCCTGACCGCGGCGTTCGCGCTGTTCGCCGTGCTGCAGGTAGCCTGGCTCGCCTCGCGCGCCGAAGTGCGCGCGGCGCACGCCTCATGAACGAGCCGGCGGCAATCAGCGCGCGAATCCAGGCGCTGCTGCAGCAGCGCCTGCTGCCATCACATCTGGAGGTTCGCGACGACAGCGCCGCGCACGCCGGCCACGCCGGGGCCGGCAAGGGGCACTTTCATCTTCGCATCGTGTCCACATGCTTCACGGGTCTTAAACCCATAGAGCGCCACCGCCTCGTCAACGACGTGCTGTCAGCGCTGCTGGCGAGCGAGGTGCACGCCGTCGCCATGCAGACCCTGACTCCTGAAGAATTCCGTAAGTATTCCACGTAACTAACTGAGAGATCTGATGAAAATTCTCAAGCTTCTGCCGCTTGCGGCATTCGCCCTATTGGCCGGCTGCGCCAAGAACGCTCCGGCCCCCGTGACCGAAAGCAAGCCTGTCGATAAGCCGGTTGCCACGGTCAATGGCGTGGCGATCAGCCGCGAGGTGTTCGATTACTACGTCAAGAACACGGCCGGTAAGCCCGTGGCCGAGTTGTCCGCCGAGCAGCGCTCGCAGCTGCTCGACAACCTGATCCGGGGTGAGGTGATCGCGCAGCAGGCGGAGAAGGAGGGGCTGGACAAGACCGGTGACACCGCCTCGCTGCTGCAGCTCTCGCACATGCAGATCCTCGAGCAGGCCGGCGCCGAGGAGTATCTGAAGGACAAGAAGCCCACGGACACCGAGCGCCAGGCCGAGTACGACGCTCAGATCGCCGCCATGCCCAAGACCCAGTACCACGTGCGGCATATCCTGCTCTCGAGCCAGGGTGATGCGCAGAAGGTCATCGACCAGCTCAAGAAGGGCGGCAAGTTCGAGGAGCTCGCCAAGAAGGACTCGATCGATCCATCCAAGGAACAGGGTGGCGACATCGGTTGGTTCTCGCCCGCCAACATGGACAAGTCCTTTGCCGACGCGGTGGCTGGCCTGAAGAAGGGCGAGACCACGCCGAGCCCGGTTCAGTCGCGCTACGGCTGGCACGTGATCCAGCTGCTCGACACGCGCGAGACGCCCGTACCGCCGCTCGATTCGGTCAAGGACCGCGTCGATCAACTGGTGCAGAACAAGAAATTCAAGGCCTACCAGGACGAGCTGATGAAGTCGGCGAAAGTCGAGAAGAACCTCTGAGGCCCGGCTCCCGGGGCCGGCGGCCGGGGCGGCCTCATCGGCCGCTCTGAGCTGCGCTCTCGAGCAGGCGGTTCAGTCCCGCCTCATCGAGCACCGTCACACCGAGCTCGCGCGCGCGCGCAAGCTTCGAGCCCGGTTCCGCGCCGGCAACCACGTAGCCGGTTCGCTTCGATACCGAGCCGCTGACGCGGGCGCCGAGCGCGGCCAGGCGCTCGGCGGCCTGCTCACGCGTCATGCCTTCGAGACTCCCGGTGAGCACCACGGTGACTCCCGCAAGCGGCGCCGCCGCCTGGGCATCGCTGGCGGCGGCCCTCTTCCCCGGAGCCTCGGGCCAACTCACGCCAAGCTCGCGCAGCCGTTCGAGCTCGCTCGCGTGCCGCGGATCGGCAAAGAATCCCTGCACGCTGGCGGCAATGACGGGGCCGACATCGGCCACTTCCTGGATCTGCTCGATCGAGGCCCGCTGCAGCCCTGCGAGCGAGCCGAAATGATCGGCCAGTGCCGCCGCCGTGCTCTCGCCGACGCCCGGAATGCCCAACCCGTGCAGCAGCCGGCGCAGGCTCGTGCGCTTGCTGCGATCGATGGCACTGAGCAGGTTGGAGGCAGATTTCTCGCCCATGCGCTCGAGACCCAGCAACGTCTCGCCCCGCAGCGCGTAGATGTCGCTGGGGGTTCGCATGATCCCCTGATCCACCATCTGCTCGATGAGCTTGTCGCCCAGTCCCTCGATGTCGAGCGCGCGGCGGCTGGCGAAATGGCGCAGCGACTCCTTGCGTTGCGCGGCGCAGTTGAAGGCACCGCTGCAACGCGCCGCCGCCTCGCCCTCGATGCGCACGACGCGCGAGCCGCAGACCGGACAGCGTGCCGGCAGCCGCGGCGCTTGGACACCGGGCGCCCGACGCTCCGGCAGCACGCGCACGATTTCGGGGATGACGTCGCCGGCGCGCCGCACCATGACCGTGTCCCCGACCCGCACGTCCTTGCGCTCGACCTCGTCCATGTTGTGCAGCGTGGCGTTGCTCACCGTGACGCCGCCCACCGCCACCGGGTCCAGGCGCGCCACCGGCGTGAGCACGCCGGTGCGACCGACCTGGAACCCGATCTCCCGCACCACTGTAAGCACTTCATCGGCCGGAAACTTGTGCGCGATCGCCCAGCGCGGTGCCCGCGCCACGAATCCGAGCGCCTCCTGCAACCGGCGTGAATTCACCTTGTAGACCACGCCGTCGATCTGGTACGGCAGGGCGCCGCGCCGCGCGCCGATCGAACGGTAGTAATCGAGACAGCCCTGCACGCCCAGCACCGCGCGGATCTCGGGACAGGTGCGCAGGCCCCAGGCTCGCAGCTGCTCGAGCAGCGCGATCTGGCTGCACGGCGGCTCCCCGCCGTGCCAGCGCCCGACGCCGTAAAAAAATGCCGCCAGCGGTCGCTTGGCCGTCACCTTCGGATCGAGCTGGCGCAGGCTCCCGGCCGCGGCGTTGCGCGGATTGGCGAACACCTTGTCACCGGCGGCGGCGGCGGCCGCGTTCATGCGCTCGAAGCCCTGCAGCGGCATGAATACCTCGCCGCGCACTTCAAGTTCCGCGGGCACCGCGCCCCGCAGCGTCAAGGGCACCGCACGGATGGTGCGGACGTTGGCGGTGATGTCCTCGCCCGTGGTGCCATCGCCGCGCGTCGCGGCCAGCTCGAGGCGGCCCCGGCGGAAGCTCAGCGATACCGCGAGCCCATCGAGCTTGGGCTCAGCGCAGTACTCCAGCGCCTCCTCCGGGGCATCCAGGCGCGTGTGCACGCGGCGGTCGAACGCTTCGACCTCCGTATCGCTGAAGGCATTGTCGAGCGAGAGCATGGGCAGCCCGTGCTGCACCGGGGCGAAGCCGGCGCCGACCTGGCCGCCAACGCGCTGCGTCGGCGAGTCCGGAGTCGCGAGTTCGGGGTGGCGGGCCTCGAGCTCCCGCAGCTCGCGCATGAGCCCATCGTATTCGGCGTCCGGGACCGAGGGATCATCCAGAACGTAGTAGCGGTAGTCGTAGTCGGCAATCAGTTCACGCAGCTCGGCGATGCGCCGGCGCGCTGCGGGGTTCACGCGGCCGGCTCCGCATGGAGCCCCGGTGGTGACAGCCGCTGCATGCTCGCGCGCAGGTCCTCCAGGCGCTCGCCGTCGAGCGGGTGACCGTGCTCGTCCTGCAGCCGCGCCGGCAGGCGATCGGACAGCTCACGCGCGACATCGATCAGATGATCGACCGCAGCGGCTTGCGGCAAGGGGCCCGGCAGCACCGTGAACAGGCTGACGCCCGTCAGACGCTGGAAATCCATGTTGATCGGATCCAGCACCCCGGGCTTGCTCAGGCTCGCGATGCTCAGCAGCGCGCGCCCGTCGGCATCGGGCTGATGAAAAATTCCAAAGCGGCCGTGCACGAAACCGCACGCCGCGATCGCGAGCCTCACGTCCCGGCCCGACAAGCGTTGCTCGGAGGCGGCCACGATCCGCAGCGCCACGACCCTGCGCTCGCCATCGGGCGGCCAATCCACCAGCGGCGTCGCAGGGCCGGGCGCGGGCTCTGGCTGCTGCGCGGCCTCGAGTTCGGCCTCGGCCTGCGGCGCCTGCTGCGCCTCTTCCGCGTCGATCGCCATGGGGTGGAAGTCGAATACCGGCAGGGCATCGACCTCGGCCATCATCGACTCGTCGCGGATCGCCTCCATGGCCGGCAGGTCGATACGCGGGGGCAGCATGATGGGGCGGCGGCCGTCGGCATTGCCCGCCGCGGCCCTGGCGCTGAGCGCGGCTGCCGAGGCCGGCGCTGGGTACGCGGTATCGGCCGCGTGTGCGGCGTGCATGGCGTGTGCGTCGTGTACCTCTGAGGGCACCTGGCTCCCGGCGGCCAGCGTCGGCTCGGCGCGACTCGGGGCCTGCGCGCCGCCGTCGCGGCGTGCCTGGCGGGGCTTGCGCTTTTCCCAGGCCGCAAGGGCGGCCAGGAAAACGAGGCCGGCGATCAACAGAATCCAGCGCAGCTCCGCCATGCGCTCACATGGCCGCGAGCTTGACGGCTTCGTCGATGTCGA
>DATDHV010000038.1:0-12939 GCA_036521395.1 Steroidobacteraceae bacterium | reverse complement strand
CCCTCGAGGGTTGCCTCGTAGAGCTGCGAGGGATGGCGTGCAACCGGAGCGCCGCCATTCGGATCCGGCACCAGCATGGCCCAGGGCACGTCGGTAGGACGGCCCCAGAGCTCGCCGTTGATGAAATTGCCGATGCGCCCGAAGAACAGGCCGACACCCGGCAAGGGCGCCGCGAAATCGAATACGTCGCCGATTCGCCGCGCGCGCTGACGCGCGAAGATCACCGTGGCCACGATCACGCCGATCAGCCCGCCGTGGAACGACATGCCGCCTTCCCATATCTTGAACGGGTACAGCCAATCGCCGTGCCACAGCGGCAAGCCGTAGAACAGCACGTAGCCGATGCGCCCACCGAGGATGACGCCAAGCATGGCGTAGAACAGAAAATCATCGACGTCCGGGCTCTTCCAGGTCGAGCCCGGTTGCGCCGCGCGGCGGCGCGCGAGCCACCACGCGCCCGCGAAGCCGATCAGATACATCACCCCGTACCAGTGGATGCGGATCGGGCCCAGGCTCACGGCGATCGGATCGATGTGCGGATAGCGCAGCATTGGGGAATTCTACCGGGTTGCGCGTGTAGCGCGGCAGAAGAACGCTTTGAGGTAGCGCGTCTCGGGGATAGCAGGATGCACCGGATGATCGGGGGCCTGTCCGCCGCTGTACAGGATCTGCACGAAATGACCGGTGTGCCGCGCGGCCGATTGAATCAGGCGGACCAGCTCTTCGGGGGCGAGATGGTAGGAGCACGAGCAGCTCACGAGCAGCGCATCGGGCTCGAGCAGGCGCATCGCGAGCTGATTGAGCTTGCGATACGCTGCCTGCCCGCGCGGGATGTCCTTCTTGCGCTTGATGAACGCCGGCGGGTCGAGCACGATCGCATCGAAGCGCGCGCCGGCGCGCGCGAGCTCATCGAGCACCTCGAAGGCATCGCCGCAGCGCGTCTCGACCGCTGCGCCGTTCGCGGCCGCGTTGCGCTCCGCCACGGCCAGCGCCGCACGCGAGGCGTCCACGCACAACGCACTGGCCGCGCCGTGCGCGAGTGCCGTGATGGCCCATGCGCCCGCGTAGCTGCAAACGTCCAGCACCCGCGCTCCGTGCGTGATAAGGCGGCCCCACTGCGCTCGGTTGGCGCCTTGGTCGTAGAACCAGCCGGTCTTCTGTGCCGCGGCCAGCGGCACGCTGAAAGTCAGCCCCGCCTCGACCACCCGCAGGTCCTCGGGCGCGCGGCCGATGGGCGTGAGGAGCTCACGCGGCAGTTGCTCGAGCTCACGCGCGCCGCCGTCGTTCTTCCAGATCAACGCCAGCGGCTCGAGTACGGCGGCCACGGCCGCCTCGATGTCGGGCTGCAGCGCCTCCATGCCCGCGGTGGCTATCTGGCCGACGATGATCCGGTCATAACGGTCCAGCACCAGCCCAGGCAGTGCGTCCGACTCCCCGAACACCCAGCGGTAGTAGGGCGCATCGTGGAGCCGTTCGCGCAGAGCGAGCGCGACCTCAAGGCGATGAACCAGCAGCGAGCGGTCCGGCGGATGCGCCGGGCTGTCGCTCAGGATGCGCGCGCAGATCAGCGCGTGCGGATTGACGTAGGCATAGCCGAGGAATTCGTCCCGGTTGGACAGCACGCGCACCACCGCACCCACCGGCAGCGCCGTGAGCGGCGTCGCCTCGTTGTCGACCTCGTTGGAGAATACCCACAGATGCCCGGCGCGCAGGCGACGGTCCTCGCCACGCTTGAGGCGAAGCGGGGGCAGGTCGGCGGCGGGCGGCGCGGCCGGAACGTCGAATTCGGCTGACATTGAAAGCGGGGACGATCCGTTATAGTGGCACGCCATTTTACTGGAAAGCGGCTCACACCGATGGATGAGCGAGTTGCGCCGCGAGCCAACCGACTCGCGAGCCAAAGCAGCCCCTACCTGCGCCAGCACGCCCATAACCCCGTGGACTGGTACCCCTGGGGCGTGGAAGCCCTCGAGCGCGCGCAGCGCGAGCACAAGCCCATATTGCTCTCGATAGGCTATGCCGCCTGCCACTGGTGCCATGTCATGGCGCACGAATCCTTCGACGATGCCGCCACGGCCGCCGTCATGAACGAGCTCTACGTGAACATCAAGGTCGACCGCGAGCAGCGCCCCGACCTCGACCGGCTCTACCAGCTCAGTCACCAGATGCTCACCGGCCGCGGCGGCGGTTGGCCGCTGACCATGTTTCTGATGCACGAGGATCAGCGCCCGTTCTTCGGCGGCACCTACTTTCCGGGCGATGCCCGCTTCGGATTGCCTGCCTTTCGCGACCTGTTGCAGCAGGTGGCAGATTACTATCGCGCCCACCTTGACACCCTGCGGCAGAGCGCCGCGCGCGTCGTGGCCGCGCTCGAAGCAGCCACCGCCGCTGCGGGCGGGCCCGGCGTGCCCGGAGCGATGCTCGACGCCGGGCCGCTGCGCAGCTGCCGCGCACATCTCGAGCGCAGCTTCGACGCGCAATATGGCGGTTTCGGACCGGCGCCGAAGTTCCCGCACGCGCCCGGCGTGGCGCGGCTGCTGCGCGACTGGCGCGCCGGCGCGACGCGGGACGCGCCGGCCCTGCGCATGGTGGAGCTGACGCTGCGACGCATGGCCGAAGGCGGCCTGTTCGATCAGCTCGGCGGCGGCTTCTTTCGCTATTCGGTGGATGAACGCTGGGAGATCCCGCACTTCGAGAAGATGCTCTACGACAACGCCCAGCTGCTGGCCGTCTACGCCGAGACCGCGGCCGCGACCGGCGAGAGGCTGTTTACCGATACCGCCTGCGCCACCGCCGACTGGATGCTGCGCGAGCTCGGCAACGGCGAGGGCGGCCTGTACTCGAGCCTGGACGCCGATTCCGAGGGGCACGAAGGCCGCTACTACCTCTGGCGGCCCGAGGAGGCGCATGCAGCGCTCGCGCCGGACCAGTGGCCGGTGTTTGCGGCGCGTTTCGGCCTGGACGGCGTGCCGAATTTCGAGGGTCAGTGGCACCTGCGGGTCAGCGCCGGCATCGAGCACATCGCCGAAGCACAGCGGCTGCGTTCCGATCAGGTGCGGACCGCGCTCGCCGGCGCGCGCGCCACGCTGCTGCGCGTGCGCGCCGCACGCGTGCGGCCCGGGCTCGACGACAAGGTCCTGTGCAGCTGGAATGCGCTCGCGGTCACCGCCCTGAGCGTCGCCGCGCGCTGTCTCGGGCGCGAGGACTACGCCGCCGCAGCCACCGCGGCGCTGCATTTTCTCCGGCGCGTGCACTGGCGCGAGGGCCGCCTGCTCGCCTCGAGCTCGGGCGGCAGCGCGCAGTTCCGGGCCTACCTGGACGATTACGCCTTTCTGCTCGAGGCCATACTCGAGCTGCAGAGCGTGCGTTTCCGGGTCGAGGAATTGCAGTGGGCCATCGAGCTGGCCGATGTTCTGCTGCGGCACTTCGAGGATGGGCGCGCCGGCGGATTCTTCTTCACCGCGGACGATCATGAGGCGCTGATCAGCCGCCCGAAATCCTTCACCGATGAGGCCATACCCGCCGGCAACGCCGTCGCCGCGCGCGCCTTGCTGCGGCTCGGGTATCTGCTCGGCGAGAGCCGCTACCTGCTCGCGGCCGAGCGCACCCTGCGTGCGGCATGGCCGGGGCTGCAGCAGTATCCGGAAGCCCACGCCACGCTGCTGCAGGGGTTGGAGGACGCCCTCGATCCGCCGCAGATCGTGCTGCTGCGCGGCCGCAGCGCGGCGATCGCGCCGTGGCACCGTGAGCTCAACGCCGTTTTCGCGCCGCGCCGCTGGACCCTGGCCGTTCCCTCCGATCTCGACGGGCTGCCGGCGGCCATCGCCGCCAAAGTGCCCGGGGCCGGTCCCCTGGCGTATGTGTGCCGCGGCAGCGTGTGCGGCGCGCCGGCCAGCTCCCTCACCGCGCTGCTGCGCGAGCTCTAATCGACCCCGCCCATGTCGCCCGGGCGGTGGTTGACCGTCACCAGGGTCGCCTTGGGAAAGAAATTGAACTCCGAGGCGCTGGCCCAGGTGTACGCGCCCATGCCGCGGCCCACGATCAGATCGCCCGCCCTGAGCTCCGGCAGCATGAGGTTCTCCGCGATCACGTCGATGCTGTCACAGGTCGGGCCTGCCAGCACTGAGGGCAGCAGCGCCCCGCCCTGGCGCAGTGATTCGACCGGGTAACGCGCGTGATCGTACAGCTGGCCGCTGTAGGAGCCGTACAGCCCATCGTCCAGGTAGTACCACCAGTGCCCTTCGCGGCGCGCGCGGCCCATGACGGTCGCGACTCCGATGGCCGCGGGCCCGGCGATGAAGCGGCCGGGCTCGGCCAGCACGCGCACCCGCGCCGGCAGCTTCGCCAGCGCCGCGCGGATGGGAGCGCAGAATTTGCGGATGTCCGGCGCGCGTTGCAGGTAGTCGATCGGGAAGCCGCCGCCGATGTCGAGCCGGTCGAGCGTACCGAGCCGTTCGCGCCGCGCGCTCGCGAGCAGCGTGCGGCAGGCGGCGATCGCCTCCACGTGCTTGAGTGCATCGGCGGCCTGCGAGCCGACATGAAACGAGAATCCGAGCACGTCGATGCCGAGCGAGGCCGCCAGGCGCGCCAGGGCGATGGCGTCCTCCGGATCGCAGCCGAACTTGCGCGACAGATCGCACACCGCCCCGGGACTGCGGAACGATACCCGCAGCAGCAGCGCAGCCCGCTCGCCGTAGCGCTTGAACTTGCGCACTTCGTCGACGTTGTCCGCGACGAAGGTGCGGACCCCGTACTCGAGGGCGTTGCGGATGTCGCGCTCGCGCTTGATGGGGTGCGTGTGGATGCAGTGCTCCGGCTTCACGCCGAGCGAGGCCGCGAGCTGCACCTCGCCGGTGGTGGCCAGATCGAGCGCACCGCCCTCCTCGAGGATGGTGCGTACCACGGCCGCGGCGGGCAGCGGCTTGAGCGCATAGTGCAGCGCCACTCCGGGTAGTGCGCGACGCAGCTTGCGGTACTGCGCACGCACGCGCGCGCAGTCGATGATCAGCAGCGGCGAGCCGAATTCGCGCACCAGCCGCTGGACGTGCTGCGGCTCGAATGGATCGATGAAGCGCGGCATGAGGGCGCGGGATTCACGACGTCAGCGCGGACTCACGGCAGCACACCCACTGCCAGAGAATCATCGTCCGCGTCGCTCATGTCCAGGCTCGCGGCCGCCGCCCGGGTCAGCCGGTCGCGTATGGCGTCCCAGCGTTCATCGGCCGGCACGGACTGCACCAGGATGCGCACGCAGCCGGACTTGTCGAGCGCGCGCAGATGCGCGTAGAGATCATGGCCGTAGGCGTCGGGCCGCGCCCCGCCATTGATCCAGGTTACGAACTGGTGCGCCCGCAGGGGCGGCCGCTGCGCCAGCACCGCGACGCGGTGACCGCGTGCGGACGCCTGCTCGGCGAGCTGCTCGATCTCCTCGGAGGAGCTGATCGCGAGCGGCGTGACCGGCGCATAGTGGGCGCCGTGGCCGCCGGGCACGCGCGGTGCGGTAGCCGAGGGACGCGTCAGCACCTCACCGGCTACGCGGCGCAGATCCGACAGGCTGATCGACCCCGGGCGCAGCAGCCGCACGGTGCCGTCGAGGCAGGCGACGATGGTGGATTCGAGCCCGAGCCTGCACTCCCCGCCATCGAGGATCACGCGCACGGCGGCGCCGAACTCCTCGCGCACGTGCTCGGCGCGGGTCGGACTCACGCGGCCGTAACGGTTGGCCGAGGGCGCGGCAATGCCGCCGCCGAAGGCGGTCAAAAGCTGCTGCGCCATGGGATGCGAAGGTATACGCACCGCCACGGTCTCCTGCCCGCCGGTCACGAGCGCGTGAACGTTGTAGGCCCGCGGCAGCACCAGTGTCAGCGGCCCCGGCCAGAAGCTCGCCGCGAGCTTCTCGGCCGCCGGCGGCACGTCACGCGCCCAGCGCGTCAGGAAGCGCACGCTGTCGAGGTGCACGATCAGCGGATGTGTCGTGGGCCGACCCTTGAGCTCGAAAACCCGGCGCAGCGCCGCCGGATGTCCGGCATGGGCGCCGAGCCCGTAGACGGTCTCGGTCGGGAACGCCACGAGCTCGCCGTCGCGCAGCGCCTGCACGGCGGCGTCGAGCTCGAACTGGGTCGCGCGCAACACCCTTACCATGGTGCCAATTGTACCCGGCGCCCGTGGACGCTATTCGAGCGAATGTCGCTCCCAACCCACAGCGGTCCGGTCGAGTTCGTACGCCGGCCAGTAATGGCGGTCCAGCTTGAGCGTGATGACCTCTGGCGCTCCATTCCAGGATAGCGTCTTGATTCGCAAGGATGAGCGGTCGGGTCGGCCGCTCACTTGTCGCAGAAAAGAGTCAAGATCGGGCGTCAAATGGCCGTCGACCTCGACGATGCGCCGGCCCGGCACGAGGCCATAACGGGAGGCCGGCGAGCCGAATTCGAAATACGCGACATAAACCCCCTCGGGGGGAATGCCGCGCTGGGCACTGATCGCGCGGTGCGGCGCCTGCAGCGTCGCGCCGGCCCATTCGACGACCCGGTCGATGTCGCTGCCGGACAGGCTGGCGGTCTTGACGCGCAGCGTCTGCTCGCCACCGGCGCGCCACACGGTGGCGTCGACCGCGCTCTTGTCGGCCACGGCGCGCTCCACGTCGCGGAACTGCGTGACCGGCCGGCCATCGATCGCCAGCAGGATGTCCCCGGGCTGCAGCACGCGCGCCGCATCCGAGCCGCCCACCAGACGCGCCACGCTCAATACCTCGCGCGCCGAGGGGTTGGCCTGGGAGATGCGGCTGACCCAGGCATCGCTCAAGCCGAAACGGCGCGCATCGGCCAGCGTCTGTGGCTGGAACTCGGCCTCGAGCGAATGCAGCGGCAGTCCGGAGCGCACCGTGGCGAGGGTCTGCGCCACCAGGTCGCTCGAGATGCCGCGGCTCTCCTGCACCAGCTCGCGGCCGTTGTCGGAGGCAAAGCTGGCCCACAGTCCGCGCACGCGCCCGGCGTTGTCCGACAACACCCCGACCAGATCGTCCGGCGCATTGACCAGCGAGGCCACCTGCAGATTACTTTCGCGAAACATGACCGAGCGCGACAGCGGCAGCTCGAGCGGACTGACGTCGGCAATGGTGGTGGTGCGCGATTTGATAATGCCGCTGCCGTCCATACCGACGACGTTGACGGTCTCACCGGGCTTGAGCTCGGCGGTATCCAGCTTGGCTGCCCGCACCGGGGTCGTGCCGATGAGCTTGGGGTCGTAGTGGATGACAGCGAGATTGTGCAGCGGGTGCACGTAGACGATGTCGCCCGGGACCTCGAGGGTGCCGCCGAAGGTCAGCCGCACGTCCCCCATCGACACCGGCACCGTGTTGCGATCAGTGATCACCAGGCCGCGCTCGGCGTCGATGATCAGGCCCGTGCCGTGGTAGTTGCGTTCGGTCACGCCCGAGACCGAGTACGGCATGTCGAAGGTGATGAACACCAGCGAGGGAGCGATCTCGGCGGCGCGCTTGTCCTCCACGCGCGGGAGCTGCACCGAGGCCGGCGCCGGCGCTGCGACCTGCGGCACGGCAGCCAGATCGGTGCACTGCCAGTAGCCGGCGCGGTCGTCACGCTGGCAGCGGCGCGCCGGAAACCATCGCCGATCGATGCGTATGGAGCGCAGCTCGCTGCCGTTCGGATCGTCGATGGTCGAGTAGCGCACGGCCACCCGTGCGCCGTCGCCCAGTCCGCTGATGGCGGCCTGGAACTGGTCCAGATCATCGACCTTCTTCGAATCCAGCTCCGTGATCAGCGCCCCGCGCGGTATGCCCGCGCCGTCGAAGACGTAGCCCGAGGCGGCCACGAACACTCCGCGCACCGGACGATGAAAGGCGCGCGCCTCCTGGTAGGACAGCGTATGCACCACGGCATCGCCGAACTCGAGATAGGCATCGGGCGTGATGGAATTCAGATCGTCGACCTTGAGCCGCGCGGTGTAGATCTTGCCGCCGCGCTGCAGCTGCAGTTCCACGGGGGCGCCGACCGAATCATCGAGCACGGCCTCGAGCGGCTCGAACCGCGTTACCAGCGCACCGTTGACCCGCACCAGCACGTCTCCCGGCAACATCACCCCATCGCTTTCCGAGCCCGGCTGCACGTCCGAGACCACCAGCATGCCCGTGCCCTCGGGTTCGGCCTTGCGCACCTCCGCCTCGGTGGCACTCTCGAGTCCCAGCCGCCGCAGCTCATCGTAGGGGCGATAACGGAATTCGGTCTGCAATGTCCCGCGCGTGACCGGCTTGCCCTGCTGGATCAGGCGCAATGCACGGCGCACCCGGCCGAGCGGCAGGTAGAAGCTCGAGGCCGCTCCGGTGGCGCCGCCGGCATTGAGCGCTACCACGCGGCCCTGGATATCGACCACCGGTGAGCCCGACGAGCCGCCCGAAGTGCCCGAGGCGGCCTGGATGTAGAAGGTGTTGAAGTCGTTGTAGCGGCCGAGACCGTATTCGGGCGCCTCGCGATCCAGCCGCGCCAGCGTGCCGGCCAGGATGGAGAGCTGCTCGCCGGCATTGTTGCCGACCACCCGGATCTCACGGCCGATCTGCGCGTCCTCGGGCGCGAGCGGCAGCGCCTTGGGGCGAATGAAGCGCAACTTGGCGGGATCGTAGCGATAGAAGCCGAAATCGTGTACCGGGTCGCGATACACCGGGTAGAGCTGTACCTCCTCGCGATTGAGGAAAGTCGCCTCGGCCGTGACAGGTCCCGGCGTGACCACGTGGCGATTGGTGAGGATCAGGCCGCGCTCGGCATCCACCACGAAGCCGGTGGCCTGCGCCGAGACGTTGCGCTCCGTATCAAAGGAGCGCGCCTGATCGATCTGGATTGCCACCACGCTGCCGGCAATGCGCTCGAGCGTCGCCGCCCAGTCGGCTGCCGACGCTTCCCCGCCCGAGGGCACGGCCTCCGGCGCAGGCGCGCCCTGCGTAGCCGGCAGCGGCGTGGGCGTCGCGACCTCGGGCCTGGAGGAAGCCGCCGTCCGCGCGGCGGGACTGGTCGGCGTCGGCGCGAGGGTCGGTGACGTGGCCGACGTGGCCGACGGCGCGTCCGGCGGGGCAGCGCGCAAGGCGGGCGCACCCGTCATGGCGGCGGCCAGAAACACGAGGGTCAGGGCCCGGATTGTCGGCGTCATAGTGCAGATCCAAAAGCCGCTCGAAAGCGTTGCCTGAATTCCTCCGGCTCGCAGCGATGCTCCTGCGTGCCGTAATGCTCGATCTTGACCGCGGCCAGCAGCGCGGCCACGCGCCCGGTGGTCGGCCAGTCCAGGCCGCGCGCGAGTCCGTACAGCAGCCCGGCGCGGTAGGCGTCACCGCAGCCGGTGGGGTCGACCACTCGCGCCACCGGCGCCACCGGGATCTCGAGGCGCTCGCGCCCGGCGAAGATCCACGAGCCCTCGGCCCCGCGCGTGACGATCAGCGCGCGCACCCGCTGCGCTATCTGCTCGAGTGACCAGCCGGTGCGTTCGGACAGCAGGCTTCCCTCGTAGTCGTTCACGGCAACCCAGGCCGCGCGCTCGACGAAGCTGCGCAGCTCCTCGCCGCCGAACATGGGCAATCCCTGTCCCGGATCGAACATGAAGGGAATCGCGGCGGCGGCGAACTGCTCGGCGTGCTCGAGCATGCCCTGGCGGCCATCCGGCGCCACGATACCCAGATTCACTCCGCTGCTGTCACTGACACGGTTGAGGTGCGAATGGTTCATTGCGCCCGGATGGAAGGCCGTGATCTGGTTGTTGTCCAGATCGGTCGTGATGTAGGCCTGCGCCGTGAACTCGGTGGGCACGGTGCGCACATGGGTGCGCGGCAGGCCCCAGCGCTCGAGCCATGCGGCGTAGGGGGCGAAGTCATGGCCCACGGTCGCCATGATGAGCCCCTCGCCGCCGAGCATGTTGAGGTTGTAGGCGATGTTGCCCGCGCAGCCGCCGAAATTGCGCCGCATCGAGGGCGTCAGGAAGGCGACGTTGAGCACGTGCAGCCGATCGGGAAGTATGTGATCGCGAAAGCGGCCCTCGAACGTCATGATGGTGTCGTAAGCCATCGAGCCGCAGATCAGTGCCGTCATCGTGGGGGATTCCTTGGGGGTGAAGCTGAACTCATCGTCCGGTGAGCACCAGCAGCCAGACGACGCCGAGCAGGATGAACGACAGCATGACCGCTGCCGAGCCGATGTCCTTGGCGAGCCCGGCGAGCACATGCCGCTCCAGGCCGATGCGATCCACGGTGGCCTCGATGGCGCTGTTGAGCAGCTCGACGATCAGGATCAGCAGCACCGGCGCGACCAGTAGCGCGCGCTCGATGCCGTTGCGGCCCAGCCATAGCCCCAGCGGCAGCGCCAGCGCGGCAAACAGCAGCTCCTGGCGAAACGCCGCCTCCTCCCGGAAGGCACCGGCAAATCCCTTGCCGCTCGAGCCGAAGGCCCGCAGCATGCGGCCCAGCCCGCGGGACTTCTCGCGTCCCATCAACCGGCGGCGCTCTTGGCGGTGTGCGGAATGAAGGGCATCCCGCGCTCAGTCCTGCGGGGTCAGCGCGCGGTATTCACTGGCCGACAGCAGGCCGCTGGCCGCATCCGGCCCTGCAGGGAGTGCGGGCCGCAGCCGCACGAGCCAGCCGCCGCCGTATGGATCGCGGTTAATCAATTCCGGGGAATGGCGCAACTGATCGTTGACCGCCACCACCGTGCCGCCCAGAGGGCTGTAGATATCGGAGGCGGCCTTGACCGACTCCACCACCGCGCAGGCCTCGCCGGCTCGGAGGCTGCGGCCGATCTCGGGCAATTCGACGAATACCAGATCGCCGAGCGCGTGCTGCGCGTGATCGGTGATGCCGATTTCACTGATCCCATCCGGGAGCTGCTTCACCCACTCATGGCTGCGCGTGAATTTCAGGCCCGCTGGGACATTACTCATCGCCACAGTTCCTCGAGTCCGACCGCGCGATTGCCTTTTCTGTCCGGAGAGCATCATGACCCCAATGAAATCAATGGTTTGCCATGCCGCACGAACGGTGTGCGTACCACCCGCGCGCTCAGATTCCGGCCCTGCACGTCGACCTGCACCTGCGCCCCGGTCGCCACCGGTACGCGCGCCAGGCCGATGGAGCGCGACAGCGTCGGGGAGTAGGTGCCACTCGTGACGCAGCCCTCTCCGACCTCGGGAACCAGCACGCGCTGATGGCTGTGCAGCGCCGCCTGCTCATCGAGCACCAGGCCCACCAGCTTATTCTGCACGCCGCGGGCGCGTACGGATTCGAGCGCCGTGCGGCCGATGAACTGGCGCTCCTGCGGCTCGAAGGCTACCGTCCAGGCCAGCCCCGACTCCAGCGGGTTGGTGTGTTCGTCCATGTCGTTGCCGTACAGGTTCATACCGGCCTCGAGCCGCAGCGTGTCGCGCGCGCCGAGGCCGCACGAGTGCACCCCGGCGGCGTTGAGCCGCTGCCACACGGACACGGCCTCGAGCGCCGGCAGCATGATCTCGAAGCCGTCCTCGCCGGTGTAGCCGGTGCGCGCGACCAGCCACTCGCCGATCTGGGTGCCGAAGAAGGGCTGCAGCTCCAGCACCGCCCAGGCCGCCTCGGCGTTCAGCAGCGCGGCGCTGCGCTCGCGCGCCTGCGGACCCTGGATTGCGAGCATGGCCAGATCGAGCCGCTCGTGCAGCGTCACCCCGCAGGCCTGCGCCTGCGCGCCGATCCAGGCCAGATCCTTCGCGCGCGTGGCGGCATTGACCACCATGCGAAAGAAATCGTCATCGAGGTAGTAGACGATCAGATCGTCGATGACCCCGCCGTGCTCGTTGAGCATGCAGCTGTAGAGCGCCCGTCCCGGCAGCGCCAGGCGCGCGACATCATTGGCCAGCAGGCCGCGCAGCATCTCGCGCGTGCGCGCCCCGCGCAGATCGACGACGCCCATGTGCGATACGTCGAAGACGCCGGCCCCGCGCCGCACCGCATGGTGTTCCTCGATCTGCGAGCCGTACGCCAGCGGCATGTCCCAGCCGCCAAAATCGACCATCCGCGCGCCCAGCGATAGGTGCAAATCAAATAAACACGTGTGCCTGCCCACCAGCTCTCCACTTGGTGCCGATCCGTTCGTCTTGCGGTGCGCGCACCGTGCCGCCTGACCCCATGGCCGACGCATGATGCGCTGCGGCTGAAACATGCCGCCCCGTGGCTGAGGCACGACAGAAATACGGATAAATCGACCGGTTGAGCGAATGATAGCAGCGCCAGGCGCATTCCCCCACCGCTTTGCCGCTGCACTACAATATACCGATGATCACAGCGCCCGGGTTCCAACGCCACGTCAGCCGGCCAGTGCAGGTCGGCCGCATCACGATCGGGGGTACCGCTCCCATCGTCGTGCAGTCCATGACCAACACCGATACCGCCGACATAGCGGCCACGACGGCCCAGTGCGCGCAGCTCGCCGCGGCCGGCTCGGAGCTCGTGCGCATCACGGTCAACACCGCCGAGGCCGCCGCCGCCGTGCCGCACATCCGCGCCCGGCTCGATGCGCTGGGCTGCACCGTGCCGTTGATCGGCGATTTCCATTTCAACGGCCACAAGCTGCTGCACGAACATCCGGGCTGCGCCGCAGCGCTGGCCAAGTACCGCATCAACCCGGGCAATGTCGGTCGCGGCTCAAAGCGCGACCCGCAGTTCGCCGAGATGATCGCCATCGCCTGTGCGCAGGGCAAGCCGGTCCGGATCGGCGTCAACTGGGGCAGCCTGGATCAGGAGCTGCTGGTGCGGCTCATGGACGAGAACAGCCGCGCGGCCGATCCCCGATCCGCGCAGCAGGTCATGCGCGAGGCCATGGTGCGCTCGGCCCTCGAGAGCGCCGAGCGTGCCGTCGAGCTCGGCATGCCGCGCGAGCGCATCGTGCTCTCGGCCAAGGTCAGCGCCGTGCAGGATCTGATCGC
>DATDHV010000037.1:0-41172 GCA_036521395.1 Steroidobacteraceae bacterium | reverse complement strand
ACGGTTTCGTGGCCTACGTCACAGAAGGCAGGGCGACTGCGTCCCGGCTTTGACCCGCACCCCCCGATACCATGGCTCACGATCCAGCCGTCGGGCGCGTCGGGAGAGAGACCATCGAATCGCGAGGATTGTGGGCGCGGTCCTTCAGATTGCGATGGGGCATAAGCGGACGCCTGGGCATCGCCTTTGCGGCGGTAACCGGGCTGGCCGTCGCCGCCAATCTGCTCGCCGTGCACGAGATCGCGGTGATTCGTACCACGCGCTTCGTGCCGGTCGCCGTGGCGTCACCGCCCCTGCCGGCGACCGCGGTCGCTGCCGCGGCACATCTCCCCGCCCCCTCACTCCCCAGTGCCGGACTGATCGCGGCCATCATGCAGTATGAGGCGGCGCTGCGCAGCAACGTCGTCGTTCACAACGAAGAAAGCGACAACCGCCTCGATGACGCACAGAGGAACATGCAGCGTGAGGGGCGCAGCTTCCAGTCGCGGGCCGCGGGCGTCGTCCCCGCAAGGCAGCTTCTGAAGCTGCAGAAGGCGCTGCTGGGCTATCGCGCGCGCGGCGACGAGATGGGGCGCAATGCCGACCTGCGGCAGGAAGCGCTCGATGAGTACGCGCTGCGCCTCGACGCGCTCGATGCTCACTCCAAAGGCGCCCTGGACCACGCCTGGAAGATCTTCGGCCGCGTCATCGCGCGCAAGTGCCTGATCGATCTGAACGCCATGCTCGGCGATATCCGCCGCCGCTTCGAGAGTCTGCCGGCCACCGATGATTACGATCATGGCGCGCTCGATGGTGTGGCCGCGAGCGAGACCGCGTTTTCAGTCATGCTGCAGAAGAACGCGCGCGAACTCGCGCAATCTCAGGGTCAGGCCTGGGTCGATCAGATGGCAGCCGACATGGCGGAGCTGCACACGCTGCAGGCCAGCCTGATTCAACTGGATACGCAGCGCCGGATGGCGCTCGACGCTCTGGACCAGGATTCAGGCGGCCTGGTGGCGCTGGCACGCGACATGAAGGCCCGGGACGAGGGCACGAGCGCCCCGGCGGCCTCGCTCCCAGTCTCGATCTCGCCGCTTCGCGCCATGGAATCGCCACTCGAGCCGGCGTCCGATTCCACCCTCGAGAGCACCTCGACCTCGGCGCGCAGGAGTGAGCATGCGGCGCTGATCGGCTGGATCAGCGCCGCGGTCGTTCTGCTGATGCTGCTGATCTCGGTGTGGACGGTGGCGAGCATTGTCGGGCCTGTGCGCCGCATGCGCTCCGCGACACGCCGGCTCGCCGGCGGCGAGGCCGGCGTGCAGGTCGCGCGCGGCGGCATCCTGGAACTCGATGAGCTCGCGGTCTCCTTCAATCAGATGGCACAGCAGCTGGCGTCCGCTCAAGCGCTCACGCGTACCTACCAGGATCAGCTCGAGGCGAAGGTCATGCAGCGCACGCGCGAGCTGCAGCACCTCGCCGAGCACGATCCCCTGACGCAGCTCCCCAACCGGCGGCAGCTCTTCCTGCATTTGAAGGACGCCATCGAACAGGCCGAGGTCGATGGTGCGTATGTCGGCGTGTTCTTTCTCGATCTCGACAATTTCAAGAATATCAATGACAGCATGGGCCACGCCTTCGGTGACCGAGTATTGGAAGCAATTGCCGAGCAACTTCGCATCACGGCGGGTCCCGGCGGTTTCGCCGCGCGCCTGGGCGGCGACGAGTTCACCGTGGTCTTCGACAGCGCCGCGAGCGAGGAGCAGGTACGCAACGTGGGCTGGGAGCTGGTGCGCGCATTCCACCAGCCGGTCACCATCGGCGGCCGTGAGCTCATGATCAGTATCAGCGTGGGCGCAAGTCTCTATCCCGACCATGGCACGGATGCCGACGAGCTGCTGCGCGCCGCCGATGCCGCCCTGTTCCGCGCCAAGGCACTGGGTCGAAGTCAGCTCACCGTATTCAGCCCCGAGTTGCTGGAAGCCGCATCGGCCAAGTTCAGCACCGAGCAGGGCCTGCGACACGCCATGGAACGTGATGAATTCGAGCTGGTGTTCCAGCCCGAGATCGACGCCGCCACCCTCACCGTCAGCGTGGTCGAGGCGCTGCTGCGTTGGCGTCTGGCCGACGGCCGGCTGGCCTCGCCCGAGGAGTTCCTCACCGTCGCCGAAGAATCCGGTCTCATCATGGAAATCAGCGACTGGGTGCTGCGCTCGGCGATCGAGGCTGCGGCGCGCTGGCATCATGGACCCTGGCCCGATGCCCGGGTGGCGATCAACCTCTCCTCGCGTCAGTTGCTCGACAGCCGGTTCGTCGACCGCGTCATGGACCTGCTGTGCGAGCATCGGCTGCCCGCGCGCTGCATCGAAATCGAGCTGACCGAAAATGTCCTGCAGACCGGGGCGGCCACCATCGACGTGCTGCGCTGCCTGCGATCCCACGGCATTGCCATCGCCCTGGACGACTTCGGTACCGGGTATTCATCGCTGGCATCTCTCGAGCAACTGCCCCTGACGCGCGTCAAACTCGACCGCACGCTTATTGCCTCCATTCATACCAGCGCGCGCTCGGCCGCGATCGCGCGCGCCATTGTCGGGTTATGTCACGGTCTCGGGCTCGAGGTCACGGCCGAAGGCATCGAATTCCCCGAACAGCTCGCGCTGCTGGTCGACAATCCGGGCATGTGCCTGCAGGGATACCTGCTGGCACGCCCGGTGCCGGCGGAGAAGCTCCTGGCAGTGATCGACACTCTGCCCGAGCACGTGCAGTCGCTGCTGCTGAGCGCGCCGGTCATTACCCGCCCGCCCACGGAGGAGCCGGCACGGGCGCAACATCGGGCCGTGTCCGCTCTCCCCTTGCGCCGCTCCGCAGACCGCCAGTAGTCTGCACGCGAGCGATCACGTCGGGCTTCGGCCCCGCAGGAGGCGGCCATGCGACCGGACCGCATCGTCTGCCTGACGGCCGAGACCACCGAGCTGCTGTACCTGCTGGGCGAGCAGCACCGCATTGTCGGGATCTCCGGCTTCACGGTGCGTCCCGCGCAAGCGCGCCGCGAGAAGGTCAGGATATCGGCCTTTACGAGTGCCAGGATCGACCGCATTGTCGCGCTCCAGCCGGATCTCGTGCTCGGATTCTCAGACCTGCAGGCGCCGATCGCCGCCGAACTGGTGCGTGCCGGCATCGAAATACACATCTTCAATCAGCGCAGCATCGCGCAGATCTTCGACTTCATGCGCATGCTGGGCGCGATGATCGGCGCGCAGGAGCGGACCGAAAGCCTGATCCGCGATTTCGAGTGCGGCTTGCGCAGCGCGCGCGAGGCCGCCCGGGAGCTGCCTAGAAGGCCACGGGTGTATTTCGAGGAATGGAATGAGCCCCTGATCTGCGGCATTCGCTGGGTCTCGGAGCTCATCGACATCGCCGGGGGCGTGGACTGCTTCGCCGACCTGGCCTCGCGAGCGAGCGCGCAGGAGCGCATCATCGCCGACCCGCGGGAAGTCATCCGCCGTTCTCCCGAGCTGATCATCGGTTCGTGGTGCGGTAGGAAGTTTCAGGCCCAGAGCGTGCGGGCGCGGCAAGGTTGGAGCACCATACCTGCGGTGCGCGCCGGCCAAGTGCAGGAGATAAAGTCCTGTGACATCCTGCAGCCGGGCCCCGCGGCGCTGACGACAGGTCTGCGCCGGCTGCAGGAGCTCATCGCAGCCTGCGCCCATGCGTCGCCCGGCGCCGCCACCCCGGACGCGAAGTCGTGAACTGGGGTCACTGGCCTCGATGTAGAATTTTTCCCTCCGGGGTCATCTGGTCACCGGCTTGCATGCCTGCCGGACAGGCGCCCACAAACTTCTGTTCCTGGACCATGACCTCGTCGGTCTTGCCGTTGAAGCCCGGCGTGTACGTAGTCCGGGTTTCCGAATGCATCGCGGTGTCGCCTTGATAGCTGGCCGTCCCGATCGACTTGATCTGCGTGCCCTCGATCGTGCATTGGCTGTCGGCGGAGAACTTCGCGCCGCCCAGGCTCTTGATGGCCGACGTGCAGCCCTTGATGCTCTTCGCCATTTCCAAGGCTGCCTTGTCGTAAGCATGATCACGACAGAGGCGATAGATGATTTCCGTTGTCTTGCTGCCGGGATTTTCCGTGCTCTTGCTGTGGATTTCCCACAGTCCTTCCCGGACCTGTGGCGGATCGGCAGCGTGGACAACCAGTGCCGGCAGCAACGCGGCCGCAGCCGCGCAGATCAATCTAGTCGTCATCGTTATTTCCTTCGTTGCATGCTTTTGAATTCGGCCAGATCCTGATCATACGGGCGCCGCGCGACGCGCGCACCCCGCGGCGCATCCGACCCTGTGCCCGCGCGGGCTCGCGCGCCCGCACGCCGTACCCTCGCCTGCCCATCGCCCAAAGCACGGGCGTGCGAGGACAGCCACGCCCTGAGCGCCGCGCGCGGCATCACCCAGCCGCCGGGTTGCCCACCGAGCAGGCACTCGGCACAGAAACGCGGCGCGAGCCGCAGCATACGGCGGGAAGTGAGGCCGACGGCCGCGAAGCAGTCGCGCTTGCGCGTCAGCCGCGTCAGCAGGTTGATTGCCAGTGTTTCCAGCGCCACGGTCATGACCGGCGTCACGGCCATATCCACCGATGGGTGCAGCCAGATCCGCTGCCGGAAATTGAAATGCTGGCGTCCGCGGGCGTCCACGCAATAGCGGAACTCGCCGCCGGTAGTAGGCCGCTTCGGTCCTCTCACCGTCCGGACTTTTCGACTTGGAGGCACCCGCTGGTGGGCGCCGGCACGGGCTGCAACACGGTAGGGCATGGTTCCGCTCCGCTGACGCACATCCTGCTATAATAGTGGCAGCGTATTCTGCCATAATAATGGCAATGGAGGCTACGGATGAGTGATGCCGGCAAGGCCGCCATGGCCCGCGCGGCCATGGCGGCGGTAGAGCCGCTGGTAGAACTGCTGCTGGAGCTTGGCATCACGAGTCCCGAGGCCGAGAGCCTGCTGCGCAGCGTCTTCGTGCACAAGGCGCGCGAATGGCTGTCGAGGGATCGCCAAGCCCGCGGCAGCCCATCCGATGTGCGCATATCCCTGGTCACCGGCGTGCACCGTAATTTCGTCCGCAGCATACTGGCCGAGCCACCCGGGATTGCCGCGGCGCGCGAACAGAAGGGGCACCGTGCCGGGCGGGTGCTCGAGGCCTGGCATTCCGACCCGCGCTACCTCGACAGCAGCGGCAAGCCGCGCGACCTGTCGGAGAAGGACCAGGAACCGAGTTTCTTTACCCTGGCGAGCACCTGCGTGCCGGGAGCCGCCCCGAGCGTCGTGCTCGAGGAGCTGCGCCGCGCGGGGCTGGTACAGATGCTCTCCGAACACCGCGTGCGGGCGCGTAGCCGGATCTTTCGTCTGCAGGGCGTGAACGCCGCCACCATCAGCGAACTGGGCTATCGCGCCCGGACCCTGCTCAGCACCCTGGTCCACAACCTGCGACACCCCGATTCGAGACTGTACTGCGAAGCCATGCCGACCATTCAAGTCGACGCGACCAAGGCGGCTTTCGCTCGCGATCTCATCGTCCGGCGGGCCGCGAACTTCCTGGCCGCGTTGGAGCAGGACTTGACCGTTGAAGCGCGCAGCGCCCGCCACCGACGGCTCGAGCGCGTCACCATCGGATTGACGGTCATCGAAAGCGGGCCTTGAGACAGGCATGGGAGGGGCAATGGTGAAGCGTGCAAGCAGCAGTCGAGGTCGCGTCAAGGGAAAGCTCCGGGCCGCTCGCGCATCCGCGCACACCGCAGGTGCTGCACCGGCCGCAGTTGTCGAGGACGTGGCACTGCGTGAAACCCTGGCGCGGGAATTAATCGGTGTCTGCATGGCGACACTCAGGACCTACGGCCTGGATGCCGCGCGCCTTGCCGAACTGGCCACACAGGTCGCAATGGCGAAGGTCGGACGGATCGACAGCGCCACCTCGGTGCTCGCCGAGGCCCAACGGCTCGCGGACACGGCCAATAAGTGGGTCGAAGACGCTTCCTACCGTGATGTAACGGGCCGCCCCACGGTGCTGCCGATCCGCGGCGCGCGCCGCAGTTTCGCGACGCTGGCCAGGGAATTCTTTCCGAGAGCGGCGGTTGAAGAGGTGGTGGCTTTGGGATGCAAGGCGCACGTGCTCGAGCGCGTAGGCGTCGACAAGGTTGCCCTCCTCAACAGCACCGTACTCTTCACGGGCAATTCCTTGCCCATACTCGCCTATTCCATACGCAGCGTCCGGCGCTTCCTGTGCACCGCCGACTTCAATCGCCGCGCGAACTCCGAGGTGCCCCAAGGCTGGCCCGACCGCACCTCGTTCGTGGCCGTCTCGGACGACGAATTCCGGGAATTCATCAATGTGTTCCGGCCGCAGATCAGCGGTTTGATCGAGATGAGCAATCGCTGGCTCTTCCAGCGTTCCGCTCTGTCGAAGCGCCGCCTCAGGAAAAAGCGCGTCGCCGGCATCCAGGTGTTTGTATTTCGGGAATGAGGCCTGAACGAGGCCGGTCACTCCCCGAGCGCATTGGAGCCTGCTTGTAGCCCTACTTCGCGGCGGCGCTGCGCATGCGCGGTACCTTGAGCAGCGAGCCCGCCAGCGCAAAAGCATCGGCTGCGACCATCGGCCGCGCGATGAGATAGCCCTGAATGGTGCTGCAATGCTCCTGCGCCAGGAATTGCCGCTGCGCCTCGGTCTCGACGCCCTCGGCCACCACCTCGAGCCCCAGGGCCAGTCCGAGCGCGATGGCAGCACGACACAGCGCGCCATCGTGAGCATTTGCGCTGCAGTCCTTGATAAGCGACTGATCGATCTTGACGCAATCGACGTTCAATAGCTTCAGGCGCGACAGCGAGGAGTGTCCGGTGCCGAAATCATCGATGGCCAGAGATACACCCAGGCTGCGCAGCCGTGCGAGATGGCGCGCCGCAAGCTCGGGCGAGCGCATGGCCAGGGTCTCGGTGATCTCGAGCTCGAGCATCCGTGGCGCCAGGTCCGCGCCGGCGAGTGCCGCCGCCACACGTTCGGACAGATCGTCGCGCGCAAATTGCACCGGCGAGAGATTGACCGACACCCGCAGCGGCTCGTTGCCTGCATCGATCCACGCGCGGGCGTCGCCGCAGGCCCGTTCGAGCACCCACTGGCCCATGGTATCGATGAGACCGGTTTCCTCGGCGATGGAAATGAACACGCCGGGCAGCACTAGTCCGCGCGTGGGATGATTCCAGCGCAGCAGCGCTTCGAGCGCGGTCGGCCGGCCGGTGATCGTATCCACGCGCGGCTGGTAATACACTTCGAGCTCGTTGCGCCCCAGTGCATCGCGCAGCTCCACTTCGAGCGACAGCCGGTCGGTGCCGGGCCGCATCCAGTCGTCGAACAGGCGGTAGGAGTCGCCCCCCTCGGCCTTGGCCGCATACATGGCCAGATCGGCGTGCTTGAGCAGCGTAGAGCTGTCGGTCCCGTCGCGCGGCGCCATGCTGACGCCGATGCTGCAGGTTGAATAGACGGTGCGTCCGGAGAGCTGGATGTTGCCGCGCAGCTCGGCAAAGATCTTCTGCATGATCAGCTCGACGTGGCTTTCATCGGGCAGCCCGCCCAGCACCAGCACGAACTCATCGCCCCCGAGGCGGGCGACCACGTCGGCATCCCGCACCGTCAGCGTCAGACGGCGCGCCACCTCGACCAGCAGCTCATCGCCCACGTCATGACCGAGGGTATCGTTGACGTATTTGAATCGATCCAGATCGATGAGCACTACGGCGGTCAGGATGTCCGAGCGGATCGAGGCGCGCAGCAGCTCCTCGAGCTTAGAGCGCAAGCCCAGGCGATTCTCCAGACTCGTCAGCGGGTCGTGATAGGCTAGGAACGAGATATGTTGCTCGGAGCGCTTGCGCACGCTGATGTCCTCGAACATGGACCAGATGCGGCGTGTACCATCGTGAGCCTGTACGATGATACCCATGATCTGCACCGGTACGCGCGATCCGTCACGGCGGCGCAGACTCATCTCCATCGGTCCGAAGCGGCCGTCCTTCACCAGCGATTCCAGGCGCGGCATCTCATGCGAGTTGCTTTGCCGGATCGCGAATTCCGACCAGTTCGAGAGCAGGATTTCCTCCTGCGAATAGCCGGTGATGATCTCCACCGAGCGGTTGGTCTGCAGGAACCGCCCCTCCATGTCGGTGAGGGCGATGCCGAGGGGGGAGAGATCGTAGAGGTTGCGCAGATTGGCCTCGCTGAGGCGCAGTTCCTCGAGCGCCCGCTTGCTGAGCGTCACATCGCCCAGGTAGCCGTTCCAAACGGTGCTGCCGTCCTCCCCCTGGCGCGCCACGGCGTCGCCTTCGACCCAGCCCAGCATGCCGTCCGGGCGTAACACGCGGTGCTCGAAGTGCAGTCGCCCGAGCGAATCGTGCGCGCGACGTATGGAATCCACCACGCGCTCGCGGTCGTCGGGGTGAGTGATGTCAATGAATGCGGTGCCGTTGCTCTTCAATTGCGTCGGGGACAGTCCGCAGGTGAGGCGTGAGCCTGGACTCACATACAGAAACTCGCCGTGGCCGTCCCGCCCGAGCTGCCACTGGAAGATCATGCCTGGAACGTTGTCCGCGATCAGCGCCAGCCGCTCGGCCGCCAGACCGCGCTGCATCTCCGCGAGCTTGTGCTCAGTGATGTCGAACTGCACGCCGAACATGCGCAGCGGCGCTCCGTCGGACGCGCGCTCGACGACCCCGACGGCGCCTAGTACCCAACGCCACGAGCCGTCACAGGCGCGCAGGCGGTATTGGCCGCGATAGATATCGGTGTGCCCCTGCTCAATCTGCTGGATGCCGCGGTCGCTGTCGCGCCGGTCGTCCTCGTGGTACAGCCCGCGCAGCCACGCCATGTCGTGGCTGCGCTCGGTGGCCGGCAGGCCGAGCATGGATAGGAACACCGCGTTGGTAGCCACCTGGTTGGTCGCCGCATCCCATTCCCACGTGCCGATGTTGCCGCCCTGAATCATGGTCAGTACTCGGCTCTCGTTGCGCCGGGAGGCCTCCCGCTTGAGCACCTCGGCAGTCACGTCGGCCTGGATGCACACCCACCCCTGCAGAGTGCCGCGGTCATCGAACAGCGGGCGCGCATCGGTGTCGAGCCACCACTCGCGTCCGTCCTTGCTGCGCACGAGCACCTCGAAGCGAATGCCGCGCGCTGCGGCGAATGCCTCGCGCACGCGATGCACCGTGTCGAAATCAGTGCCACCGAAGTACAGCAGATCACTGGTCTTCCGGCCGGCGGAATCGGCGACCGTGTATCCGGTCAGGCGCGTGAAGCTGTCATTGACCCATACCAGATGGCGCTGGGCGTCGGTGATGGTGACACCATATCCGGTGACGCCCGCAACTCTGGGGATCCATCGATCGATGCTCTGGCTGGTGATGTTGCCGAGAAGCGGTTCGGCTTTGCGCCGCAAGAGCAGCCACGTCCACGGCAGTGCGATCAGCGCCCCGAACAGCAATCGCTGGTGCAGGTCGTGGGCCGCAAACAACGCCAGCGCGATGGACACGAGTGCCACGACGATTGCCCCGGCGCGGAGCGGCAGCGGCCCGGGCGGCTGCGCCGCCGAGGGCACGTGACCTGCGGCTACCGAATCGTCGGCTCCCATACTGAGCATCGTGCCCCGCTGCACTTGTGACATTAGGACTGCATCGGCGCCGGACCGACGATCTTTATTGATTCCGCGACGCTGCGAAATGAGCGCTGGTTCACATTTCTGCGGTCAAACGCGGATTAATTCACTGAGCCTACTGTGGGCTCTTTCATTCGCGGGTCAAGTTACCGGGTCGCTGATTTGCACAATCGGCCGCGACGCCGGGCTCGACGCAGACGGGGGCGGAACACGCCGAGCAGCCTCGGATGACGGTGCTAGCTCACGCTGTGAGGACTCATCGCTTTCGCCGGCAGCAGCGCCAGGCACACGGCCGCGGCCAATGAACCCGCGCCCATGATGATGGCGACGAGCTGCAATCCGAAACCGGCTTGGAACAGCACTCCGGCAATGACGGGCGCGATCACTGCGCCGCCGCGTCCGACGCCCACCGCGAAGCCGGTGCCACTGGCACGCAGTTCTGTCGGAAACGCACGCGCCAGCACGGCATACACGCCGACGACACCGCCGTTGGTGCAGAACCCGGCGAGCGCGCAGATCAGCGACAGACTGGTCAGATCGCGCTGACCGTGCCCGAATGCCGCCACCATGAAGGTCGAGCCGACCAGCACCGCGATCGTCAGGGGTTTGAGCCCGAAGCGCTGCGTGAGCAAGCCCAGTGCCGCACCTCCAGCCGCGCCGCCGACATTGGCCCAGACCAGCACGCCGGCGGCGGCCGAGGCGGCGAACCCCATGTCGACGACGATCTTCGGTACCCATTTAATGATGAAGTAGAAGGTGGTGATGTGCAGGAAATAGGTCAGCGTCACCAGCGTCGTGGACAGTGCCATTCCGGGCCGGAAGAGATCTGTCAGCGTGCCGCGCCCGGTCTTCGGTGCTGCCGCCGGCAGGCTCGCGACCGCGGCATGGCCGAGGCGCGCCAGGCTGCGATTCAACTTGGCCAGCGCGCCCGCAGGTTGCACCCGGCAGAGCCAGCCCACCGACTCCGGCACGCACCAGAACACGATGGGGAAAAAGGCCGCGGTACATGCGGCGCCGAACTCGAATACCACGCGCCAGTTGCCGCTCTTGAGCAACTGCGCCGCAATCGACCCGCCGATGATCGCCCCCAGCGGATAGCCGATGGCCATCATCGATACCGACAGGTCGCGACGCCGGGCGCTGGAGAATTCCGCGGCAACCGCATTGTTCGACGCCAGCATGCCGCCGATACCCAGGCCGGTGACCACACGCCACAGGCACAGCGCCGCCAGTCCGTGCACTGCGCTCGCCATCGCCATACCAAGCGTCATGAGCACCAGGCATCCGAGCAGCGTCTTGCGCCGCCCCACCCTGTCGGCCACGCCGCCGAGCAGGATGGAGCCGATGGCCATACCGAACAGCTCCATGGACAGTACCACCCCGAGCGCGGCGCGATTGATGCCCCATTCGTGGGCTATGCCGGGCGAGGCGAAGCTGATCGACAGGACGTCAAACCCGTCCAGGCCGGTGAGGCCGACGGTGATCGCGACCACGAGGATCTGCATACCTGTCATCGGACCGCGGGCCAGTAGCTCACGCGGATCATCATTGATCACTTCATGCCCCTACATTCATGCTGCGTCGCAGCACCGCTACCGACAGCGCCCCCGCAAATAGCTCGTATAAACTCAAAGAATTGGTGGCGCGAATCGATTGTTTTATATAACAGTCGGACAACGAGACGGGAACTCCCGTCCATAGCGGGCAAGGGGGTGAGGCAATGCCGCACATAGATTCGTTTTCGACGATCGGGCTCGATCTGCGTCGCAAGCTCGCTCATTGGAACGACTACGCTACCGAGAGCCTCAATCCGCTGGTGTCCGATCCCGCGGACGTGCGCACCTTCAATGGTTCGATCTCCCGCACGGCCATCGGCGACATCACGGTCGCCGACGTCCACTCGGACGCCCAAGTCGTGCATCACTCGCGCGCGCACGTGGCCCGAACTCGTCATTCCATGTTCTTTTTGCAGCTCCAGATGGCAGGCGAGAGCATCAACCGCCAGAACGGCCGTGAAGCCTGCCTCAAGCCCGGCGATTTCGCGCTCTGCGACAGCACGCGTCCCTACGAGATCGTCTTCCCGGGTGCCAACCGCATGCTGGTGCTCGGCATTCCCGATGCCAAGCTGCGCCGGCACATCGCCTGCCCAGAGAGTCTGGTGGCGATTCCGATGCCGGCTTCGAGCGGCGTCAGCGGTCTGCTGTCGCGTTTTCTGCGCCACTTCTGGGTCGAATGCACCGAGGCACTCGATGAGCCCACCGCGGGACGCGTCACCATCGCCATCCTGGATCTGCTCGGTGCCGCCTACGCCGATGTGGGGCGCGCCCAGCCCGATCGCCTCTCGCTCGCAACCGCGCATCGCATTCGCATCATCAACTACATCGAGTCGCATCTGCACGATCCGGACCTGACGCCGACCCAGATCGCTGAGGCCTGCAAGATGACGCCGCGCTATCTGCACCATCTGTTCTCCGACCGCGAAGAGACCGTGGCACGCTATATCGTGCGGCGACGGCTCGATGAGTGCGCGCGCGCGCTCATCTGCAGCGCTCAGCGCAGCCGCACCATCACCGCCATCGCCTTCGACTACGGTTTCAACAGCCCTACCCATTTCGGTCGCGTGTTCCGCGCGAAATTCGGACTCACGCCGCGCGAGTTCCGCCGCGAGCCCCCGGCCACGATCTAGCGCCTCAGACCAGCATGCACACCGACTTGAGCTCCGTATAAAGCTCGAGCACCGCGCGGCCGTGTTCGCGGCCTATGCCTGAAGACTTGAAGCCGCCGAATGGCATGTTCGGATCGAGCAGATTGTGGCAATTGACCCAGACCGTGCCGGCCTTGATGCGCGGGATCAGCCGATGGGCGGCCGACAGATTGTTCGTCCAGATGCTCGCACTCAGGCCGTAGGGGGAATCGTTGGCTGCCTTGACCACCTCGTCGAGGTCATCGAACCGCTGGGCTACCACCACGGGCCCGAATATCTCCTCGCGCACTATCTTCATCTGCGGCTTGACGTTCACGAGCACCGTGGGCTTGACATAGTAGCCCGGATGCGACACGGCTTCGCCGCCTGCGACGATGGCGGCGCCCTCCTTGCGTCCTGATTCGATGTAGCCGAGCACGCGCTCCTGTTGCTCCTTGGAAACCAGCGGGCCCATCTCCGTGGCCTGCTCGAGCCCCGGGCCAAGGCGGATCGCGTTGGCCGCACCGCTGAGTCCCTCCACCACCGCGTCGAAGATCTTGGCGTGCACGTACAGGCGCGAACCGGCCGTGCACACCTGCCCGGCATTGAAGAAGTTTGCCATGGCCGCACCGCCCACGGCGCTGGATACATCGGCATCCGGCAGTACGATCATGGGCGATTTGCCGCCCAGCTCGAGCGATACGCGCTTGAGCGTGTCGGTGGCACTTTTGTTGATTATCTTGCCGACTTCGGTCGAGCCCGTGAACGCTATCTTGTCGACTCCCGGGTGCGCCACCAGCGCGGCCCCTGCCGTCTCACCCATGCCGGTGAGGATGTTGACCACGCCGGGCGGAAAACCCGCCTCCAGGATCAGCTCCCCAAGCCGCAGCGCCGACAGCGGCGTCTGTTCGGCGGGCTTGAGTATGCAGGTGCAGCCCGCTGCCAGCGCCGGCCCGAGTTTCCATGCCGCCATAGCCAGCGGAAAGTTCCACGGTACGATCTGCGCGACGACGCCGACGGGTTCGCGCGCGACGTAGGTGTGAAACTTCGCCCCCGGTACGCCGCCGATCGACGTCTGAATCGTGCTGCCCTCGATCTTGGTAGCCCAGCCGGCCATGTAGCGGAGCCAGTCGCGCGCGCCCGGCACATCGATGATGCTGGCCATGAAGCGAGTTTTGCCGTTATTCAGGCTCTCCAGCTCAGCCAGTTCCGCGGCATTCTGATCGATCAGATCAGCAAGCTTCCACAGCAGCCCCTCGCGGGCCGCCGGCGTCGTGTCGGGCCAGGGACCCGAGTCGAACGCCGCGCGGGCCGCGGCCACCGCGCGATTCACGTCTTCGGTGCCGGCGTCGGCCACGCGCGCAATCTCCGCGCCCGTCGCGGGGTCGAACACCGCAATAGTCCTGTCCGAGCGCGCCTGCACCCATTGGCCGTTGATCAGCAGGCGGGGCTTCTTGGCCACGAAGGCACGGACCGCGGCTGACGCGGCCGGCTGTGGGGCGATCGGTTGGGCGCTCATGAACGGTTCTCCGCGGGGTTTGTTGCGATGGTATGCCTTCAATTATGGCCCGTCACCGGGAGCGCTCCTGAAGCGCCGTCATCGACGTTCTGGTGGCTCTGTTACCATGACAGTCGGCTCCGGGATAACGCGATATCATGCAGTTTCATCGCTTCGATCTCAACCTGCTGATCGCGCTGGACGTCCTGCTGCGCGAGAAAAACGTCACGCGTGCCGCCGAGAAAGTCTTCGTGTCGCAGCCGGCCATGAGTGCCGCGCTTCACAAGCTGCGCGACTACTTCAACGATCCCCTGCTCGATCGCGTCGGGCGCGAGCTGGAGCTCACGCCCCGTGGTCTGTCGCTGGTCGAGCCCGTGCGCGAGGCACTGCTGCTGATTCAGGCCGCACTGGGCACCCAGCCCACGTTCTCGCCGGCCACGACCCAGCGCGATTTCACCATGATCGTCTCGGAGGAGGCCGTACCCGGGCTGCTGCCGGCGTTTCTGCGCCGGGTCGCCGCTGAAGCCCCGGGCATCCGTTTCCATATCGAGCTCATCACACAATCCGCACTCGCGCGGCTGGAGTATGGTGAAGCGGATCTGTGCCTGTGCCTCGACAACCTGCGCCTCTACGAGACGCGCGCTTATCCCGAGACCCTGCACAGCATTCGCCTGCGCCGCGTGCGCTGGATCTGCGCCGTCGATCGCGACCATCCTACGGTCGGCGACACCCTCAGCGCCGAGCAGTTCCTAGCGCTGCCGCACGTGTTCGGCCGCCCAAGCGGCTACACCGCCTCGGCCGAGGAGCTGGTGCGCCGGCTGTTCGATGCCGACCTTACCGTCCACCTGACCGTTCCGAGCCTGCTGCACCTGCCGTTGGTCCTGCCCGGCACCCGTTATGTGGCCACCCTGCCCGAGCGCGTCGCGCTCCTGTTTTCGGATTCCACCCCGATGAAGACTTTCCCGTTGCCGCTGCCCACCCCCGAGCACCACGAGATCCTGCTGTGGCATAAGCGCAATGAGTCCGATCCGGCTCATGCCTGGGTGCGCGACCTTATCGTCGAGCTCGCCCAGGTCCTCTAGCGCGCCCGGTCGAACAACCCATTCCCTCCCAGTCGAGACCGCGATCGGCGCGCGCACTCTAATGGCCTCGTGCCCGCTTTCTGCGGACAGTGAGGCTAGCTCCTATGGCGGCATCGAACCTGGAAGAAGTGCTGCACCGCGTCGGCAATCCAGTGCCTATGCTGCGCAATTCGCAGCTCGGCGCCTATGTCTATCCCGTGGTCCCCAGCGAATTCAGCAACTGGCGCGATGAGCAGCGAGCCTGGCGCGAGACTGCGGTGCTGTTCGACCAGTCGCACCACATGGCCGAGATCACGGTCCGGGGCCCCGACGCCTTCAAATTCCTCAACTATCTGACCATCAACAGCTTCGCCAACTTCACGCCCGACAAGGCCAAGCAGTTCGTGCCGTGTAGCTATTATGGTTATGTGATCGGCGACGGCATCCTGTTCTACCTCGCCGACAATGAATTCAATTTCGTCGGTCGCGCGCCCACGGTCAGTTGGATCGAGTTTCACGGCCGGACCGGCGGCTTCAAAGTCGAGCTCGAGCGCGACGACCGCTCGCCCTCGCACCCGCGCGGCAAGGCGGTGGTTCGGCGGCAGTACCGCTACCAGATCCAGGGCCCCAACGCGGCCAAGGTGCTCGACCGGCTCAACGGCGGCCCCATCCCCGACGTGAAGTTCTTCACCATGGGCGTGATCACGATCAAGGGCCGCAAGGTACGGGCGCTGCGGCATGGCATGGCCGGCGCGCCCGGGCTGGAAATCTGGGGCCCGTACGCGCAGGCCGACGAAGTCCGCGACGACATCCTCGAGGCAGGCAGGGACTTCGGCATCGTGCAGGTGGGCGCGCGGGCCTACGCGAGCAACACGCTCGAGTCCGGCTGGATACCCTCCCCACTGCCGGCGGTGTACACGGGCGAGAAGATGAAGCCCTACCGCGAATGGCTGCCGGCGGACGGTTACGAGGCCTCGGGCTCCATCGGCGGCAGCTTCGTCTCCGACAACATCGAGTCCTATTACATGACGCCGTACGAGCTCGGGTACGGCCCATTCGTGAAGTTCGACCACGATTTCATCGGTCGCGAGGCACTCGAGCGCATGTCCAGGGAACCGCAGCGCAGGAAGGTGACCTTCGAGTGGAACGGCGCCGACATGGCCAAGATATTCGCTTCGCTGTTCGTTCCAGGCGCCGAGTCGTACAAGTTCTTCGATCTGCCGCTGGCGAACTATGCCTCCGCATCCTACGACCGCGTCATGATGGGCGGCAAGACCGTCGGCTTTTCGATGTTTGCCGGTTACAGCTACAACGAACGCACTGCCCTCTCACTCGGTGTCGTCGACCCGAACATCCGCACGGGCGACGTCTTGACGCTGGTGTGGGGCGAGGAGAATGGCGGCACCCGCAAGCCGCCGGTCGAGCGCCATAAGCAGCTCGAGGTCCAGGTCAAAGTCTCGCCCGTGCCCTACGCTCGCGATGCCCGCGAGGCCTACCATCAAGGATGGCGCACCCGTCAGGCCTGAGAAAACCCGCCGGCCTCATTGAGCTTGAAGCGGCCGCCGGCCACGGCGTGCAGCCACTCGCATGTGCGCAGATATCCACCGAAGCAAAACAGATGGATGCCTGAGAAGTCCGATTCGCCGCTCACGCGCGCCTGTGCCAGCGCGCGCACGAGGGACTCGGGGCCGCGGTCGCCGATGAGTTTCACCAGCGCATTCGGGCGCGCGCCCAGCGCGCGCATCGACGGCCCGGCGCCGCAGCGCAGAGCAAACTTGAGCAGGGTGGACAGCCGCGCCGGGCCGGCTAGACCCGCGACGACGTGCGTCTGTATGCCCCGAGCTCGCAGGCCCCCGGCCCAGTCAAAAAAAGGCCGTGGTTCGAAGAAGAACTGCGTCAGGAAACTCGCCTCCAGGCCGCTGCGCGCGGCAAGTCCCGCCTTTTCGACCTCGGCCACGCGAATCGCCTCCAGCGGCGCCTTGGGATGGCCTTCCGGATGGCCGGCCAACGATACGCGCGACAGGCCGCTATCCGGCAGCAATGTGGTGCGCAGCACCTGCGCCACCGTTGCGTAAGGTCCCGCGGTCGCCTCGTAATCCCCGGCGATCAGCAGCACCTCGTCGACCTGTGCGCTCGTGACCAACGCAGTCAGCAGGCGCTGCAGCGTCGTCTCGTCGGGCAGCAGCCGTACCGGTACGTGCGGCACGGGATCGAATCCTGCCGCGCGCAGTGCCACGCAGGTGGCCTGCGTCTGCTCCCAGGTCTGCTTCGGCAGGTAGCTGACGTACACCTTCTTTCCGGGCGTCAGCAGCGCCCGGCTGGCCTCGATGTGCACCGCATCCTGAACATTGATCTCGATGGAGGCATCGCGCGCCAGGTGCACAATGGCCTCGATGAGCCCAACTTCGGACACCAGGGCCCGTAACGCCCGCTCATTCATGCCCCGCTGTTCGCTCATGCCCTCATTACATGTAGGGCGCGGGCCGCGGTCTCGACTGGGAGCGAATGAACTCGAATGACCTTCGCCCCGGCACGGTCAGAGGGCTGCTCGCACCGCTTGCCGCGGCTCGGACTGTGTGCGCGCCACGCTCGTCTTCCTGGTCTGGTCGCCGAGTGGTACTTTCCCCCCTATTCATGGGTACCATACCGTCCGACATCGAACTGGTCGCCTCATACTGGACACTCGCCACCGGCGCCGTGCCGCACACCGACCATGAATACAGCACCGCGGCGTTCGAGCAGCGCGTGGCCGCGGCGGCTCGTGCCGGCTTCACCGGCTTTGGCATCTGGCACGCAGATCTTGCGCACACGCTCGAGCGGCTCGGGTTACGCGACATGCGCCGCATTCTCGACGACCACGGCATGCGGCACATCGAGCTCGAGTTCCTAGCCGACTGGTGGTTCGAGGACGGCGAGCGCAAGGCCGCTAGCGATGCGCGCAAGCACCTGTTGCTCGAGGCCGCCGAAATGCTCGGTGCCCGCCACGTCAAGGTGGGCGACTTTCTGAACACGCCGTGCCCCATGCCGCGGCTGATCGAATCGTTCGCCGCTCTGTGCCACGAAGCGCGCGACTACGGCACCAGCATACTGTTCGAACTCATGCCATTCGCACACATCCACACCCTGGAGGGGGCGCTCGAACTCGTCACCTCGGCCGATGCGCCCAACGGCGGCCTGGTGCTTGATCTCTGGCACATCGTGAAGCTCGGCGTGCCGTATGCCGATGCCGCGCGCATATCGTCGCGCTTTCTCGGTGCCGTCGAGATCAATGACGGCACGTTCACGGCGCCGTGGGATCTGGCCGAGGACACGATCAATCACCGCCGGCTCTGCGGCGAGGGTGAATTCGACGTGCGCGGCTTCCTGGCCGCGCTTCGCGCCGTGGGCTACGCCGGACCCTGGGGCATCGAGGTACTCAACGCCCAGATGCGCTCCTGGCCACCCGAGAAGCTCGCCGAACGGGCCGCGCTGACCACGCGTGCCCAGTTTGCCGACGGGCACTGATCGCCATGCCGCTGCTGCGACTCGAGCACTACCTGGTTCTCACCGATGATCTGGAAGCAACGCGCGACTTCTACTGCCGGGGGCTGGGCATGCACGTGGGCGCCCGCCCGCCGCTGGCCTTTCCCGGTTACTGGCTATACCTGGGCAAGGTGCCGTGCATCCACGTCGCGGAGTGGAACACTTACCGCGCCCACTCGCTCGAGCTCGGCATCCCCGTGTCCGAGCGCGCACCGGGCACGGGACCCGTCGACCATCTTGCCTTCGACGCTGCTGACTGCGAAAGAGTGCGCGCGCAATTGCTCGCCTACGGAATCGACTTCGCCGAGAACCGCGTGGCCGGCGCCAACCTCACGCAGTTCTTCATGAGCGATCCCAATGGCGTGAAAGTCGAGATCAACGTCCCGAGCGTTTCGAGCGACCCCAGCGCATAGCTGGATCTTCAAGCCGCCAGGAGCGCAAGGACCGAGAGACTGCGATAATGGCAATGGCCCGGTCGACCGGACTCAATTTCGAGGCTTAATACTGAGGTGACTATGCGTGCCTATGAAATCGCTGCCGGCAGCACCACGCTCGAGGGACTCAGGCGCGCCGAGCGCGCGCAGCCCCAGCCTCAGCTACGACAGATCCTGGTCAAGATGCAGGCGGCGTCGCTCAACTATCGCGATCTGATGATCGCTCGCGGTCAGTACTTCGGCGGCGCCGTATCGGCCAATACCGTGCCTCTGTCCGACGGCGCCGGCGAAGTCGCCGCCATCGGTGCAGGCGTGACGCGCTTCCGCGTCGGCGACCGGGTGGCCAGTACGTTCTTTCGCGGTTGGGTCGATGGTCGGCCCCCGCCGGGTCCGCTGGTCGCCCTCGGCGCTCCGCCCGCCGATGGCGTGCTGTGCGACTTCGCCGTGTTCGATGAGCAGGACGCCGTCGCCGTGCCCGCACATCTCTCGGCCGAGCAGGCGGCGACGCTGCCCTGCGCCGGCCTCACCGCCTGGCATGGCCTTATCGAGAACGGCCGCGTGGCTCCCGGCGAAACCGTACTCGTCATGGGCACGGGCGGCGTATCGATGTTCGCGCTGCAGTTCGCGCGGCTCGCGGGCGCGCGGGCACTCGTGATCTCATCGAGCGACCAGAAGCTCGAGCGAGCGAGCGCGCTCGGAGCCCAGGGCTGCATCAACTACCGCACCACGCCCGAGTGGGAAGCCGAGGTGCTGCGGCTGACGCAGGGGCGCGGCGTCGATCACGTCATTGAGGTCGGCGGTGCCGGTACCCTTGGCCGCTCCATCGCGGCGCTCGCCCCCGGCGGCCGCATCCAACTTATCGGCGTGCTGACCGGCCGCGGCGGCGAGCCCGCCAACCCATATGGGCTGCTCGGCAAGCAGGCCAGCATTCAGGGCGTTTACGTAGGCTCGCGTGGCCAGTTCGAACGCATGAACGCCGCCATTGCCGGCCACCGGCTCGAGCCCGTCGTCGACCGCGTGTTCCCGTTCGATGAGGCCGCGGCCGCGTATCGGTTTCTGGAACAGGGCGCGCATTTCGGCAAAGTCGTGATCCGCCTGTAGCATCGCCGACGTCATGGGCGAAATCACGGTGCGCGCGGCGGTGTTTGCGCTGCTGCGCGAGTTCGGGCTCACGAGCGTATTCGGCAATCCGGGCTCGACCGAGCTGCCGATGTTTCGCGACTTCCCGGCCGACTTCCGCTACGTGCTCGGCCTGCAGGAATCGGTGGTCGTGGCCATGGCCGACGGCTTCGCACAGGCCAGCGGCCACGCCGCGCTCGTGAACCTGCATTCCGCAATCGGCGTCGGCCACGCGCTCGGCAGCATCTTCACCGCGTACCGCAATCAGACCCCGCTCCTGATCACGGCTGGCCAGCAGGCGCGTGCCATACTGCCGTACGAGCCGTTCCTGTACTCGGAACAGGCCGCGCAGTTGCCCAAGCCCTACGTCAAATGGAGCGCCGAGCCTGCGCGCGCTGCCGACGTCCCGGCCGCCATCGCCCGCGCCTATTACGCGACCATGCTGCCCCCGCGAGGGCCCGCATTCGTGTCCATTCCAGTCGATGACTGGGACCGCCCGAGCGCGCCCGTGGCGGCGCGGCGCGTGAGCACGCTCGTGGCCGGCGACCCCCGCCTGCTCGAGGACGCCGCTGCCGCGCTCGGATCGGCCCAGCGACCCGTCCTCGTCGTTGGCGCCGGCATCGCTCGCGATGACGCCTGGGACGAAACCATCGCGCTCGCCGAGGCGCACCAGGCCGCGGTGTGGGTCAGTCCAATGGCCGCACGCAACGCCTTTCCCGAGCGCCACCGCCTGTTCGCGGGCTTCCTGCCCGCTGACCGCGCCGGCATTCTCGCGCGCCTGAACGGCAGCGACCTCATCCTGGTACTCGGTGCGCCGGTATTCACCTACCACGTCGACGGCGAAGGGCCCCATATTCCGCCCGGGGCGCAGCTCGTGCAGCTCACCGACGATCCCGCCGCCGCGGCCTGGTGCGCAGTCGGCACCTCGATCGTCACGCACCTCAAATTGGGTATCGCGGCGCTTCTAGGGCACTCGCAGCGCCGCGCGCCACGCGCACGTCCGCCCCCGATCGTTGCGTCGCGCCCGAACGCGCCCCTCGCACCGAAAGTCCCGTCCAGCGCGGGCAGCCTCACGGATGCCTACCTGCTCCATCGCATCGCCGCGCTGCGACCCGAGGGCAGCATCATCGTCGAGGAGGCCCCGAGCAGTCGCAGCGCCCTGCACGATCATCTGCCCATCACCGAGCGCCAGAGCTTCTACACCTGCGCCAGCGGCGGCCTGGGCCATGGCCTCCCTGCGGCCGTAGGGGTCGCGCTCGCAACGCCCGGTCGCAAAGTCATCGCGCTACTGGGCGACGGCTCCGCGATGTACGCCATCCAGGGGCTGTGGAGTGCCGCCGAACTGGGCGTCAGCGTCGCCTTCGTGATCGTCAACAACACCAGCTACCGCGCGCTGGAAGAGTTCGGGCGCCATTTCGGAATTGCGAGGTTGCCCGGTACGCAATTACCGCATCTCGATTTCTGCGCCCTCGCCGCAGGCCATGGCGTGGCCGCCATCCGGGTCGAGCGCTGCGAGGAGCTGGACGGTGCACTGGCGCACGTCTTCAGCGCCGCCGCGCCCATGCTGCTCGATGTCCGAGTCGGCTGATTCGAACGCGCGCCCGGCATGCCCCTCACACGAACGAGCGCACCGGCTCCTCACCATTCCAGCCGATACTGGCCCGATAGAATTTGCCGAATGCCGGTTCGAAGCCGCCGCCAAGCTCGATCAGCTCGGTATAGCCCGGCAGCTCGGCCGTCGTGTCCATGTAGGCGACGCGTCCCCCCGTGGGCACACCGGCGAGGAACGCGAGCTCGTGTCCGGCCGCACGGTAGCGCTCCACATCCCTGTCGAAATGCCACGTCGCTCGTCCCCAATGATGAAAGCCGTAGCCGCGCCGTTCGATGCATTCTCGGTATACCGAGGGCGCCTCATTGTTGGGCTGGATGAGTTCGACGTTCATGTGGCCGGCGAAGCTCATGGCGAGGGCCACATCGGCGGTGGAATCGCGGCCGCGGTATTTGGGATCGTTACCCGTAAAGTGCTCGAGCAGAAACCACGGACCTACGTTGAGCTTCACAATCCAGGCCGCGATGGCCGCGCGCACGTCCGGCACCACATAGGCCATCTGGATGATGCCGTCATCCGGCTGACCGAAACCTACTAGTCCCATGTGATCTCCTTGGCTGAAGTGAACTGCCCGCTGAAGGACGCGCTCAGTCGGCCACGCCGAGCGACCAGCCACCATCGATCGAGATCTGCTGTCCGGTCAGATACGCCGAAGCCGGCGAGGCCAGAAACAGCGCGAGGCCGGCCATATCCTCCGGGAAACCCACCCGGTGAATGGGGATGAGTTTGCCCATGGCCTGCTGCACGCTCGCTGCCTTGGCATGACCGCCGCCGATGTTGGTCACAAAGAACCCCGGCGCGATGGCATTGACCGTGATGTTGTAGGCCGCAAGTTCGAGCGCCACGGAACGCATCAGGTGCGCCGCGCCGGCCTTGGCGCTCATGTAGGCCGCGCCGATGGCCGGCTCGCACTGATAGGCGGCCACCGAGGTGGTGACGATCATCCGCCCGGAGCACTGCGGACGCATGAGCCGCGCACCCGCGCGCAGGGTGGCGAAGATGCCGTTCAGATTGATGTCGATGACGCGGTTCCAGCGCTCGTCGCTGTAGCGCTCCAGCGTGCCTTCGGGGTTGCGCGCCCGCTGCCAGCCGCTCCAACTCCCGACGAATCCAGGTCCGGAGTCGATGCCGGCGTTGGCGAATACTACGTCGAGTCGTCCGTGCGCGGCGAGCGCCGCATCGAACGCGCGATCGATCGCGGCGTGGTCGCGCACGTCCACCGCCTCGCCACGGACCTCATAGCCGAGAGCCGCAAGCCGACGCGTCTCGGCGGCGATGCGCTCGGCGTCCACATCGAGCAGCGTCACGCGCGCGCCGTTCGCCGCCAGCGCCTCTGCATAGCCCAGGCCGATGCCGCTCGCCCCGCCCGTGACGATCACGCCGTATCCGGCCACATTGAATAGCTCATGGATCTTCATTGCCCTACCTCGACTAGGATCTTGAGCGCCTCCTGGCGCCGCAGTCGCTCCAGACCGCGCTCGACGATGCCCTCGAATGGAATGGTCTCCACCCAGCCCTCGAGCGGGTAGGTGCCGCGCGCCATCTCCTCGATCACACTGGGGAACGCGTGTGCCGACATGGCCACGCCGGTCAGGTACACCTCGGGCATGAGCAGATCGAACGGCGGAATCACCACCGGCGCATGGTGAATGGCCACCACCACCGCCGTGCCATCGACGCGCGTGCCGAGCAGCGCGGCGCGAAATGCCGCAGCGCCGCCGGCGGCATCGACCGAGGCATGTGCGCCTCGGCCACCGGTCAGGTCGCGAATGGCGGACACCGGATCGCAGGCGGTTGGATCGAGCACGGTGCGCGCGCCCAGGCGTGCGAGCACCGCGCGCCGCGCCGGTGACGGATCGAAGACAATGGCCTCCACGCCGCGCCGTCGCAGTGTCAGGAAGACACCGATGCCGATGGGACCGGCGCCGTGAATCGCGACTGTCTGGCCCGCCTCGAGGCGGCAGCGATTGGCCGTGTTCCACGCTACCGACAGCGGCTCGATCAGCGCGCCCTGCAATGCGGTCAGGCCGGTCAGCAGTGGATGCGCCATGGACCGGCGCACGACGGTGAAGTCGGCCAGTCCCCCGCCGTCGCGGTTGTAGCCGTGCAGCGCCACCAGCGGACAGTGTGGGTACTGGCCGGATTGGCACCACAGGCAGCCGCCGCAGCTCTCGAGCGGATCGACCGCGACGAGCTCGCCCAGGGACAGATCATCCACGCCGGCCCCCAGTGCCACGACCTCGCCACACAGCTCGTGGCCCAGAATCACGGGATTGCGCACGCCCGTAAGTGGATGCGGCGTGGTGCGCGTCGTGATCGGCCCGTCGTAGTACTCGTGCAAGTCGCTGCCGCAAATGCCGTTGTAGAGCACGCGCAGCTTCACGTCGCCGGGGCCGGCTTGCGGTTCCGGCACCGATTCGAGTCGCAGATCGCGAGCTCCGTGAAAGACCGCGGCACGCATGACTTCTCCAGCCAACTCCGGTGGCTCACAATCGCGGCAATTCTGTGCCCGCGAGGAGCAAACGTCGATGGCCACCTACATACTCGTGCATGGTGCCTGGCACGGCGGCTGGTGCTGGCACCGCGTGGCGGCGCGCCTGCAGCGCTTCGCCCACCTTGTCACTGCGCCCGACCTGCCCTCGCTCGGTCGCGATCGCACGCCGACCAAGGAGGTAACGCTGGCGCAATGCACCGATCACATCGCCGCTCTGGTGCAATCGGCCGCCGAGCCCGTCGTCCTGGTGGGTCACAGCCGCGGCGGCATCGTGCTATCGGAGGTGGCGGAGCGCATCCCGGCGCAGATCCGCACCTTGGTTTTCGTCACCGCCTTCCTGCTCGAGAGCGGCCGCTCGGTGGGGGACGCGGCTGCCGAGGACACCGAGTCCCTCGTCGTTCCCGATGCGCTGCTGTTCGACGATGAACGGCACTCGGTATCGTTGCGCGAGGAGGCCGTGCGCGAGATTTTTTACGGGGAGTGCAGCGATGAGGACGTGATGCTGGCGCGCTCGCTGCTAACCGCCGAGCCGCGGGCGCTGCTCGGTACGCCCGTGCACACCAGCGCGGCGCGATTTGGCAGCGTGCCGCGCATCTATATCGAATGTACCCGAGACCGGGCCATCACGTTGCGCGCTCAGCGTCGCATGCAGGCCGCCCTACCCTGCCGCGAGCGCATCACGCTCGATACCGATCACTCGCCATTCTTCTCGCGTGCCGAGGAGCTCAGCGACGTGCTGCTGCGCCTCTAGCCGCGCGTCCTCTGCGCCCGCAGCACCTGAAGCTCCTGCTGCAGACGCAGTACCTGTCCTTCGGCCGCCAACCGGCGCGCGCGCTCGCCCTTGAGCTGCTCGAGGCTCTCACGCAAGGCGTAGATCTCATTCGCCCAACGATCCTGGTGCGCCAGTTCGCGCGCTTCCGAACGCTGCGCGCGTGATATGGCGCGATCGCGCTCCTCGAGGGCGGCGGCCCTGCCCTGCTCGGCGAGCCGCAGCTCGCCTTCGAGCGCCGCGCTCAGAGGTTGCGGAGGCGCGGCCGGGGCGCGCAGCGAGCGCCACAGCGCGAACACCCGTTCGGTCTTGCCGGCTGCCCCGTACTGCTGCTTGAGTGCGAAGCGAAGCGCGCGGCCGCTGACCTTGGAGGCGGGTCCACCCAGGCGCTGCCACGTATCCACGATCTGCGCGTCGGTAAGCTTGCAGTTCATTGCCCGATTCTACGCGCCGGCCTTCAAGAGGTACATGTTCCCCTTCGATCAACCTCAGCCCTGTCCACTATGATTGTTCCACGGAAAAGCAGCTACTTCTGATATATAACCAATTGATATTGCAATAATATCTGTAACACCGCAGTCTGCGCGCAGACGTAATTGTTCCACGGTCACCGGCCCGCTTGCCGCTCGGGGGATGGACGCGTTGCTCATACACCCAGATCGCGGACAATCTGCTCCACCGCCGCCACCACATCCGCTTTCTCGACGCCACCGAGGCCCTGCGGAAAAGCCAGCGTGACCTTGCCGCGCGCGTTGCGCGTGACGATCACGCGCCCGGCCGTACCGAGGTTGTACTGCTTCTGTACCGGATCGAACTTCTTCGAGCGATCCAGGCTCGCGAGCAGGACCTTGAGCAGGTCCGCGGAGGCGCGCCCTGCCCGCTCTCTCTGCAGCAGGTTCTGCGCCGCCTTCAGTATCACTTCCTTGGCCCCGGGCCGATCCCAGAGCGTCGCAAGCTTGTAGGCGGCATCGACCGGCACTGTGCTCTTGTCCGGAAAGAGCTGGGAAATGGTCCCCTGCCGCATCAACGTGGCCGCCTTGACCAGCTTGCTGACCTGGCCCTTGGTGAGCCCGATGGCATCGCTGAGGGCTTCCTGCGTCGGGAATATTCGCGCCTCGAGCTGCGAGTGGAACGACAGGGCCCGCTCCATGGGCGTGATGTCCTGCCGGTCCGCGTTCTCGATGTGCATGAGCACGGCTGCGCGCGCATCGTCGGCCTCGATCACGCGCAGCTTGAGCCTCGCATTGAGAAATTCGCAGGCAAAGCGCCGCCGCATGCCGTAAATGAGCTCGTAGTCGAAATTCGGATCGCCCGCGAGCTTGCGCGCCACGGCCGGCTCCTGTTGTCCGTCCTTGGCAATGGACTCGATCAGGTCCTGGCAGCGATCGCGCGTGTACCAGGCGGCCGTGCGGTTGTGGTGAGCCCAGGCGCGGCAGCGCTTCGGGTCGACGGAGAAAATGTTCTCCCGCTCGAGTGGCGGCACGACGCGGCCGGTCAGCGCGAGTTCCGCGGCCGCCAGTACGGGCCGTCCTGCGGGGAGTTTTTCGGGCGCCCTGCCGCTGGGGTCCGTACCCTGGGATTCGGAGCGCCCCCGCGTGGCGCGCGCAATCTCGCTCAGATTTGCCCCACCGAAGATCTTACTGGCCATAGTCCTCTCCTCGCGCACTGCCGCTTCCGACACTTTCTATATAATATTCAAACGGTTGCCTGAGTTTCGTCACGAAACTGTGGCCTTCAGGTAATACCGCGCTGACTGAGCGCCGTGGCCTTGGAGGGCCATTCACGCAATATGCTGAGCTCGATCTCTGCAAATACATTGTCCATCATCTGCAGTACCTGCCGGTCAGGCTTGGGCTGCTCATAAGGCGTGATGAACTGCGCGGCCGAGTTGATCACGGCGCTGGAATGAAAGAATACCCGCTGAAAGACCGAATCGCCGAAACAGGCCCGCATGACTTCGAAGAATTGTTTCTGGCTCTCGTAGCGACGATCGAAGAGCGTCGTGAGCACCGAGATCCAACGGTAGCTCTTCTCGGGGTCGAGCTGACCGATGTAGTTGTGGACCATGCGGAAGAACTGCACCGTGCTCGAGAAATCAAACATGCGTGCCGCCGAGGGCACCAGCAGGCTATCCGCCGCCATGAGCACGTTGACCGAGATCATGCCCAGCGCCGGCGGGCTGTCCACGAGAATCACATCGTAGGCGGCCGCCACAGTTTGGATACCGTATTTGAGCTCGCTGAAAAAAGCGATGCGCTGGGCCGGCGTAGGCTGGCCAGCCACTCGCATGACGATGGCGATTTCGGCTTCGTACAGCGCCAGGCAAGCCGGGATTAGATCGATACCCGCAAAGTAGGTCGGACGCACGCCGTAGGCCAGTGTCTTCTGGGCGCTAGCGAGGTAGGGCAGTACCGTGTCCTCCTGGGCGATGTCGGCGTCGGGCACGTACCCGAACATGGAGGTGGTCGTGGCCTGGCTGTCGGTATCGATGACGAGGATCCGGTAGCCTTTGAGGGCCAGATAGTGAGCAAAATTCACGCACGTCGTGGACTTGCCCACACCGCCCTTGAAGTTCTGGCAGGCGATGACCAACGGCGCGTCGGTGGCCGGATCGCGCCAGGGGAGGGTGCCAAAATGGGCACGGAACGACTGGATCTGAGCCAGCGTGTAGCCCATGCGGCGGTTGTTACCCGGATTGCGCGGCGCATCGCCCAGGCCAATATCCGTCTCGGCGCGGGCGAGGGTGGTGCGATCACGCCCTACCATCTGTGCCGCCTCGCTGGGACTGAACAGGCGCTGCAGGGTCTTGCGCTGGTGGGGCTCGGCGCCCAGCGCGTGCATGCGATCCAGGAAGGTCTCGCTGCTGGCGAGAATGTCGCCCAACTTGTCAATCGCGCGCACCGCTGGCACACTCTTCTCCCCACGAGGCCGTAGTCCACGGATTTCGGATCAAAAGTAACAGAAATCCGTGCACGAAGCCAAGCGATGCGAGAGTGGAGGGCTGGCGCAGAATGGCTGAAGCGGCACCGGAGGTGCAATATGCCGAGCATATCGATAAGGCCTGCCGCCTGTATCGCGACTTTGGTTTCTCCGCCGAGCGCATCGCCGCCCAGTTGATCCGCAGCGGCTACCCACCCGAGCTGGTTCGGCGCCGATTCTGCGATCTGCCCGCCAGTGCCTTTCCCGAGCCTCCGGCCTCGCGCGCGCGGGAGCGGCAACGACGCGGCGCGCCCGCAGCCGGCTCTGCCGCGGGCGCGCCCGCGATTTCCACCACCGTGCCGGCGCCGATCGCATCCGTCCTCACGCGTCTGCCGGGACGCGCGGTGCCGGCCCTTCCCGAGAGCATCGAGCTGCACGCGCGCGCTCAGGGCATCTCCTTCCAATATGTGCCGCTGATCCAGTGCTCATTTCCCCATGCCGACCCCGGTGAGGCTGCGACCTTCACTCGTCACAACGGCTGGCTCGATCTCACGCTCTCGGCCACCCGGCGCGATATGGGGCTACCCTACGGCGTCCCGGCGCGACTACTGACCATCTACTGCGCCTCCGAGGCCATCCGCACGCGCTCGCCCGAAATCTATCTCGGCCGCAGCGTTCACGAGTTCCTGCGCTGCCTGGACGTGCCGATCACGCGGGGTGAGCGCGGCTCATTGCGCGTATACGCGAATCAGATCCTGCGTCTAATTCACTGCGCCGTTTCCATCGACGAGAACGTACGCGATGCCGGCGGCCGTACCGGGCTTCACATCCGCCAGGCGCTGTTCGCCGAGGAAGCGCGCTTATGGTGGGATGAGGCCGAGGCCGTTGGGCAGGGCAGTTCGCTGGTGCTCTCCTCGGTACTGTTCCAATCCATCCTGGAGCGTTCCGCGCCGCTGTCCACGGCGGCTATCCGCCGCCTGCGCAAGAGCCCCATGGATCTTGATGTCTACGCCTGGCTCGTGCACCGGCTGTTTCGCTTGAGCCGCACGAATACGGTGACGTGGACTCAGCTCTCGGGTCAGTTCGGTCACGGCTATGCCGAGGCGCGCAAGTTCCGACACTTTTTTCTCGACTCCCTGAAACGTGTGCTCGCGGTCTACCCTGAGGCTCATGTCAAGCCGGCCGAGGTCGGACTGATTCTCAGTCCCTCCCGGCCACACGTGCCGCGCGAGCGTACCGCGCTGACCCGGTAAGCCGAATCATTCGAGAACACCCCACCCCAATTCCGCCGGGGCGTCACAACTCTGCCGCGAATTCGCGACTTTTCCGGGCCTCCATCATCCAAATCACTGCGGAAATAGGGCGTTGCCGGTGACCAATGGCGGGGCGTTGCATCTCTGCCGCCGCGGCGGCAGGTCATTCATTTCATGAACTTTTCCCCGCACCGCCACAGGGGCATCGTGGCAACTCTGCCGGCCAGGCGTGGTACCGCTTGCAAGGCGGCATTGCATCTCTGGCGCACAGGCGTGGCATCGCTGCGCGATCTCGGTAAATTTCTTAGTATATCCAGTGTGTTACGGGATCTCCCTCTAGCTCCTGTAGCTTCCTGTAATACCCTCCCGCGAGCTGATTGATAAGCAAACCGAAGCGGAGGGTCCGGACGACCAATCCTCCCGCCATCGAACCGCCAGCGCCGCACCGCCGTCGACAGTCGAGGCACGCAAATATAGATTGCCGCGACTACTCACAGGCAAGGTGATCCATGGCAGCCACGAGGATCCAGACACTCTGGCGCTCGGTAGCCGTCAGGTGCGCGAATACCGCGGCGTGTTCCTGTTCCTGATCCTCATGTGCGGCTTTCGCTCCGCCTGGGCCGATTGGGTCTACGTGCCCAGCGGCTCCATGAATCCGACCATTCTCGAAGGTGACCGTCTGCTGGTGGACAAACACATCTACGGGCTGCGCGTGCCGTTCACGTTTTCGCACCTCACCGAAGGCAACGACCCGGCGCGCGGCGACATCATCGTTTTCGACTCGCCAACCAACGGCATATCACTGGTCAAGCGAGTGATCGCCGTTCCCGGAGATACGGTGGAGCTGGACGGCGAACGGCTGATCGTCAACGGCGCGTCGGCCCGCTACACCGTGGAAGCCGGCCATGCCTCGAGCGCGCTGCTGCGCTCGACGCGCGCACTCGAGCCGGCGGTGCTGCCTGAATCCGGCAGCTCGCGCACGCACGATATACTGCTGCTGCCCGGCCGCATTCATGCAGAACGGGTAGGGCCCCTGACCGTGCCGCCGGGCGTGTACTTCGTGCTCGGCGACAATCGCGACAACAGCGCCGATTCGCGCTGTATCGGCTTCGTGCCGCGGCGAAACATCGTTGGCCGTGCCACTCTCGTCGCCGTATCGCTCGATCCTGACCGCTACTACCTGCCGCGCTCGCATCGCGTGTTGCGCTCGCTCTACCAATGAGCGCGCGCCGCGCCGCAACGCTCCTCATGGAGCCATGACGGGAGTCGCGTCCGTGGAAAGTAAGCCGCCGCTACCTCCGTTTACCCCAGAGAGCGCTGCACGCAAAGTGCGCGGCGCCGAGGACGCTTGGAATGCGCGCGACCCGGAACGCGTGGTGCTCGTGTATACCGAGGACACGCAATGGCGCAATCGAGCAGAATTTCCCGTGGGCCGCGCGCAAGTGCGTCAGTTTCTGCAGCGCAAGTGGGCGAGGGAACTCGACTATCGGCTGATCAAGGAGCATTGGGCCTGTGCCGGGAGCCGCATCGCGGTGCGTTTTGCCTACGAATGGCACGACGATTTGGGTCAATGGTTCCGCAGCTACGGCAATGAGAACTGGGAGTTCACGGCAGAAGGCTACATGGCTCGCCGGTACGCCAGCATCAACGATCTGCCCATCAGCGCAGCCGGGCGGAAATTCTACTGGCCACTCGGCCCTCGCCCGGACGATCACCCGGGACTGAGCGACCTCGGGCTCTGATAGCAATTAGCGGCAAGTTGCCGCCCGCCGCATCGGCCGGCCTCCGGTCGCCTTGCTTGCACCCCGTATACTGCCGCATTGATGGACGGACGCTTCGTCATGCGATGGCACTGCGGGTACAGGCTGGGCTTGCTGCTGAGTCTTGCGGGAACGCAGTTACTGGCTCTTCCAGTGTCCCGTGCCGAGACCCCGTGGAGCGCATCATTAGGGGTTACTTCGGACTATATCTTCCGCGGCGTGTCGCAGACCTATGACAGCGCAGCGGTACAACTGGGCGCCACCTACCTGAACCCGCAGGGCTGGTTCGCGGGCGCCTGGGCATCGAATGTAAATCCATATCCGCATGCGGGCTCCTCGGCTGAACTGGATCTGTATGCCGGCATCACCCGGCCGCTCGGGGCGGACTTCAGCACCCGCATCGCATACACGCGCTACAGCTATCTGGATGATCCGCGACCGGCCAACTACAACTACGATGAGATTGCCGTCAGTGCGGCCTACCTCGATCGTCTGGCGGCGACCTTGTCTTACGAGCCCGATTACAGCTCATACTCTACGCTGGGGTTTGCGCACAGCCGGCCGGTGGGCGCTCTGGAACTCACGGCTCACTGGCCCTTGCCTAACGATCTGGCCGTTACCGCAGGGGTCGGCTACTACGACCTGCAGAGCATGTTCGGCGTCAGCTACTGGGCCGGTAACGCCGGTCTGGCCTATGTTCGCGGTAGAGTCACGATCGAGCTCAACCGCTTCTTCACCAATGGCACCGCGGGACGCTTGTATGCAGAGCAGAGCGCGAACGGGACCTGGACCCTGTCGGCCCTGCTGCGGCTCTGAGCCGCAACCCTTGGCCCGCATGGTGGCACTAACCGTTGTCAGCCCGTTTATATGGCACGCCTAACGATAGGTAACTCCGTGAATATTCGGCGGTTTCAACCCCGCTTTGGGGTCATCGCGGCGCTCGGGATGCTGGGCGGCTGCAGCGCTCAATCCGCACTGAGTGCCCGCGCGACATTGCCGACGGCGGCGCTTGTGGCACCGCAACATTATATCGTCGTTACGGTCCGCAATCCCATCGATCCACCCTCGTTGCACGCGGCCTCAACCACACGCGGCTACGACGGGGTCGGCGCGTACCAGGCCGGGAGCAGCGCGCGCCGCGCGGCCCGCGCGCTGGCGACCAAGTACCACCTGCAGGAAACTTCGAGCTGGCCGATCAAGATGCTGGGCGTACATTGCCTGGTGTACGCGCTGGCTGCCGGTGCCGATTCACAGCAGGTCGTGGCGGCCCTCGCGCGCGACTCCAGAGTCGAGTCCGTGCAGCCGCTGCAGAATTTCGAGACCGCCACTGCACCCGCGTCGTACAACGACCCATACGCCTCGCTGCAGCGGAACGTGCAGCAGATGGCGATCGACGAGGCCCACGCGCTCACTCGCGGTGCCGGCGTGCGCGTGGCGGTGATCGATACAGGTGTCGACCTCGATCATCCCGACCTGCCGCCCCATGCAGTGACCGGAAATTTCGTCGACCAGGATCGTCGCGCCTTCGACGAAGATGCGCACGGCACCGCGGTTGCCGGCATCATCGCCGCCGTTCCCAACAACGGCATCGGTATCGTTGGGGTCGCCCCCGACGTGCAGCTCCTGCTCTACAAGGCTTGCTGGCACGCAGCCGAAAGCGGCATTCAGGCCGTATGCAATACCTTCACATTGGCGCAGGCGCTCGCCGCAGCCATAGATGCGCGCGCCGATATCATCAACTTGAGTCTCGCGGGTCCGAGCGATCCATTGCTGACGCGACTGGTGCGGCGGGCGGTGCAGTCGGGGACCATCGTCGTCGGCGCTGTTCCGCCCGACGGACTTCGTAACGACTTTCCGGCCAATATTCCGGCGGTTATCGCGGTCGACTCGATCGAGAACGACAACACTGATGCCAGTATCCTGCGCGCGCCGGGTCGCGATGTGATCTCCCTGGCTCCCGAGGGCCATTACGACTTCTACTCGGGCAGCTCTCTGGCCACCGCCGAGGTCTCCGGTCTGGTGGCACTGCTGCGAGCCGAGCGCAGGCATCTTTCGGCCCCGGAGGCAGCGTTGCTGCTCACGCAGAGCGCGCCGGCCAGCGCCTCCGAAGCGCCGGCAGAGACCCGATCGTCCGCGTCGGTCGCGGTGCCGGTCACGTTGATGAGTACGCCACCGACGCAAGGCGCGGCGCCGAATGCGTGTGTGGCCCTGGCTGCGCTCATGCACCGACCCGATTGCCGACCGCGCGAATCCGACTAGTCTCGGCTTCGCTCATACCAGCGAGATGCCTTTCGCCACGCGGACCACCGCGGTGCCGGCGATCTTGTCGTGCCAGGCCTGCTTGCCGTCGTCGAACGCGATCCAGATGAAGCCGAGGCCGGCCACCGCCAGCGACAACAGACAGCCCAGTGCCCGCACGATGGCGGTCGGCCAATCCATTTCGCGGCCGTCCAGCCGCACCACCTGCAGATCAAACACGATGCCGCCAATGGTCGAGCCGCGCAGTTTCCACATGACCGCTCCGTACGCGGCCAGCACGAGCAGCTCGAGGTTGAACAGATGGTGCAGCAGGTTGACGATGATGCCGATCAGCAAAGCGTCGAGCAGCAGTGCGGCCATGCGCACCCAGAATCCCGCCCGCGGCAATGCCGCGGCGGGGGAGGGGCCTACTGGCTCAGCGTGCGTGCCCGCCGCCGCTGCGGCTGGCTCGGCGGGCGGCGGCACAGCAGGCTGGGAGCTCCGTGCCTCATTCGGGGCCGCGCGGGGTGCGCGCATGCTCTGCAGCAGCGTCAGAACCACGGCGCCCAGCCCCAGCAGGCCAAGCAGCTTGTAGATCACGAAGCCCAGCACGGGCACGAGATACAGTGCCAGCACGATCGCCCCGCCGATCAGCACCGTCAGTGCCGGGTGGCCCGGCTCCACGCGTCGCCCCAGGCAGAGCCGTCCAATCCAGGACAGCATGACCGCCTTGCCGAACAGGCCGGCACAGAACAGCCCCGCGACGACGAAAGGTATCGCGACGATCCCGATCACCGTCACACACAGCACCGTCAGCAGCAGTGGCGATAGCAGCACGGTCAGCAGTGCCGCGACTATGCTCAGACCCGGTCTGGACTCGAAAGTGAGCACGCAGCGTTCGATGCCACCGCGAAATACCAGCGCCAGCAGCACGTACAGGCAAAGGAAGCCCAATGCCACGCCCCAGGCCCATCCAACGCCTGCGGTAAGCGCCAGCGGTCGCCCGAAGAGCAGGCAATGCTTGATCCACGGCCGCAACCAGCCGAAGCCGGAGAGGCCGGTGAAGACGGTTTGCGTGCCGCCGTGGACGATTGCTGCCGGATCACGCTGCAGGCTGCCGCCAATCGCTACCGCATTGCCGCCAATGTCGGCGTTTGGTCCGAGCACGACGCTGCCAAACACGGCCACCGCATCACCGCCGATCCTGCCATCGACATACGTGGTGCCGAACACCGACACGGCGCTGTGGTCGAGCGTGCCGGTGACCCGCGCGTCGCCGAAAATCGCAACGACGTCCCCCGCATCGCCCTCGCTGATTGCCGAGCCCAGCACGGCGACGACTGCATCGGCGCGTTCCCCGGCTGCCAGGTGACTGTCGTGGCCAACGCTCACCACCGAAGTGTCGTGTTCCCCGTGCCACGCCCGGCCGTGATGCAAGTGGTATTCGAACTCTGCCTGCCGCTCCTGCGGCGCAGACTGCGCCGACATCGGGCCAGCCAGCGCGCCGAACACGACCAGCGTCAGTGACATGATGGACCTTCTGAGGCGCGTGTTCATCGGTATAGCGTCCTGTACGCGGCCGCTCCCAGCGCAAACAGCATGGCGTACAGCGCTGCCGCCACAGCCAGTCCTTCGTAGAGCCATAGCGGCGGAATGGTACGCATGAATGAAATCACCACCTCGGACCAGGCGCTCATCAGTGCCCACGCCCGGCGCAGCGCCGGCGTCGACTCCAGGTCCGCGACCAGGCGTGCGCAGCCCACGAGCGCCAGCGCATTCAACAGCACGCACAGCAGCACGAAGCACGCGCGCGCACCCTGTGGCCAGCGTGGGAATCCATGGTGCCACCATGGCAATGCCGCACGACGCGCCAGCGCCTGTAGCACGCGCGGCGCCAGCGTCGGCGGCGCGTGCCGCAACGGCAATTGTTGCAGGGCGCGCCCGACCACGCGCGCAAGCTCCAGGTCCGCATCGTCATTCATTGGCATCGTCAGTCCCGCAGGGCACCACTCGTGATTCCGCTCGATTGCAACACCGGCAGCAACGCCAGTCGGGCCCGGCGGATATCGGTCTTGATCTTCGCGAGCGACGCACCGAGCCGCGCCGAGATTTCCTGGTATGACAGATCCTCGAAGTGATAGAGCACCAGTGCCGAGCGCTGGTCCGCTGGCAGCGACCTCAAGGCCCGTTCGATCAGCGCCCGGTGCTCCTCGGTGCTGCATTCTGCCAATAGGTTGTCGGGAGATGGCGGATCGTATGGCGTGCCATCGTCCTCGGAGAACGACCGCCAGCGCGCGCGATAGCGGCGCAGATGATTGAGCGCAAGATTGGTGGTCACGGTCTTGAGCCAGCCGCCGCTGCTTGCACTCGAGCGCAACTCGTCGAAATGCTCATAGGCCCTGACGAATACTTCCTGCGCAATATCCTCGGCCTGTGCGTCGTGGCCCACCAGTCGAGCGGCAGTGGTAAAGACCATGTCCTGGTAGGCGCGCATGAAGGTCGTGAACTCCGCTGAACGGGCGGGCTCCGTAGGTGGTATTTGCACGAGCGTGTGCCGTTTCAGCCCTAGAACACCGCGCGACAGTAAAAGTTGCAGTCTCGCGGGCGTCGTGGCGTCGTGGCGTCGTGGCGGCGCACGGCGCCGTCGGCGCTCAGTTTTGCAGACTGTCCGCGTGCGAAAAAGGGCTCGGCATTCCCCGTACCATCGCCGCCTGCGCCCCCGGTGCCTGCGCCGCCCCCGCAGCCGATGCCGGCGGTTCCACCGCCGGCAACAGCGCCGCCAGCCTCGGCGGCTCGGCGTCGCGCACCCATGCGTAGGCCACTATGTGCTCGAAGATCCGCTCCAGGTAGTCCCGCGTCTCGCCGAAGGCGATGTTCTCGATCCACACATCCGCGTCCATGGGCCGGGACGGCAGCCATCGCGCCACCGGTACGGGCCCGGCGTTATAGGCGGCGAGGCCGGGTGCGAGTTGGCCGGCGTAGCGGTCGAGCATTTCCCGCAGATACGCCGCACCGAGAGTTACTGCCGCGACCGGATCGAATAACGTATCGGGACCCGGCGGCGGCAGGTGCCAACGGCGCGCGAGCGCCGCGGCGGTCGCCGGCCGCATCTGCATCAACCCGCGCGCGTCGGCACGTGACACAGCGTCCTTGCGGAACAGGCTTTCCTGGCGAATGACCGCCAGGATCAGGTCGCCAGGTACGTGGGTCAGATCGCTGGCGCGCGTGATCGCGGTCGGGTACGGCCGCGGGTAGCGCAGCCGCACGTCATCCCAATCCCCGGCCTGCGCCAGGGTGGCAATTGACTGTGCATACCAGCCCCAGCGCGCCGCGATATGTGCGGCCTGTATCTTGACCTTGGGGTCGACATCGCTGAGCTCGACGGCCCATTCCACGCCTGCTTCGTCAGTCATGTCGCAGTCCAGCAGCGCATGCGCACGCTCCAGGCCGGGGCGGGCGGCAAGGGTGCTTTGTGCTGTCTCGTCATCCAGCGAGGGCTGCGCATTGAGGGCGTACGGCCGGTGCAGGCGGTCGGCGGCGAGATAGCCATAGTAGTCCCGCAGCGCCGCGACGTCGGCGTACAGCGGGGCGGCGGCGGCGGCGCCGCGCGTGGCTTCCACGGCCCGCGCGCGCCAGTACCGCCAGCGCGGCAGTGTCGCCAGTGCGGCCGGCATCTGCTCTATCCAGCCGAGCGCGGCAGGGTAGTCACCGCTCCACAGCGCCGCGCGCACCCGCCATTCACGCACCTCGTCGTCGACCGCTTCGGCGGGCACGTCGCGCAGCCTCGCCAGTGCGGCCGGATCGCGCTCGTAGGCAGCCCCCAGGGCTACATCGCGCTGCAGACGACCGCGCAGCGCGGGGCTCATATCCGGGCGCGCCAGCAATTGCGGCAGCAGCGTCAGCGCGGTAGCGGCATCCTGGCGCGCAAGCCGGTTGAATCCGGCTTCGAGCGCATCTGCTTCCACCGGAAACGCTACGTTGTGGGCCAGTGTCTCGAGCGCGGGTTTCGGTGACGCCAGAAGTTGCACCCACTGCAGCAGCGGTGCGGCGGATGCCGTGGGTACATCGGCGGCAAACTCGCGCGCCAGTTGGGCGTTGCCATCCGCCAGCGCTGCGCGCGTGCGCACTTCCGCGAGACCTGCGCTCAGCAGGCCCTGCTGCCGCAGCCAGGCAAAGACACCGTCGCATTCGCTCGGCGCGCGCTGCGGCACATTCCAGCGCGCCAGAGCATCCACAGCCAATCCTGGTGTATTCCCGGTTTCGAGCCGGCCTTCGAGCCGGTCGCAGATCAATATCGGATCATTGAGATCCGCGGCCCGCGGCAGAAACCAATCCCAGCGGCGGCGCTCGGCCAGATTCACGAGCCAGTCGTGACGTAGCGCGCGTGTCACGGGCTGTTGCGCGTGTGATTGCAGGAAGGCATCGATCAGCGCATCGAGATCGGCGCCCGGCGTGAGCAGCAGATCGCGTCGCAGTCGCGCCGCCACAAGGTAGTCGTGAATGACGTAGTGCTGCAGCGCCGGCGAATCCGGCGGCTCCGGTACCCGCAGCCGGATACGCTGCATCGCGGCCATGAATTCGTCGCGCATGGCCTCGGGGGCGTCCTCCGGATTCACTGTCTCATTCGGTGTCGCGGCGGCTGTGTCGGTCGCCGGTGTCGCCGGGACGACGCCGGCCCGTGCATGGAAGGTCACGCCGACGGACAGCGCCAACAGCGCCACAAGGACACCCCGCGGCGCTGGCGCCGCACCACCCAATCCCAGCGCCATCACCAGCGCACCTTTGCCGGCCTGCCACATGCGCGCATCTTATGCGCATTGTCACGGCGTCGCTTCTGGCGGATGCGGGGGCGTATTATGATGCCTACCCCATGGCAGCCCCCGAAGTCATCCGTCGTCACAGCCTTCCAACCCGCCTGCTGCACTGGGTCAATGCGTTGTGCGTGTTCCTGATTCTGATGAGCGGCCTGCAGATCTTCAACGCCGATCCATATCTATATTGGGGCAACCACGGCGCCAGCCCGGATACGCCCCTGCTGTCCATCGGCGCCCCCGGGTTTCCCCACTGGGCTACGCTCCCACACTGGCAGGCACTGGCGATCGGCCGGCGCTGGCATTTTTTCTTTGCGTGGCTGCTGATCTTGAACAGCATCGCGTATCTGGCCTTCAGCTTCACGAGCGGCCACGTGCGACGCGACCTGCTGCCCAGGCCCGCCGAGATCGCCCCCCCGCACCTGCTGCGTGACATATGGAATCACCTGCGGCTGCGATTTCCACGCGGCGAGGCCGCAAAGCACTACAACGTGCTGCAGAAGCTCGCCTACTTCGGCGTAATCTTCGTCCTGGCGCCGCTGATCCTGGCGACGGGACTGACCATGTCGCCCGGCTTCGACGCGGCCTGCCCCTGGCTGGTCAATTTTTTCGGTGGCCGACCCAATGCCCGCACCATCCATTTCATCGCCGCCATGCTGGTCGCACTGTTCATTGTCGTACACCTGCTCATGGTGGCGCTCGCCGGGCCATGGAACGAAATTCGCTCGATGATTACCGGACGCTATGTCGTTCCCGGGGGAAAGGCCAAATGAAAGGGCGAATCTGGAGCCGTCGGCAGCTCCTGCTGCGCGGCTCGGCCGCGTTCGGCGGACTGATGCTCGGCGGCTGCGATCGGCTGAGCGAATCGCCCTCGTTCCTGAAGCTCCTCGGCAACGCCGAGCTGCTCACCTACCGCACGCAGCGTCTGGTGGTCGGACAGGCCCTGGCGCACGAGTACACCGAGGCGGATCTCTCACCCGTATTCAGATCCAACGGCACCAGTAACCCCAACAACCCCCTGTACAATCGCTTGCGCGCCGAGGACTTCGTGGATTGGCGCCTGACGGTGGGTGGACTGGTTGACGTTCCGCTGTCACTCTCACTGGCGCAGCTCCACGCCATGCCCGCGCGCACGCAGATCACACGCCACGACTGCGTCGAAGGCTGGAGCGCCATCGGCAAGTGGACCGGCGTGCCGCTCGGTCACGTGCTCGATGCGGCTCGGCTCAAGCCTCAGGCACGCTTCATCGTGCTCTACTGTGCCGACGAGCTCGAGCGCAACGATGGCGGTTACTACGAGAGCATCGATCTGGTCGATGCCTTTCATCCCCAGACGCTGCTCGCCTATGGCCTGAATGACAAGCCGCTCGCGGTTGCCAACGGCGCGCCGATGCGGCTGCGCGTGGAGCGGCAGCTCGGCTACAAGCAGGCCAAGTACCTCATGCGTATCGAGGCGGTGGCGCAGCTCCACGGCATCGGGCGAGGCAAGGGCGGTTACTGGGAAGATCGAGGCTACGAGTGGTACGCTGGCATATGAACAGGAAGCCCGCCGCCTTTCGAGGCCTCAAGACCCGGCACGCCGATTTCCTCAAGGCGGTGAATGCCCTGGGCGCCGCAGCGCAACGCGCCGGCCCGCTGGACAAGAAGACCACACAGCTCGTGCAGTTGGCCGCAGCCGCTGCCATTCGATCCGAGGGTGCGGTGCACAGTCACGTCCGCCGCGCGCTCGAAGCTGGCGCCTCGACCGAAGAGATTCACCACGTGTTGATCTCGATCACCAGCACGATAGGATTCCCGACGTTTCGAGCCGCGCTGAGCTGGGCCGATGACGTGATTGGCGCGGTAGTCGCTGATAAGGCGCCGCGGTAAGGAGTCCGTGCCGGCGCACGCTCCCGGGCGCGATCGTGCGGTGGCGGCGCCATTTCAATCCGGGGAATCAGCAATGAAGTGCATCACCGTGCTCTATCCGGCCAAGGACAATGATGCCTTCGATCAGGCGTTCTATCTCGCCCGCCACGTGCCGCTGATCCGGGATATCCTCGGCAAGAGCCTGCACCGTCTCGAAGTGCGTCGGGGGCAGCCGGCACCGGACGGCACACCGCCGATGTACACCGCCGTCATCAGCATCTGGATCGCAGACTGGGCGGCATACGAGAAGGCCATGGCGGTGCGTGCCAAGGAATTGATCGATGAGGTGCCGCTGTTCACCAAAGCGATGCCCGTCATTCAGACCGACGAGGTGTGCTATTCGAACACGGGCGGCTGATGTCGGATCAGACGCATGATTATGTGATCGTGGGAGCCGGCTCCGCCGGCTGCGTGCTCGCGAACCGACTGAGCGAGGAGGGCGGCGCACGCGTCGTCGTGCTCGAAGCGGGCGGCCCAGCCACCGGCGCATTCAAGGACATGCCCATCGCGTTTCCGCGCTACGTGCTGCGCCGCGACCTGAACTGGAATTTCATCAGCGAGCCCGAGCCCCATCTCGGGGGGCGGCGCATCGAAGTCCCGCGCGGCAAAGCGCTGGGCGGCTCCAGCGCTATCAACGGCATGGTCTACGCTCGCGGCCACCGCGAGGACTATGACGATTGGGCGCGCGCCGGCCTCACGGGCTGGAGCTACGCCGATGTGCTGCCGTACTTCAGGCGCTCGGAGCGCAGTTGGCTCGGGGAAGGTCCCTATCATGGCGGCGAGGGTCCGCTCGAGGTCTGCATACCGCGCACGAACATGATGTACGCAGAGCTTCGGGCCGCCACTTTGGCGGCCGGGTTTCCGCCTACGGAGGATTGCCACGGCGCGCATACCGAGGGCGCGCACCCCAGTGAAATGACCGTCAGCGGCGGCCGGCGCGGCAACCTTGCGCGCATCTACCTGGCGCCGGCCCTGACGCGGCGCAATCTGAAGGTGGAAAGCGGGGCATACGCCACGCGACTCGTCTGGGACGGCACCCGTGCCGTGGGCGTTGAATATCTCAAGGACGGCGCACTGCGGACGGTACGCGCGGCGCGCGAGGTCGTGCTCAGCGCCGGCACCTATGGCTCGCCCGCATTGCTGCTGCTCTCGGGCGTCGGGCCGGCCGAGGAGCTTCGCAGCCTGGGCGTCACGCCGGTGATCGACCTGCCGGGGGTAGGGCGCAACCTCATCGAGCACCCGTTCCTGTTCCTCGGCTGGCAGGCCAGAACCGAGGCCTTCGTGTCGCAGTTGCGGTTCGACCGCGCGGTGGTGTCGGTGCTGCGCTGGGCACTGTTCGGGACCGGGCCGTTTGCGACCAACGGCGCGGCGGGCCATGTCTTCATTCGCACGCTACCTGGCCTCGATCGCCCGGACATGCAGCTCACCTG
>DATDHV010000036.1:0-11733 GCA_036521395.1 Steroidobacteraceae bacterium | reverse complement strand
CCCGCGGACACGGCCTCAGGACCTCCGAAGTGGTGCAGGCCTGGATGCCCTTCGCCGTGCTGCTGATCGTGGTCGCGGCCTGGACCGGACCGTGGTCGCCGTTGCCGAAGATAAGCTGGTTCAGCGCCAAGGCGGTCGCCTGTTCCTCGCTCGCGGTCACCTGCAATCCGCTCAAGCCCGATGTCAGCGCGGTGTTCAAGTTTGCCCCTTACATCGGCGGCAGCGCGATCCTGGCCTCCTGGGTGGTGGTGGCGCTGCTGCTGCTGGCCATGGGCAAGCTGAAGGCTGGGCAGATCGGTGAGGTATTCCGCCGCACCTTCCACCAGATGTGGGGCGCCTGTCTGGTCGGCGTGTTCATCTTCGGCCTGGCCTATGTCTTCAACTATTCCGGCATGGCGGCCTCGCTCGCGAAGGGCTTCTCGAGCCTGGGTACCGCGTTCATCATCGTCGCGCCCATACTCGGCTTCATCGGCGTCGCTCTGTCGGGGTCGAACACCTCGACCAATGCCATGTTCGGCAAATTCCAGGCGCTCGTAGGAATGCAGCTCGGTATGCCGCCGCTGCTGCTGCCGACGCTCAATTCGGTCGGCGCGGAAATCGGCAAGCCCGTGGCGCCGCAGACGGCGAGCGTCGGGGTCTCGACCAGCAAGTTCGTGCGCAAGGAGGGTGATGTCATCCGCCACAACATGGGCTGGACCTTCATCCTGCTGGCGTATCTGATCCTGATTGCCGTCGGCTGCTACCTGTTGCGTCCGGCCTCGATGATGTTGCCTGGCTAGCAGCGCGCCCTCGCGCGCTCGTGCCCGCAGATCGCGGTCGCACCGACGGTGGCCGAACTGAGCCGGCTGGCCGCGCTGATGGACGCCGGCGCATTCGACGAGCTGGAACGCAGCGCACTCGAGCTGCTGGCACGGCATCCCGATTCCGGCGTGCTCTGGCAGTGGCTCGGATTGTCGCAGCGCATGCAGGGCAAGGACGCGCTGCCGGCCCTGCAGCGCGCCGCCGCCCTGCTGCCGGCGGATGCCGGCGCACACAACAATCTCGCTAACGCGCTCGGCGTCGCCGGGCGGCTCGAGGAGGCCATGGCGAGCTATGCACGCGCCCTGGCGATTCGGCCCGATTTCGCCGAGGCGCACAACAATCTTGGCAACGTGCTGCTCGAGCGCGGACAGTTCGCCGAGGCGGCAGCCGGCTATCGCCGGGCGCTGGAATTCAGACCCGACTACGCGAAGGCATCCAACAGCCTCGGCGACGCATTGCGCGGCCTGGGGCGGCTCGAGGAGGCGCTGGCGAGCTATGCACGCGCGCTGCGGATTCGTCCTGATTTCGCCGAGGCGCACGACAATCTGGGGTTCGTGCTGCGCGATCTTGGACGGCTCGATGAGGCCGTGGCCTGCTTCCGTCGCGCCATCCACATCCGGCCCGACTTCGCCATGGCGCACAGCCACCTCGGCATCGCGCTGCGTCTGCAGGGGCGAACGCAGGAAGCGCAGTCGAGTTGCCGCACCGCGCTGGAGCTCGATCCGCACCTGGCCGCGACGCTGATCGTGCTCGCCGAGACACACGCCGATCAGGGTGAATTCAGCGCGGCCGAAGCGCTGTTCCGGCGCGCCATCGCGCTCGAGCCGGACTCGCCCGAGGCGTGGGCCGGCATACCGCGCCTGCGCCGCATGACGCGCCAGGACGGGGACTGGCTGGCCCAGGCGCAGCGCGTCGTTGCACAGTCCCTGCCGCCGCGGCAGGAAGTGCCGCTGCGCTATGCCCTCGGCAAATATTTCGACGACGTGCAGGAATTCGAGTCGGCATTCGAGCAGTTCCGGCGTGCCAACGAATTGACCACGCGCTATCGCGGCGGCCACGACCAGCGCGGCCTGACGCGGGCCGTCGATGGGTTGATCGGCACCTTCGATCGGCAGTGGCTCCGCAGCGTCCGCGATGCCGGCAGCGGCACGATGAGCACGCGCCCGGTGTTCATCGTCGGCATGCTGCGCTCGGGCACGACGCTCGCCGAGCAGATCCTCGCCTCGCACCCGGCCGTATTCGGGGCCGGCGAACTCACGTTCTGGAGTACGGCGGCATCCCGACATGCGCCAGCGGCGTTCGCGGGCGCGGCCAGCGCCTCACTCCTGCGGCGCCTCGCCGGCGAGTATCTGCAGGAACTCGAGCGGCTGTCGCCCGAGGCGCTGCGCGTGATCGACAAGATGCCCGCCAACTTCCTGCACCTGGGGGTGATCCATGCCGCGCTGCCCAATGCCAGGTTCATTCACCTGCGCCGCCATCCCATCGACACCTGTCTGTCGATCTATTTCCAGCATTTCGAGGCCGGCCATTCGTATGCCAACGACCTTGCCGACCTCGCCCACGCCTATGGCGAATACCGGCGCATCATGGCGCACTGGCGCCTGGTGCTGCCGCGTGATGTCCTGCTGGAGCTGCCGTACGAGGAGCTGGTGGCGGGGCTCGAGGCCTGGAGCCGAACAATGCTCGACTTCATCGGCCTGCCGTGGGATCCGCGCTGTCTGGAGTTCGACCGCACCGCGCGCACGGTCATCACGGCCAGCAAGTGGCAGGTGCGGCAGAAGATCAGCTCGGCATCGGTGGGGCGCTGGCGCCACTACGAGCCATTCATCGGGCCGCTGCGGGCGTTGATCGATGAGCCGGCGCCTCAACCGCGCTGAGGGCGGCCGGCGGGAAACTTCAGCATGAACTCATTGAGGCGCTGGATACGCTGCCGTATCTCCAGGCTCGCGGCGGTGTCGTACTGGCTCGCGAACAGCTGCATGCCGCGGAAGTCGCTGAAGAGCTCGATATAGCGGTGGCCCAGGCGGCGCAGGAATCTCGAGACCTCACCGGTCCAGGCATCGATCTCGGGAATCACCGCCTGGTCGCCTTCCTTGCGGCAGCGCTCGTGCAGATCCCTGCCGCGCTGGATGAATTCCGCCAGCACGCTCTCGGGCGGCCGATCGAATACGCCTTTGAGCAGCGAGCAGACCACGAACAAAAGTCCCAGGCACGCCAGTGCAAAGCAGACCCACGGCGAGATCGGGGGGATGTTCTGCTCCGACACCCAGGACGGACACGGGCTCGAGAGCCGCTCGATCCAGTGGCAGGCATCCACGGCCGCATCGCGCGGAGAGACCTCGAGCAGCACGCCCGATATGGTCAGCAACCCGCTCGCGAGCAGGACGAGGCACCGGCTGAACAGCATGGGGGCAGTCTAGCGCAGCGCCGCGGCCGCGGATTACGAGCCACGTCACACCGCAGGTGGCCGAAGCGGAAGGGCGAGCTCGATCTCGCGTCGCAACAGCTGCGTGAGTCGCGGCCGGATGCTCAGCGGCTGCTCGGGAAGTGAAAGGCCGTGCCCTCACGTACGCCGGCCGAGGGCCAGCGCTGCATGATGGTCTTGCGCCGGGTATAGAAGCGCACGCCATCGGGACCGTAGGCGCCGAGGTCGCCGAACAGCGAGCGCTTCCAGCCGCCAAAGCTGTGATAGGCCACTGGCACGGGCAGTGGCACGTTGACACCCACCATGCCGATCCTGACGTGGTCGCAGAAATATCGCGCGGCTTCGCCATCGCGCGTGAAGATGCAGGTGCCGTTGCCATATTCGTGGGCGTCGATCAGATCCATGGCCGCCTGCAGGCTCGGCACGCGCACCACCACCAGCACCGGACCGAAGATCTCGTCACGATAGATCGTCATGTCGGGCGTGACCGCGTCGAACAGGCAGGGGCCGAGGAAGTAGCCGCTCTCATGGCCGCTCACGCGCAGGCCTCGCCCGTCGACCACGAGACGCGCGCCCTCGCGCACGCCCTGATCCACGTACGCTGTGACCCTCTCGAGCAGCTCGCGCGTGACCAGCGGGCCCACATCGGAGCCTTGCTGCGCGCCCGGGCCCACCGTGAGCCGGGCGAGGGCGGTGCACAGGCGCGCCACCACCGCATCGGCGGTCGCATCGCCGACCGCCACGGCCACGGCAATGGCCATGCAGCGCTCGCCGCAGGAGCCATAAGCGGCGCCCATCAGAGCGCTCACGACGTTTTCGAGATCGGCATCGGGCATGACGACGGCGTGATTCTTGGCGCCGCCGAGCGCCTGCACGCGTTTGCCGTGCGCGCAGCCGGTCGCATAGACATATTCGGCGATGGCGGTCGAGCCGACGAAGCTGATCGCCTGGACGCGCGCATCCGACAGCAGCACGTCGACGGCTTCGCGGTCGCCATTCACCACGTTCAGCACGCCGGCGGGCAATCCGGCCTCGAGCGCCAGCTCGGCGATGCGCAGCGCACAGCTCGGGTCGCGCTCGGAGGGCTTGAGTACGAAGGTGTTGCCGCAGACCACGGCGAGCGGCCACATCCACAGCGGCACCATGCAGGGAAAATTGAACGGTGTAATGCCCGCGGCCACGCCCACGGGCTGATGCTCGCTCCACGCGTCCAGTGCCGGACCGGCGTTGCGGGAATATTCGCCCTTGAGCAGCTCGGGCGCCCCGCAGGCGTATTCAACGTTCTCGATGCCGCGCTGAAGTTCCCCCATGGCATCGTCAAGCACCTTGCCGTGCTCGCTGGTGATCAGTCCGCACAGGCCCGCGGCGTTGGCCTCGAGCAGTTGCTTAAGGCGGAACATGATGCGCGCGCGCTTGAGCGGCGGGGTGTCGCGCCAGGCGGGGAACGCCGCCTGCGCCGCGGCAATGGCCGTTTCGACGGTGGCCCGGCCGGCGAGTGCGACGCGCCGGAGGGATAGCCCCGTGGCCGGGTCGAACACGGGCTGGGTGCGCTGGGTGTCGCGCACCAGCCGGCCGCCGATCAGATGCCCGATCACGTCGGTGGCCGGCCCGGCCGTGGCATCACTGGCTGTGCTCATCGTCGCGGACAACGCTGGTGTGTGCGGTACGGGCAGTGTACCCCCGCACCGATCGCCAGGGGTGCCGCCGTGTCCGCTGTGCTCTGGCGGTGTAGGATGGCCAGCTCTCACGGGAACGACAGTTGGAACAGGCTCACCCGCGGCGCATCCTGACTCTCAACGGTGGCTCCTCGAGCATCAAGTTCGCCGTGTTCGAGGGCGACGGCGCGGCACTGCGCCGCCTGGTGAAGGGCTCGATCGAGCGCATCGGCCAGCCACAATCGCGCTTGCAGATCGAGGACGTCAATGAGGGCGATTCGCTCTCGCGCCCGCTCTCCTTCCCGGACCACGACGCGGCAGTGGCCGAGGTGTTGCGCTGGACCGAGGCGCGCGCCCAACGCGAGGCCTTGAGTGCCGTAGGGCACCGCGTGGTGCATGGCGGTCCCCGCTACGGCGCCCCGCAGGCCATCACTGCCGGCATGCTCGAGGAGCTGCGCCGGCTCAGCCCATTCGATCCCGAGCACCTGCCCTCGGAGCTGGCCCTCGCCGAGGGGTTTCATCGTCGGTTTCCGCAACTACCCCAGGTCGCCTGCTTCGACACCTACTTCCACCAGCATCTACCGCGTGTAGCGCGCTTGCTGCCGATCCCGCGGCGTTACGAAGCGCAGGGGGTGCGGCGCTATGGCTTTCACGGTCTCTCCTATGCGTATCTGATGGAGCGGCTGCCCTATCTGGCCGGCGCGCAGGCCGCGCAGGGGCGGCTGGTCCTGGCGCATCTGGGTAGCGGCGCCAGCCTGGCGGCAGTGCACGCGGGCCGCTCCATCGATACCAGTATGGGATTCACGCCGGCAGCCGGCGTGCCCATGAGCACGCGCTCGGGCGATCTCGATCCCGGACTGGTGTGGTATCTGGCGCGCACCGAAGGGCTGCAGGCGGAAGGGTTCAACCGGCTGGTCAATGACGAGTCGGGTCTGCTCGGCGTTTCCGGTCGAAGCGGGGACATGCGCGATCTGCTCGAGCTCCCCGGTGAGACCCCCGCACGCGAGGCCGTGGCGCTGTTCTGCTACCAGGTCCGCAAATGCATCGGCGCCTTTGCCGCGGCGCTCGGCGGCCTGGACACGCTGGTGTTCACGGGCGGCATTGGCGAGCACGCCGCGCCCGTGCGCGCGCAGATCTGCGAAAATCTGGAATTCCTCGGGGTCGAAATCGATGCAGCGCGCAATGAGGCGCATGCCGCCGTGATCTCGAAGGCCGGCGGCCGTGTGACGGTGCGTGTGATTCCCACCGATGAAGAACGCATGATGGCCATGCTGGTCTGTCGCGCGCTATGGCCCCGGCCGCCTTGAGGCGCTGCGGCGCGGCTGTCGGATTCCACTGGCACGGAATCTCACGAATGCGCACCCGGAAACGGCCGGCGCCGACGGTCCGGCCCGGGGCCGCGGTCCAAAGTCGCGCTCGTCCGTGGGGAGAACACCGATGAGATTGCGTGGCGAGTGCCTCCGACGCGTGCGCCTGCCGGCCCTTTGCGCGCTGCTGCTCGTCTCGGGCGCCCCCGTGCTCGAGGCGGCGCCGGCCGCGAACATACAACTGCCCCCGCTGGTGCAACCGGCGAGCGGCGAGCATCACCTCGGCAAGGTCATCTGGCTCGACCTGGTGACGCCGGACCTGCATCAGGCCGAGCAGTTCTACGCAGGTCTCTTCGGCTGGACCTTCGAGCCGGCGTCCGGCGATCCCCACTACGCCGTGGCCCTGCTCGACGGCGCGCCGGTTGCCGGCATCCTGCAGCGATCCAAGCCGGCCGGGCAGCAGCGCCAGCCGGCCTGGCTGACCTTCATCGCTGCCGGGGACCTCGAGGCGGTGAAGCGCAGCGCGCTCGCCCACGGCGCCCGGCTGCTGGCGGGCCCCGTAACGTATTCGCAACGCGGACGGCAGGCCATATTCGCGGACCCTGAGGGCGCGGTCTTTGCCGTGCTGGCCTCGAGCAGCGGTGATCCGCCCGATGAGATGGCCGCGCTGGGGCAGCCGCTCTGGAGCTCGCTGATGGTTGCGGATCCGGACCAGGAGGCCGCCTTCTACCATGCGCTGTTCGGCTACGACGTGTACCCGCTGCAAGAGGCGGCGGGCGCGACGGGCGCGGTCGGGACGGCCGGGACGGCGGGGACGGCGGGGGCGGAGAGCGCTGATACGGCCAAACATGTGATTCTCGCCAGCGGCGGGTTTGCCCGCGCCGCCGTCAGCGCCTTTCCGCCGGGGGCGGCGCATCGCCACGCGCACTGGCTCAATTTCGTGCGTGTCGCGGATGTCGCCGGCGCCTGCGCCAAGGCGGCGGCCCTGGGCGGTCGCGTGCTGGTCGAGCCACGCATCGATCGCCATGGCGGCAGACTGGCCGTGGTGGCGGATGCGAGCGGAGCGCCCATCGGCTTGATGGAGTGGTCGGACACGGACAGCTCGCAGGAGCCGCAATGACCGCCGGGTCACACACCGCGGCACGCGCCGCGCCGCCAATCTCGCTCGCCTTGCGGGCATTCCTGATCAGTGCGGTCGTGGCCGGTTGCGCGGCGCTGGCCGCATGCGCCGTCGAGGGCGTGGGCTACGGCGGCCCCGCAGTCGGCGTCGGCTACGTCGGGGACTTCTACGAGCCCTACGGCTATGCGTACGGCGACTGGGCGCCAGGCTACCGGGTCGGACCGCCGCGCAACCACGATCACGATCACGAGTCGCATGGCCGGGCGCCGCCGGCGCGCGCGCCGCCATCGATTCCCACGCGACCGCGCAGCGGCGGCGAGCGCCGCCCCCGCTAGATCAGCGCCGGCGCGTGCGGGCAGCCTGCAGCGTGTTCTGCAGCAGACACGCGATGGTCATCGGGCCCACACCACCCGGCACCGGCGTGATGGCCCCGGCCACGTGGCGCGCCTCCTCGAAGGCCACGTCGCCGACCAGGCGTGGGCGCCCGCCCGCTTCGGCAGGCAGGCGGTTGATGCCCACGTCGATGACGATGGCGCCGGGCTTGATCCACTCGCCCCGGATCATCCGTGGGCGGCCGACCGCCGCCACGACGATGTCCGCCTGGCGGCAGCGTGCGGGCAGATCGCGTGTCCTCGAATGCGCGATGGTTACCGTACACTGCTCGGCCAGCAGCAGTTGCGCCATTGGCTTGCCGACGATATTGGAGCGACCCACGATGAGCGCATCGAGACCCACGAGCGGCAGGTTGAGCGATTTGATCAGCAGCACCGCGCCCATGGGCGTGCAGGGCACCACCCCGGCGCCTCCCGTGGCCACGCGCCCCACATTGATCGGATGAAATCCATCCACGTCCTTGGCCGGATCGATGGCCTCGATCACCGCGGTGCTGTCGATGTGCCGCGGCAGGGGCAGCTGCACCAGGATGCCGTCGACTTCCATGTCGGCGTTGAGCCGATTGATCAGCGCGAGCAGTTCCGCCTGGCTCGTCTCCGCGGCGAGGCGATGCTCCACCGAGCGCATGCCCGCCTCGAGCGTGCTGCGGATCTTGCCGCCCACGTACACCTCACTGGCCGGATCGCTGCCGACCAGCACCACCGCGAGACCGGGCGATATGCCCTGGGCACTCGACAATTCGCGCACGCGCGCGGCGATGTCGCGCCGCATGGCTTCAGCCACCGCCTTGCCGTCGATGATCAGCGCACTCATGTCCATCCTTCGCGGCCCGGCAGCCCGGTATCTGTTCCCCACGCCCATCGTATACACGAAATTCTGGTACCGTTCAGCCGGCCCCGCATGCGTTGGTGTCGGGAGATCCAGGGAGAGCGCGGATGAAATACAACGTAGCCGTCTCGGCCGCCGTCGCGGCGATTCTGGGCGTGCCGGCAACGGCATTGGCACAGCAGGAAGCGCCGGCCGATTCCGCAGCCAGCGAGGGCCTGGCTGAAGTGGTCGTGACGGCCAACCGGCGCGAGCAGAACGAGCAGGACGTGCCCATCACGATCCAGGCACTGACCTCGCAGACCCTCTCCGAGCTGGACGCGCAGACGTTCGAGGACATGGTCAAGTACCTGCCCAACGTGGTCGAGCCCGGCCAGGGGCCGGCCCAGGGCACCATCATCATGCGCGGCCTCGGCACGACGCTGGGCGCCATCCAGGGGTCGGGCGTCGTCGGCAGCTTTCCGAACGTCGCGATCTATCTCGACGATCAGTCCGGCCAGCTTCCCGGGCGCAATCTCGACATCTACGCCGTGGACCTGGAACGCGTCGAGGTGCTCGAGGGCCCGCAGGGCACGCTGTTTGGATCCGGCGCGCAGGCCGGCGTGCTGCGATACATCACCAACAAGCCCAAGCTCGACATCACCGAAGGCGAGGTGAACGCCGGTTATGCGCAGACCTACAACGGCGATCCGAGCACCAAGGTCAATGCCACGTTCAATTTACCGCTGATCCCCGGCACGCTCGCGCTGCGCGCCGTGATCTACGATGACAGCCGCGGCGGCTACATCAACAACGTCGCGGGCACGTTCGCGCGCCTGCCCACCGACCGCGGCATCGTCAACTATTTCGGCGGCGTGGTGCCGCCGGGCAGCCCTACGCTGTCCAACAGTGGCACCGTGGAGAATGCCTTCAACCCCGTCACCTACGAGGGTTTTCGGCTTTCGGCGCTGTACCGCTTCGATGAGGACTGGAGCGCGCTGCTGACGCAGTCCAACCAGAGCATCCGCACCGACGGCGTGTTCTTCGACACGCCGGTAAACTCCGCGCTGCAGCCGCTTCCCGATCTGTCGGTGCAGACGTACAACCCATCGTTCGACAAGGACCGGTTCGACGACACGGCGTTGACCATCAGCGGCCGCATCGATCAGCTCAAGCTCATCTACACCGGTGGCTACCTGGTGCGCAATGTGAACCAGGTTCAGGACTATACGAACTACGCGCGCGGCTTCTACTCCGCCTACTATCAATGCTCCGGCGGCGGCACCGCCAAGGCGACCGGTACGCCCGCGCAATGTTTCTCGCCGAGCGCCACCTGGCACGACATCGAAAAGAATACGCATCAAAGCCACGAGCTGCGCCTGTCCACGCCCGATGATCGACGCCTGCGCGCCATCGGCGGCCTGTTCTGGGAGAACTACACCATTCACGAGCATGCGGATTGGTACTACGGTGCCCCGCAGGCCGGCTTCAATCCGCTGATCCCGCCGCCCGGTGCCAGCGACAACAACCCGGCCGCGCGCGCGCCGGGCGTCAATTTCTTCGACGACATCACGCGCGGCTACCGGCAGAAGGCGGCATTCGCCTCGGTGGACCTGGATCTGCTGCCCCGGACCCTGACGTTCACGCTCGGCACGCGCTACTACGACTTCAACAACACGGAGGTGGGCTCGGCGGTGAGCAGCTTCGGCTGCCGCCCGGGTGGGGTCTATTCCAGTGCGCCGGCCGATCCATGCAGTGCGGGCGCCACCAACCTGAATGCGGGGAACCTCGAGAACACCTACCGTGGATTCAAGAGCCGCGCCAACCTGAGCTGGAAGATCACGCCCGATGAGCTCGTCTACTACACCTGGTCGCAGGGTTTTCGCCCGGGGGGCTTCAACCGCCGCTCGCATTGCGATGATCCCGCGAATCCGTTTCCGGGTCACTGCACGCCACTGTCCTTCGCGCCCGATACGCTGACCAACGACGAGGTGGGCTGGAAGACCCAGTGGCTGGATCATCGGCTGCAGTTCGATGGCGCGATCTACCAGGAGGACTGGAAGAACACGCAGATCGACATCTTCGATCCGAACCCGGCGCTGGGATTCGGCAACCTGGTGTTCACGGCCAACGGTCCCGATTATCGCGTGCGCGGCCTCGAGACCCAGCTCTCCTGGCGCGTGCTGCGCGGCCTCACGCTCACGGGCTCGGCGGCCTGGAACAGCAGTGCCGAGGTGTCGAACCCCTTGCCTGCCGTCACGCGCAATAATCCATTCGGGGCCATCGGCAGCCCGCTGGCCCAGGCGCCGCCGTTCGAAGGCAACCTGCGCGCGCGCTACGAGTTTCCGCTACGGTCCTACCGCGGCTTCGTGCAGGTGGCCGGCACACACCAGGCCCACTCCTACGCCTCGACCGACCGCATCAGCACCGATCTGCAGGGCAACTCCATCGCCTACGACCAGCCCGGCTTCTCCACGGTCGATGCGGCGTTCGGAATTGCCCGGGATGCGTGGAGTGCGCAACTCTACGGCTCGAACCTGTCCAACACGCGCGCGGATCTGTCGACCAACTTCCGCCAGTTCGTCAAGGCCGATACCATCAACGTGCCGCGCACCGTCGGACTGATGCTGAACTATAAATTCGGCGGCCCGTAGCCGCCCTCACCGTGCACGCCGCGGCACTGCATCTGCCCCCATCACCGGTCGAATCCGAGGTCGCGCGCATTCGCGCGCTGCTCGAGCGCAGCCGCTTTGCCGCATCGCTCGCCGCCGCCGAGTCACTGCGCCTGCAGGTGCCCGAAAACCGCGACGTGTGGTACCTGATCGCGGTCAGTCAGCGATATCTCGAGAGCCTCGATGACGCGCTGGCCACGCTCGCGCGCCTGGAGGAGCTGCACCCGCGCTTCAGCCGGCTGTTCCAGGAGCGCGGTCATTGCCTGCGCGCGCGCAAGGACACGGCCGGGGCGATCGATGCATATCTGCATGCCGTGGGCATCAATGCCGCGCTGCCCGCGAGCTGGAAGGCCCTGCAGGAGCTGTGCACGGCCGCCGGACGCGAGGCGGATGCGCAGGCGGCCGCTGGGCACGTGGCCAAGCTCGCGAGCCTGCCCGCAGCCATCGTGACTGCCTCGAGCATGCTGTCGGACGGCGAGGTGCATGCCGCCGAGCAGCTCGTGCGGCGCTTCCTGCTCACGCACGCTGACCACATCGAGGGCATGCGGCTGCTGGC
>DATDHV010000035.1:0-9958 GCA_036521395.1 Steroidobacteraceae bacterium | reverse complement strand
CAGCTCCGCGGCATGGACATCACGATCACCACCACGGCCCGCGACAACAAGCACGGCCGCGCACTGCTGGATGCCTTCAACTTCCCGTTCCGCAAGTAGCGGCGCGATCTCAAGGAATACGTCATGGCCAAGACCAACATGATCGAGCGCGAGAAGCGGCGTACACGCGTAGTGAAGAAATACGCGACCAAGCGTGCGCACCTCAAGGAGATCATCCGCAGCCCCAAGTCCTCGCCCGAACAGCGCGTGGCCGCGCAGATGGCGCTGCAGAGTCAGCCGCGCGATGCCAGCTCGAGCCGGCACCGCAACCGCTGCCAGATCACGGGCCGCTCGCGCGGGGTGTACCGCAAGTTCGGCCTGGCGCGCTGCAAGATCCGCGAGGTGGCGATGCGCGGCGAGATTCCAGGGCTCGGCAAGGCGAGCTGGTAGGAGCGTTAACGATGAGCATGACCGATCCGATCGCCGATCTGCTGACCCGCATCCGCAATGGCCAGTCCGCGCGCAAGCCGAGCGTGACCATCGCCGCTTCGAAGTTGAAGCTGGCGATCCTGGCGGTGCTGAAGGACGAGGGCTACATCGCCGACTTCAACCGCTCGAGCGATGAGGGCAAGCCGGTGCTGACCATCGATCTCAAGTACTACGAGGGCCGCCCGGTCATCGACCGGCTCGAGCGTGTCAGCCGGCCGGGACTGCGGATCTATCGCGGCAAGAACGAGATTCCGCGCGTGCTCGGCGGCATGGGCACGGTCATCGTCTCGACCCCCAAGGGCGTCATGACCGACAAGGCGGCGCACGCGATCGGCCAGGGCGGCGAAGTACTTTGCATCGTCGCCTGACCGTACCACCGATGGAAGATTGAACATGTCCCGAGTCGCGAACAAAGTCATCGACCTGCCCACCGGGGTGAGCGTGAGCGTGTTGCCCGGCACCGTGACCGTCAAAGGCACGCGCGGGGTGCTGAACCTCGAGCTCGGCGAGGGCGTGTCGGTCATGCAGAAGGACAAGACCCTGTCGGTTCATTACCAGGGCGATGATGCGGTGCGCATGCGTGCCGGCGCGACGCGCGCGCACCTGGCCAACATGGTGCTGGGCGTGACGCGCGGCTACGACCGCAAGCTCGAGCTCGTGGGCGTGGGCTTTCGCGCGCAGGTGGCCGGCAAGGCGCTGAACCTGACGCTCGGATTCTCGCATCCGGTCAGCTACGCCATCCCCGATGGCATCACGATCGAGACCCCGAGCCAGACCGAGATCCTGATCAAGGGCAACGACCGGCAGCGGGTCGGACAGACCGCCGCCGAGATCCGCAACATCCGTCCGCCGGAGCCCTACAAGGGCAAGGGCGTGCGCTACTCGGATGAGAAGATCGTGCTCAAAGAAGGCAAGAAGAAGTAGCGCAGCGAGTCACCATGAGCATTACCAAGAAAGAGCGGCGCCAGCGCCGCGCCATGAAGACCCGGGCACAGATCCGCGAGCTCAGGCTCGAGCGTCTGACCGTGCACCGCACGCCGCGTCACATCTATGCGCAGCTGTTCGACGGCAAGGGCGAGAAAGTGCTGGCTTCGGCCTCCACGCTGCAGAAGGCGCTGACGCAGGGGCTCAAAGGCACCGGCAACATCGAGGCCGCGCGCGCCGTGGGCCGGGCCATCGCCGAGCGCGCCAAGGCCGCCGGCATCACGCGGGTGGCGTTCGATCGCGCCGGCTTTCAGTATCACGGCCGGGTCAAGGCGCTGGCCGACGCGGCCCGCGAAGCGGGACTCGAGTTCTAGAGGCACGAATACATGGCAAGAATGGAAAAAACGCAGAGCGCCGACGAGCTGGTCGAGAAGCTCGTGGCCGTGAACCGCACGGCGAAGGTCGTCAAGGGTGGCCGGCAGTTCGGTTTCACCGCGCTGACCGTGGTCGGCGACGGTGCGGGCCGGGTCGGTTTCGGCTTCGGCAAGGCGCGCGAGGTGCCGGTGGCGATCTCCAAGGCCATGGCGCAGGCGCGCAAGAACATGGTCAACGTCAGCCTGCGCAATGACACGCTCCACTACGCGGTCAACGGCACGCACGGTGCGACGCGCGTGTTCATGCTGCCCGCCTCGGAAGGCACCGGCGTCATCGCCGGCGGCGGCATGCGCGCGGTGCTCGAGTGCGCCGGGGTGCGCAACGTGCTCGCCAAGAGCTATGGCTCGCGCAACCCCATCAACGTGGTGCGCGCGACGGTCAATGCGCTGGCGAGCGTGCGCTCGCCCGAGGACATCGCGGCCAAGCGCGGCAAGAGCCTCGAAGACATTCTCGGGAGCGGCTGATGAGCGGCCGGCGCGACGAGACGACGGCCCGGGCGGACGGCGCCGGGCAGGTGAAGGTCACGCTGCTGCGCAGCGTCCACGGGCAGCTGCGGCACATCGCCGCCTCGGTGCGCGGGCTGGGGCTGCGGCGGCGGCACCAGAGCATCCAGGTCGCCGATACGCCATGCAACCGCGGCATGATCCACGCGGCATCGCACCTATTGAAAGTCGAGGAGTCGAACTGACATGGCCGACATGCGACTCAACAGCCTCAGGCCGGGGGCCGGTTCGCGCCGGCCGCGGCTGCGCGTCGGCCGCGGCGCATCGGCCGGCCAGGGCAAGACCTGCGGCCGCGGCGTCAAGGGCCAGCGCGCGCGCAAGGGCGGCTACCACAAGGTGGGGTTCGAGGGCGGCCAGATGCCGCTGCAGCGGCGCCTGCCGAAGGTCGGATTCCGTTCGGCGCTGAAGGCCGCGCGCGCCGAAGTGCGCCTGCACGAGCTCGCCGGCATCGACGCCGCGATCATCGATCTGGCGGCGCTCAAGCGCGCCGGCATCGTCGCGGCCGGGGCCGAGCGTGCCAAAGTGGTGCTGTCGGGGGAACTCAAGAAGCCGGTGACGCTCAAGGGCATCGGGACCACCAAGGGCGCGCGCGCGGCCATCGCGGCCGCCGGCGGCACCATCGAGGATTGAATTGGCCAACTCCGCGCTCACCAATCCTGCCGCTGCACTCGCCGAAGCCGGACGCCTGGGCGAGATCCGCGGGCGCCTGCTGTTCCTGATCGGCGCGCTGGTGGTGTACCGCATCGGCACCTTCATTCCGGTGCCGGGCATCAATCCGGACGCGGTGGCGCGCTTCTTCAACGACCAGTCGAACACCATCCTCGGCGTGGTCAACATGTTCTCGGGCGGTGCGCTGCAGCGCCTGTCGATCTTCGCCATGGGCGTGATGCCCTACATCTCCGCCTCGATCATCATCCAGATGCTGTCGATGGTGGTGCCCTCGCTGATGGAGGCGCGCAAGGAGGGCGAGTCCGGGCGCCGCCGCATCACGCAGCTCACGCGCTACGTGACGGTCGGGCTGGCGCTGTTCCAGTCCTTCGGCGCCGCGGTGGCGCTGGGCAACGGCGGCATGACCAACGCCAAGGGCTTCTTCGACTGGCTCATGCCCGCCACGGTCACCATGACCACGGGCACCATGTTCCTGATGTGGCTCGGCGAGCAGATCACCGAGCGCGGCATCGGCAACGGCATCTCGATGCTGATCCTGTCGGGAATCGTCGCCGGCCTGCCCGGCGCCGTCGGCCGCACCTTCGAGTCCGTCAGCACCGGCGAGATGAATCCGCTGTTCGCCATCCTGCTCATCGGCATCGTCATCGGCGTCACCGCTTTCTGCGTATTCATCGAGCGCGCGCAGCGGCGCATCACCGTCAACTACGCCAAGCGCCAGGTCGGCCGGCGCCTGTACGCCGGCCAGAGCAGCCATCTGCCCTTCAAGCTCAACATGTCGGGCGTGATTCCGCCAATCTTTGCCTCCAGCCTGCTGTTGTTCCCGGCCACGATCGCGAGCTTCTTCGGCTCCAATCCGGATTCCAAGCTCAGCGAGGTGCTGCAGAACGTCGCCACCTCGCTCGGCTACGGCCAGCCACTGCACCTGGTGCTGTACGCGACGCTCATCGTGTTCTTCTGCTTCTTCTACACGGCGCTGGTGTTCAATTCGCGTGAAACGGCGGATAATCTCAAGAAATCCGGGGCCTTCATCCCCGGCATCCGCCCCGGCCAGCAGACCGGCGAATACATCGACAAGGTGCTCACCCGCCTCACGCTGTGGGGCGCGCTCTACATCATGCTGGTGTGCCTGGTGCCGGAGATCCTGATTTCCTCGCAGGGGGTGCCGTTCCAGTTCGGCGGCACCTCGCTGCTGATCGTGGTGGTAGTGGTCATGGATTTCATGGCGCAACTTCAGGCGCACATGATGTCGCACCACTACCCGGGCCTCATGAAGAAGGCGAATCTGCTGGGAGGGAGCCGTGGCGGCTCCAATTGAGAGCCGGGCCGCGCTCCCGGCCCAAGACTCAAGCGCAGGTGTGGCATGAAAGTACGTCCATCAGTCAAGAAGATCTGCAAGAACTGCAAGATAGTGCGGCGCCGCGGTGTCGTGTTCGTCATCTGCAGCACGGATGCGCGCCACAAGCAGCGCCAAGGTTGAGGAAAGCATATGGCACGCATAGCCGGCATCAATATCCCGATGAACAAGCACGTCAGCATCGGGTTGACCCACATCTTCGGCATCGGCCGCTCGCGCGCGCTCGAGATCCTGCAGGGCGCCGGCATCACCCCGACCACCCGCGTCAAGGATCTGACCGACGCCGAAGTCGCGGCGATTCGCTCGCAACTGGCCAAGTGGCCGGTCGAGGGCGATCTGCGGCGCGAGGTGTCGATGAACATCAAGCGCCTCATGGACCTGGGCACCTGGCGCGGCATGCGCCACCGCAAGGGGCTGCCGGTGCGCGGCCAGCGCACGCGCACCAATGCCCGCACCCGCAAGGGTCCGCGCAAGCAGGCGGTGAAACTCAACGCGCCGCCGGGTAAAGCGTGAAGCGTCCGACCCGCCTTCGGGCCCCGTTTTGAACTGGAGATCCGTGCCCATGGAATCGCCCTTGAATTCGCGCATAGGTGGCCACAGCTATGGCTGAACAGAAGACATCGCAGCAGCAGAGCGGCGCCGGCGGGGCCAAGAAGCCCAAGAAGGCGCGCAAGAACGTGCTCGACGCCATCGCCCACGTGCATGCATCGTTCAACAACACGATCATCACGATCACCGATCGGCAGGGCAACACGCTCTCGTGGGCGACCTCGGGCGGCTGCGGCTTCCGCGGCTCGCGCAAGAGCACGCCGTTCGCGGCGCAGGTGGCCGCCGAGAAAGCCGGCACCGCGGCCCAGGAGCACGGCGTGAAGAGCGTGGAAGTACGCGTCGGCGGCCCCGGCCCTGGGCGCGAATCGGCGGTGCGCGCGCTCAACGCCTGCGGCCTGAAGATCACGAGCATTGCCGACGTCACGCCGATTCCGCACAACGGCTGCCGTCCGCCAAAGAAGCGCCGCGTTTAGCAGCGGCGAAGGAACACACGCACATGGCGCGATACATCGGTCCCACCTGCAAGCTCGCCCGGCGCGAGGGCACGGATCTATTTCTCAAGAGCGGCGCCAAGCCGCTCGAGAGCAAGTGCAAGCTGCAGGTGCCCCCGGGCGGCATCAAGGGCGAGCGGCGCCAGCGGCTGTCCGACTACGGCCTGCAGCTGCGCGAGAAGCAGAAGCTGCGCCGCATGTACGGTGTGCTCGAGCGCCAGTTCCGCAACTACTATCAGGCGGCGGCGCGCCGCACCGGCGCCACCGGCGAGACGCTGCTCAAGCTGCTCGAGAGTCGCCTGGACAACGTGGTCTACCGCATGGGCTTCGCAGCCACGCGCGCCGAGGCGCGGCAGCTGGTCGGGCACAAGGCCGTGACCGTCAACGCTCACGTCGTGACCATCCCCTCCTATCAGTGCCACGCCGGGGACGTGATCGAGATCCGCGAGAAATCGCGCAAGCAGCTGCGCATCCAGAGCGCGCTGGCGGTCGCGGCGCAGGTCGGCTTTCCCGACTGGCTCGAGGTCAGCGACAAGGAGTTCCGCGGCGTGTTCAAGACGGTGCCGGCGCGCGATGACGTGCTGCCGGACATCAACGAGAACCTCGTGGTGGAACTGTATTCGAAGTGATCCGCGGGCAGCGTGCGCCGCACGCCGCAGCCGGTGTGCAATTGGTTTTCTAGTTTGGGGTGTCGTCTATGCAAGCATCAGTTTCGGAATTCCTGAAGCCGCGCGTCGTCAAGGTGCAGCCGGTGGCCCCGCGTCAGGCGCGTGTGGTGATCGAGCCCTTCGAGCGCGGATTCGGCCACACGCTCGGCAATGCGCTGCGGCGCGTGCTGCTGTCCTCGATGCCCGGTGCGGCCATCACCGAGGTGGAGATCGACGGCGTGTTGCACGAGTACACCAGCATCGAGGGCGTGCAGGAGGACGTGGTCGACGTGCTGCTCAATCTCAAGTCGGTGGCGCTGCGCATGCACGCGCGCAACAGCGCCGAACTGCGCCTGCACAAGAAGGGGCCGGGCCCGGTCACCGCCGGCGACATCCAGACCGATCACGACATCGAGGTCGTGAATCCGGAGTTCGTCATCGCCAACCTGACCAAGGCCGGCGAGCTGAACATGCTGCTCAAGATCGAGCGTGGCCGCGGCTACCGCCCGGCGGTGCAGCGCGTGGCGTTCGAGGAGCAGAGCCGGCCGATCGGCCGCCTGCTGCTCGACGCCTCGTTCAGCCCGGTGCGCCGGGTGACCTACTCGGTCGAAGCGGCGCGCGTCGAGCAGCGCACCGATCTCGACAAGCTCATCATCGACATCGAGACCAACGGCACCATCGAGCCTGAAGAGGCCATCCGGCGCGCCGGTGGCATCCTCAAGGACCAGCTCTCGGTGTTCGTCGATCTGCAGGGCGAGGACGAGGCGGTGGCCAAGACCACCGAGATGCAGTTCGATCCCATACTGCTGCGGCCGGTCGATGAGCTCGAGCTCACGGTGCGCAGCGCCAACTGCCTCAAGGCGGAGAACATCCACTACATCGGCGACCTCGTGCAGCGCACGGAAGTGGAGCTGCTGCGCACCCCGAATCTCGGCAAGAAATCGCTGACCGAGATCAAGGAAGTGCTACAGAGCCACGGTCTGATGCTGGGCATGCGTCTGGATGGCTGGCCGCCGGCCGGCCTGAAGCATGAAGAAGAGAGCAGCGGGCTGATCTAAGCCAGCGCTTTAAGTTTGAGAGAGTAGTCCATGCGCCATAAGCTTTCCGGCCGGCAACTGTCCCGCAACAGCCCGCACCGCCATGCCATGCTGCGCAACATGGCGGCCTCGCTGCTGCGTCACGAGACCATTCGCACCACGCTGCCCAAGGCCAAGGAGCTGCGACGGGTCGTCGAGCCGCTGATCACGCTGGGCAAGACCGACACCGAATCGCGGCGGCGCCTGGCCTTTGCGCGCCTGCGCGACGGTGAGGTGGTCACGAAGCTGTTCGGCGATCTGGGACCGCGTTTCAAGGCCCGCCCGGGCGGCTATACGCGCATCCTGCATATGGCCCCGCGAGCGGGGGATTCGGCACCCATGGCGCTCATGCAGCTGGTGGATGGTCCGGTGAGCGCGAAGACTGCGGCAGCGCCCAAGGATGCCGCGGCCAAGCCCTCGAGTGCGCGCAAGAAGGCGCCAAAGAAGACGGCCAAGGCCTCCAAGGAGCCCCAAGGCGCGGCAGATGCCCCGGCGTCGCGGCCGCGCAAGCGCAAGGCGGCACCGGCTTGAGGGCTCCGGCAGGGCCGCTGGCGCGCGTGCCGCCGCGCTTGCGATGTAGGGTGCAGTCCTACACCGGGCGGCCGCGGCCTGTTTGAAATATGCGCCAGACTCTATAGAATCACGCTGCGCTCTTTGTTTGCGCCTACGAACTAGTTCGCTTTTCGGTCAGTCTACTTACTACCATTCTGGGGATTCATCGATGAATACAAAGCTTGTTCTTAGCGCTATTGCAGCGGCGCTCGTGCTCTCCGCTTGCAGCAGCAGCCAAGATTCCACGCCCCCGGCGGCTGCCCCGGCGGCACCGATGGCGACGACGCCGCCCCCCGCTGACAACAGTGCCACTCCTCCGGCTGAGAGCAGCAGCAGCGGCGGCGCGATGTCATCCACGCCTGCCCCGTCGGGATCTTCGTCCGGCCAATAACCGGCCGTCGGAGCCGATCAGGCCGACGAGCGACGTGCTCGTGGGAAAGCCCGTGCAGGCCGGAGCCGTCCGGTCTGCCGGGCTTTTCCTGTTTCTCAACTGCGCCATGCACCAAGTCAGTCTCAGGGACGCACGCACACAGGATGACCGCCGATGGATCGAGGGTGTCTATCGCGACTACCTCAACGATCTGGCGCCAGCCGCTACCGGCTTGTTCCCGGCACTCGGTGAGATCGGGCACCGCGAGCCCGACCAGCTGCTGCGCTGGTTCGCCGATCGCAGCGCGCAGGTCCTGACAATTCTTTACGGTGCGCAGCCCGTGGGCTTTGCCATGGTGCGACGGCGCCCGCCCGCCCCCAGTGCGGCCGAGGCCAGCCCCGCGGGAGAGTTTTCCATGGCCGAGTTCTTCATCGCGCGGCCTTGGCGCCGGCGCGGCATCGGCGCGCAGGCGGTTCGCCTGCTGTTCGATCGCTTCAATGGCCAGTGGCTCATCACCGAGCACCTGCGCAATACCGGTGCGGTGAAGTTCTGGCGTGGAGTGGTGGCCGCCTACACGCACGGCAAGTATCAGGAGCGCGTGCTCAACGGCGAGGTGCAGCAGCACTTCGCGTCGGGATCGCAGCGGCGCTGACTGGCGCGGCGCGGTGCGGCCGGGCCGCGCCTCGCTCGAGCATCGGCTTGAGATAGGCGCCGGTAATCGATTCGGGCACGGTGCACACCGCCTCGGGGGTACCGGCCGCGACCAGTCGACCGCCGCGCTCGCCCCCGCCCGGTCCCAGGTCGATGACGTAGTCCGCGGTCTTGATGACATCGAGGTTGTGCTCGATCACGAGCAGCGTATTGCCGGCGTCGCGCAACTGGTGCAGCACGCGCAGGAGCTGCGCAATGTCGTGAAAGTGCAGGCCGGTGGTGGGCTCATCGAGAATGTAGAGCGTGCGCCCCACACCGCGCTTGGCCAGCTCGCGCGCGAGCTTGATGCGCTGGGCCTCCCCGCCCGAGAGCGTGGTGGCATTCTGCCCGAGCCGCACGTACGACAGCCCGACTTCCATCAGCGTGCGCAGCTTGGCGGCCACGGCGGGCACGTTCTCGAACAGCCGTTGCGCCTCCTCGACCGTGGTATCGAGTACTTCATGGATGCTGCGGCCGCGATACTGGATCTGCAGCGTTTCGCGGTTATAGCGCCGCCCGTGACACACGTCGCACGGCACGTAGATGTCGGGCAGGAAGTGCATCTCGACGCGAATGAGCCCGTCGCCCTGGCAGGCCTCGCAGCGGCCGCCCTTGACGTTGAAGCTGAAGCGCCCGGCGTCGTAGCCGCGGGCGCGCGATTCCGGCACGGCGGCGAATAATTCGCGCACCGCCGTGAACAGGCCGGTGTAGGTGGCGGGATTGGAGCGCGGGGTGCGGCCGATCGGATTCTGATCGATCTCGATCACGCGCTCGAAACGCTCGAGCCCGTCGATGCCGTCGCAGGCACCGGCGCCATCGAGGCTGGAGCCATTGAGGTGCGCGGCGGCGTGCCGGAACAGCGTGTCCTCGACCAGCGTCGATTTGCCCGAGCCGGAGACTCCGGTCACGCAGGTGAGCACGCCCAGCGGCACGGCCACGGTCACGTCCTGCAGGTTGTTGCCGCGCGCACCGCGGATGGTGATCCACTGATCACTCGCGGCGCTGCGGCGGCGCGCGGGCACCGGAATGCGCTCACGACCGGAGAGGTAGGCGCCCGTCAGGGAGGCGGGGTCGGCTTCGATCTGCGCCGGTGTGCCCTGTGCCACCACCTGGCCGCCGTGCGCACCGGCGCCGGGACCCAAGTCCACCACGTGATCGGCGGCGCGGATCGCATCCTCATCGTGCTCGACCACGATCACGGTATTGCCGAGGTCGCGCAGCCGCTTCAAG
>DATDHV010000034.1:0-8799 GCA_036521395.1 Steroidobacteraceae bacterium | reverse complement strand
CCCCGGCACTACGTGCGCGTGACCGCATTCGATGCCACGCGCGGCTGGGAGACTCCGCGCATGTCCTTCATCGTCAACCGGCCGCCGGTCGAGCCGGGCTTCGCACTGGTGCGCGAGGAGCGCGAGGGACGCGCGATTCGCTACACCATCCGTTCCTACGCGGCCGACAAGCCCGAGGCCGAGCGCTACTGAGGCGCGTCGCGATGAGCAGCCCTTCGCCGTTGACCGCTGCGGACGCCAGGCCCGAGCCGCAAGGGGCCGTCGACCTGGGCGCGATCCTGCGCGACGCGCGCGTGACCGAGGCGCTCGAGCAGCTCGACCGCGAGCTGGTGGGCCTGGTACCGGTCAAGACGCGGCTGCGCGAGATCGCGGCGTTCCTGGCCGTGGAGAAGGCGCGCAGCGGCTTTGGCCTCGCCGCGGGCGCGCCGAGCCTGCACATGTCCTTTACCGGCAATCCTGGCACCGGCAAGACCACCGTGGCGCTGCGCATGGCGGAAATTCTGCATCGCCTCGGGTTCGTGCGCAAAGGCCACCTGATTGCCGTGACCCGCGATGACCTCGTCGGGCAGTACATCGGCCACACCGCGCCCAAGACCAAGGAAGTGCTCAAGCGCGCCATGGGCGGGGTGCTGTTCATCGACGAGGCCTACTATCTGTACCGGCCCGAGAACGAGCGCGACTACGGCCAGGAGGCGATCGAGATCCTGCTGCAGGTCATGGAGAACCAGCGCGATGATCTGGTGGTGATCCTGGCCGGCTACAAGGAGCGCATGGACACCTTCTTCCGCTCCAATCCGGGATTCTCCTCGCGCATCGCCCACCACATCGATTTCCCCGACTACAGTGCCGCCGAACTGGGCAGCATCGCCACGGGCATGCTGGAGCGCATGCAGTACCGGTTCGACGCGCCGGCCGCAGCGGCCTTCGGCGAGTACGTCGAGCGCCGCCAACGCCTGCCGCACTTCGCCAACGCGCGCTCGATACGCAACGCGCTCGATCGCGCGCGGTTGCGCCAGGCGAGCCGCCTGTGCTCCATTCCGGGCCCGGTCGATGCCGTGGCGCTGTCCACGATCACCGAACAGGACATACGCGCCAGCCGCGTATTCTCCGAAGACAACAGGAGCGATTGACGGTCATGCAATATGGACGCACCACCCTGTCGAAGTTCATCATCGAGGAGCAGCGCCAGAGCCCCGATCGCGACGAGCAGCTCACGGCGCTGATCAACGACATCCAGACCGGCTGCAAGTACATCTCGGCCGCCGTGGCCCGCGGCCCGCTGCAGGGCGCGCACGGCTCGAACGCCACGCGCAACGTGCAGGGCGAGACGCAGCAGAAGCTCGACCTCATCGCCAATGACATCATGCTGCGAAGCTGTGAATGGGGCGGACAGCTCGCGGGCATGGTGTCCGAGGAGCTCGCCGAGCCCTACGCCATACCGCCGGTCTATGCGCGCGGCCGCTACCTGCTGGCCTTCGACCCGCTCGACGGCTCCTCCAACATCGACGTCAACGTCAGCGTCGGCTCGGTATTCTCGATCCTGCGCGCCCCGCGTGGTATCGAGCCGGCCACGGCCGAGGACTTCCTGCAGCCCGGGGCGCAGCAGGTGTGCGCCGGCTACGCCCTGTACGGTCCGGCCTCCATGCTGGTGCTCACGCTCGGGCGCGGCGTGCACGGCTTCTCCCTCGACCCCGAGATCGGCGCCTACATCCTGACGCATCCGAACATGACCGTGCCCGAGGATTCGCAGGAGTTTGCGATCAACGCCTCCAATGAGCGGTTCTGGGAGCGGCCGGTGCAGCGCTACGTGGCCGAGTGCGTGCGCGGCAAGAGCGGCGTGCGCAACGTGGATTTCAACATGCGCTGGATCGCCTCGCTGGTGGCCGAGATACACCGCATCCTCATGCGCGGCGGCCTGTTCATGTACCCGCGCGACAACAAGGATCCGAACATGCCCGGCAGGCTGCGGCTGCTGTACGAAGCCAACCCCATGGCCATGATCATGGAGCAGGCCGGTGGCCGGGCATCCACCGGTCGCGGCCGGGTGCTCGACATTGCGCCCGCCTCGATCCATCAGCGCGTGCCGCTGGTGCTGGGCTCGAAGAACGAGGTCGAGCGCATCGAACGCTATCACCGTGAATTCGACGCCGGCACGGACGAGGCCTATGTCTCGCCGCTGTTCAACACCAAGTCGCTGTTCAGCGGCGAGTTCAGTTTCGGCGGCCGCGGCTAGCGCGCCCCGCAGGCACAGGAGCAGAGCTTGTCGGCCAGACACCCCATCATCGCCATCACCGGCTCCTCGGGCGCCGGCACGACCACGGTCACGCGCACCTTCCAGCACATCTTCCGGCGCGAGCACCTCACCCCGGCCCTGATCGAGGGTGACGCGTTCCATCGCTTCGACCGCGCCGAGATGCGCCGGCTGCTCAGCGAGGCCGCGCAATCGGGCACCGCGATGTCGCACTTCGGGCCCGAGGCCAATCTGTTCGCCGAGCTCGAGGAGCTGTTCCGCAGCTACGGCGCCATCGGCACCGGCAAGACGCGCAAGTACCTGCACAACGCGGAGGAGGCGGCCCCGTACGCACAGTCACCGGGCAGCTTCACGGCCTGGGAGGATCTGCCAGCGCGCACTGACCTGCTGTTCTACGAGGGCCTGCACGGCGCCGTGGTCACCGGCGAGGTCAATGCCGCGCGGCACGCGGATCTGCTCGTGGGCGTGGTCCCGACCATCAATCTCGAGTGGATCCAGAAACTGCATCGCGACAAGGTCGCGCGCGGTTATACCCAGGAGGCCGTGGTGGACACCATCCTGCGGCGCATGCCCGACTACGTGAACTACATCTGCCCGCAGTTCTCGCGCACGCACGTGAATTTCCAGCGCGTGCCCATCGTCGACACCTCCAATCCCTTCATCGCGCGCGACGTGCCCTCGGCCGACGAGAGCATGCTGGTGATCCGCTTCTCCAACCCCAAGGGCATCGACTTCCAGTACCTGCTGTCGATGCTGCACGATTCCATGATGTCGCGGCCCAACACCATCGTGTGTCCGGGGGGCAAGATGGGGCTGGCGATGCAATTGATCTTCACGCCCATGATCCTGCGGCTCGTGGACACGAGCCGGCGCGCGCGCGGCGCGTAAGGGCCAACGGCCAACGGCCAGCGCCTGGCGGCTAGCGGAACAGGATCACGATGCAGGCGGTCAGGACCAGCAGCACGCCGGCCTGCACGCGATAGTTGCGCCACAGCGGCACGCCGCGCAGGCGTCGGCTGTCCTCGCGGAATGCCGCGGCGGTGAACATCAGCGGCTCGATGCGCGCGCGCTCATCGCGCCGCGTCCAGCAGCTCACGGCCACCAGGATCGCTGCATCGATGAGCAGCAGCAGCGGCGCGGCGTATAGAAAGTGCAGGTGCGTGACGTGCAACACCGCATTCGTGAGGAACAGCGCCAGGCCGCAGGCCGAGCCGATCACGATGGTCGCGAACGCGCCGGTGGCGTTGGCACCGCGCCAGAACAGCCCGATGCCGAACAGCGCCACCACCGGTGGCACGGCATAGGCCAGCACCGCCTGCAGGTACTGCCACAGCGAGCCGAAGCTCTCGAGCTGCGAGGCCCACATCACCGACAGCAGCAGGAAGCCGGCCGTGCACAACCGCCCGATGCGCACCACGCTCGCCTCCGAGGCCGCGGGCAGGAAGCGCTTGACGATGTCCATGGTCACGATGGTGGAGGCGGAGTTCAGCGTCGAGGCGACCGAAGCCATGGTCGCAGCGACGAACCCGGCCACCACCAGGCCGATCAAGCCGGCCGGCAACAAGGCAAAGATCAGCGTGGGATAGACCAGGTCCGGTCGCGCCAGGTGCGGGAACAGCAGGATGGCGCAGGTGCCCGGCAGCACCATGAGCAGCAGCACCGGCAGCTTGAGCAGTCCGGCGAGCAGCACGCCGCGCCGCCCGTGGTCGATGCTCTGCGCCGACAGGACACGCTGCACGATGAACTGGTTGGTGCACCAGTAATAAAAGCCCAGCACCGGGATGCCGAACGCCAGTCCCGGCCAGGGCACGGCCGGATCGCTCGCCGGCCGGATGAGCGACAGCGCGGCCGGATTGACCGTGCTCATGACGTGGTGCCAGCCGCCGGCCTGGTGAAAGGCCGCAAACGCCACCACGCTCGCGCCGCACACCAGCACCACGGTCTGCAGCGTCTCGGTGTAGATCACGGCGCGCAGGCCGCCCAGTATGGTGTAGAGGCCGGCGGCACCGGCCAGTGCGGCGGCGACCCAGCGCAGCGACACCCCGTGCACCAGCAGGCGGCACACCAGCGAGCCACTGTAGAGTGCGCCGGCCGAATCGACCGAGATGTTGAGGAACACGGTCAGCAGCGCCAGATACAGCCGCGCACGCGCATCGTAGCGGCGCTCGAGGAACTCGGGCATGGTGTACACGCGGCTGCGCAGTACGAAGGGCAGCAGGAACACGCAGAACAGCACCAGGATCACGGCGGCCGACCACTCGTAGTCGTACACGGAGATGCCGGTGGCGTAGGCGGCGCCGGCCAGCCCGATCAGCGCGGTCGAGGAAATGTTGGACGCCAGCATCGCCAGGCCGATGGGCCCCCAGTGGGTGGCGCGCGAGGCCAGGAAGTAGTCTTCGGGCCGCGGGTGGCGGCGCGAGGTCGAGACGCCGACGATCACGAGCAGCGTGCCGTAGCCCAACACGACCACCCAGTCCCAGTGGCCCAAGATCCCCGTGCCCAGACTGTGCGACATGGCCTCGATCCTGGCGCCGGCGCGGCGCGGGCCCGAAACTATCGGGCCGCTGGCGTTGGTGCTGGCGTATGCGTTGAGGGTTGCGTTGACGTGTCCGTGAACTCGACGGGCGTGGACAGGGCCAGCACGTCCCAGCCGCGCAGGTTCACGCGCGCTGCGCCAGCGAGGCCCGTGTGAGCGCGCGCGTAGCGGATCTCCACCTGCCGCGGCTCGTGCGGCAGCAGCATCAGATAGTTGTCGCTGTAGAAGGCCGGCAGGATGCGCGCGCCCTCGGCATCGACCAGCGTGAGCTTGGCGCAGAGCGCGGGGGCCGTGCCCTCGTCCTCGACATTCAGGTGCACGACGATCTCGCCCCGATCGGTCGTGGCATGGGCACTGACGCGCACGCGCTGCGCCGGCAGCGAGTTGAGCGCGCGCATGCTGGCCTCGTCGCGAGCGGGCCAGTAGAGATTCTCCGAGACGCTCCGCCCGGCCGCATCGCGCAGCGTGAGGGCGACCAGCACCACGCCCTCGTGCGAGAGAGCGGGCGCCAGATCCAGCGGCGCGAGCGTGGTGACCTGGTTGGCCGGCGCGTCCAGCCGGTCCTCGCGCCGCGCCAGCAGCCGGCCCTGCAGCGACAGCACGCGGCTGGTCACGCTCATGTGCGCCTGGGGCTCGCGCGTGGTGTTGACCACGGCCAGGGCGTGGTCGGGCAGATTCATCTGCACGTGCAACGGCTCGGTGGCCTTCTTGACGCCGTAATAGGACGCGTGCGTGTCGTAGTCGGCGCTGTAGATCTGCCAGTGATTGCTCGGCCACGCCGGATGGGTCATCCACAGCAGGCGGCCGCTGTTCTGTGTCCACAGGTGGGCCAGGAAGCCCTCGAAGATGGCGCGATAATCCACGTAATTCATCATCTGCGCCTTGCGCTCGAAGTCCTCGAGGCTGCCGGCCTCGCCGAACTGCGCGGCCAGGGCGCGCATGAAGCTCGCGACGTCGCCGTTGCCGCCGAAATGCCAGTCGTGATAGGCGATCGTGTCGCTCAGCGGCCAGCGGTCGGGCGCGGGGATCGAGGCTTCCACCGACTCGAGCGTGGCCAGCGACGGCGTGCCGACCTCGACCGAGAAACCGCGCGCCAGATCGGTGAAATAGCCCACCGGCGGACGGTAATTGTACGGGCCGCTGTCCTGCAGGTTCACGCGGTTGGAGCTGCCGGTGTAGTAGCGCGTGCCATCGAGCGTGGCGATGAGGTCGGCCAGGCCCTCGTTGATGATGGGCTGCGGCACGCCCTCATTGCGCCCGAACCATACGGCGATCGAGGGGTGGTGGCGATAGCGCAGGATGGTGTCGCGCGCATTGGCCAGGAACAGCGCCGGATCCTGCGCCTCGAGCTGGAAATCCTCGGTTGACTCCCAGAAATCATTGAGCACCAGCATCCCGTACTCGTCCGCCAGGTCGTAGAACACCTCCTCGGTGTTCTGGCCGAGCCAGTTGCGGATGATGTTCAGGTGCGCTTCGCGGTGCAGGCGGAAATAGGGTTCGAGCCGCGCGCGCGAGCTGCGCTTGCGCGAATCGTCCATGCCCCAGCTCCCGCCACGCACCGCGATGGGCACGCCATTGACGTGGATGGCCAGATACGGCGAGAGGCAGCGGGTGGCAATGTCGTGCACGGCCGGGGAGTGCTCGCCGGCCTCGGTCAGCGACTCCGCCCAGCCGTTGACGACGCGCTTGATCGCCTCGTGGCGCACGTCGACCAGGCGCTCCCCGCGCAGCGTGCCAAGCGTGGGATCGATCTCCACGCGCCGCAGGCGGCCGGCGTGATCGAACAGCGAGAGCTCGTAGGTGAGCTCGCGGATGCCGAAGTGCAGCCGCTTCGTGTCCGACACGCCGTCGCTGTCGCGCACCGTGAGCTCGAGATGGTATAGCTCCGGCCGGCCATAGCCGTTGGGCCACCACAAGCGGGGCTGGTGCACCTCGAGCTGCGGAAATTCGGCGGGCTCGAGCCGGATCTCCGAGCGGCCCGGGGCGATGCGCGCGCTCTTGCGCAGCGTCACGCCCTCGAAGGCGGCATCGATGGTCACAGCGCGCGGCTCGGGGCTCTGGTTGTCGAGCGGCACGATGATGCGCAGCGCCGCCTCGTCGATCCGCGGCAGCGGCAATTGCGTGATGACGGTGGCATCGAGTATGCGCACCGGTCCGGAGGCCTGCAGCATCACGTCCTGCCAGATGCCGCTGTCGCGGTCGCGAATGCCCGGGATCCAGTCCCAGCCTTCCGTGTCGATGAATGTCGGTCCGTCGAGGGCCATGGAGCCGCCGTTCTCGCCCGGACCGTAGGCGATGGATTCCTCCGACGGGATGCCCGGGTGTGGCGGCGGGGAGATGCGCACCGCCAGCGCATTGGCGCGCCCGGGCACGATGCGATCCGTGACATCGAACACGCCGCGGATGAAGGCGCCGCGGATGTCGCCGAGGCGCGCGCCGTTCAGCCAGACTTCGGCGGCATAGTTGATGCCCTTGAAGGTCAGCGTCAGGCGCTTGCCCTGCAGCTGCGCCGGCGCCGTGAACTGGCTGCGGTACCAGTAGTCCTGCCGCGCGAGGGATTCGGGAATGGCCATGTTGTTGAGGCCGTAATCCGGATCGGGGTAGACACCGCGATCGATCAGCGTGCTCAGCACCGTGCCCGGTACGCGGGCCGCGTACCACTGCGCATCATCGTAGCCCGGCTGCGACAGGGTCTCGCCGCCCTCGGGCAGTCCGGGGGCCGCCCGCAGGCGCCACGCGCCGAGCCTCCAGCGCGCCTCGCCCTGCGGCTGCAGCGGCGGCTCGGCGCTCACCGGCACGGCGACCGGGGCGCTCGGTGTGGCGTGACCGTGCGGCAGTGTCCAGGGATCCTGCGGCACCGTGAGTCCTATCCACGCCTTGACCTGAAGCGGCCAGCCCACCCCCACGTGCGTGAAGCTCACCAGGCCGAAGTCGGGTGCGCGGGCTGCGAGCGCCTGCAGCGCTTCCGCAGTCAGCGCTGCGTCCGCGATCTGGAACTGCGCCAGCGAACCGCCGAAATGCTGCACGGCCTGAGGGTAGCCCAGCACGGGCGCGAGCTGCAGCAGGGGCGCGAGAGCGCGGGTGGCGAGGGCGGCGCTGCCCCGCTCGCTGCCGCCGACGTACAGCCGCACCTGCGTGCCGTCATAGGTTGCCGCGATGAACTGCCACACGTGGGGCGAGAGCGTTGCGGTCGTCGTGAGCTGCGGCGCACCCGAGGAGCGCAGGCTCAATCTTCCTGAGTCCAGCAGCAGGCATGCGCAGTGATCGGACTCGGGATCGCCGAGCGCGGCGAGGATCACGGGACCGTCCTGCGGCACGTCGATGCGGATCCAGCTCGTGATCGACCACGGGGCCCCGGGGCGCAGCATGGCGGTGTCGGCGGGCAGCGAGCGTGTCATGCCGATGCCACCCTGCAGTACCGTAACGTTGTAGGGACCCGCGGTCCCCGGCTCGACGTCTGCAGCCGCGGACGCGGTCACGGACGTGGCCGCGAGCCCGAGCGCCGAGCACAGCGCAATGCACGCCAGCCGCACAGCTCTCGTCATGGCGGCTCTCCGGCCAGCGCCGGGCGTACCGGCACCGTGGCCTCATCGAGCGACTCGCTGAGCCGCTCCAGCGTGGCGCGCTTGGTTTCGGGAAACAGCGCCCAGACCACGCCGAACTGCAGCACCATGCAGAGCGTGAACACGGCGAAGGGCAGCGCGCTCGTGGTCGCGGCGATCACGGGAAAGGCCGCGGCGATCAGCGCATTGGCGCACCAGTGCGTGGCACTGCCAAGCGACTGGCCGCGCGCGCGCACCGCGGAGGGAAAGATCTCGCTCAGGTAGACCCAGATCACTGCGCCCTGCGAGAAGGCGAAGCTCACGATGAAGGCGATCAGCAGCCACAGTAGCCAGGCCCTGCCTTCGCCGCTGGCCATGATGAATGTCACGCCGCTCAGGGCCAGCGCCATGCCGACCGCGCCGATCAGCAGCAGCGTGCGGCGGCCGAGCCGGTCGATCACCGACAGCGC
>DATDHV010000033.1:0-3047 GCA_036521395.1 Steroidobacteraceae bacterium | reverse complement strand
GACGCAATGAGTATCTATTGGTTCAACGATGGCATGCACGCCATCATCAGCGCTCGGAGGTAAAAAAATGGCAATCTCACTTCATCCGTCGATTGACAACGGCATCAAGCAGGGTTCGAGCAATTTTGCGGGTGGTACGCTCACCTGCAAGTGCGCGCAGAATCCCGTCAAGGTGTCCGTCAAGTCGCAGACGGCACACAATCACGCCTGCGGCTGTTCCAAATGCTGGAAGCCCAAGGGCGCGGTGTTCTCGGTGATCGCGGTCGTCTCCAAGGACAAGGTCAGCGTCACGCAGAACGCCGACAAGCTGGCCGTGGTCGATCCGAAGGCTGCCATTCAACGGCACGCCTGCAAGGGCTGTGGCGTGCACATGTTCGGCCGCATCGAAAACACCAACCATCCGTTCTACGGCCTGGACTTCGTACACACCGAGCTGTCATCCGAGCCGGGCTGGTCGGCGCCGGGCTTCGCGGCGTTCGTCTCCTCGATCATCGAGCAGGGTTTCGACCCTGCGCGCATGGGCGAGGTGCGCGGACGTTTCAAGGAGCTGGGCCTCGAGCCTTATGATTGCCTGAGCCCGCCGTTGATGGATGCCATTGCCACGCACGTGGCGAAGCAGTCCGGCGCCCTCAAGCGCTGAGCGAGATCTCTGCCCGCGAAGGGCCGAGTAGCGTCCCGGGTCCGGTGGAGTTCAGCCACGGCCCGGGATCAGCTACTGTCCTATAGAACTGCCTGAAGTCGCTGGCTACCCTGGGCAGCACCCCGTTTCAGGAGACCGACATGAGCCGATGGTTCGCACCTTCCGTGGCGGCCCTGGTGCTGGCGCTCGCAGCGCCGGCCTGGGCGGCAGAGATGGCCTACGTGCCGAACGCAGGGTCCGGAACCATCTCGGTCATCGATACCAGCAGCGATACCGTGGTGCGGACACTGGCCGGCAGCGGCTCGCTCGGCAAGAAGCTCGAGGGCGACGTCGTGGATCCTACGGGCCACGTGGTGCTGGTGGTCGATGCGCCCAGCAACTCCGTCGTTGCCGTGGATGCGCAGACCGGCCAGGTGGTCAAGTCGATCGCGACCGACAAGGCCCCGGAAGGCATCGGCATCTCCGCCGATGGCAGGATGGCGGCGGCCTGCTCGGAGGACTCCAACACCGTGGTGCTGATCGATGTGGCGCAGCTCAAGCGCATGCAGAGCATCCCCGTGCAGGGCAAGAACCCCGAGCATTGCGTGTTCAGTCCCCGCGGCCGCTGGCTGCTGGTCAGTGACGAGAACAGCAGCACCGTCGATGTCATCGATCTGCAAAGGCGCAAATCGGTGGCGCTGCTGCCCAGCGGCAAGCATCCGCGCGGCATGGCCGTGACGCCCGACGGCAAATATCTCTACGTGGCCGACGAGGAGGCCAACTCGGTGCAGGTGGTGGCCATCGGAAGCTGGAAGCTGGTCACGACGATTCCGACGGCCCTGCGCAGCGCCGGGGTGCTCGCGAGTCCGGACGGCAAGCACGTGTACATCGCCAACGGCGGCGCCGGCACCGTCTCGGTCATCGATACCGCCACGTACAAGGTCACCGCCAGCATCCCGGTCGGGCAGCGGCCGTGGAACATGGCCATCACGAGCGACGGTCGCAAGCTCTACGTCGCCAACGGACGGACCGGCAATGTCTCGGTGATCGACACGGCCGCGAATCGCGTGATCGCCACCGTCCCGGTGGGCAAGCTGCCGTGGGGCGTCGCCATTCGCTGAATGAGCCTATCGATCTCAACGCTACCGGCCGCGCCGCCGGCGCCGCTGTCGCCGGCCGCGGCGCCGGTGCTGCCCGCACAGGCCACGCGTGCGCTCGGCACCAGCCTCAAGCTGCGACTGAGCCTGCTGATCACGGTGCTGATCGCGCTGATGACGGCGGCCAGCGGTGCGTACGTGGTGCAGCAGGCGCGGCAGGACATCCGCGCCGAAGTGCGCTCGACCATGAGCCTGACCGGCCATTTTCTCGATGCGCAGCTCGCGGTGCTGCAGGATCGCGCGCCCGGAGCGCCCGGACGCGCATTCGCGGTGCGCTCGTTGCAGCTCAAGGAGCTGCGCGACGTGCGCCACCTGGCGGTGAATTTCTACGATAACGACGGTCGGCTGCTCGATTCCAACGAGGAGCCCGGCGAGCGCAAGCCGCTCGCGCCCGCCTGGTTCGTGTGGCTGGTCAGAGCATCGTCCCTGCCCATGGCAGCGAGCCGGCGCGCGGTCAGCATCAACGGCACGGCGGTGGGCGAGCTGGTCATCAAGCCCGATCCCACCTACGAGATCGATGAAATCTGGACCACCTCGAGCGGACTGCTGCTACTGCTGCTGGTGTTCTTCGTGCTGGTCATCGGTCTGGTCTGGTGGGCGGTCGCACACGCGCTGCGCCCGGTGGAGTACATCCTGGGCGCCCTCGGGGAGATCGAGCACGGCAATCTGGGCGCGCGGCTGCCGGCCTTCGGCCTGCCGGAAATGTCGCGCATCAGCGTCGGCTTCAACCACATGGCCGAGACCCTCGAGCGCAGCGTGGCCGACCGGCGCTCCCTCACGCACCGCCTGATGCAGATGCAGGAGGAGGAGCGCGAATACCTCGCGCGCGAGCTGCACGATGAGATCGGGCAGTGCGTGACCGCCATTCATGCCGATGCCGTTGCGATCCGCAATCGCGGCGGCACGGCCGTGCACGAGAGCGCGCAATCGATCGTGGAGGCCATCGGGCGGATCAAGCAGATGGTGCGCGACATCCTGCAGCGGCTGCGTCCCGGCGCGCTCGAAGGGCTGGGAGTGGGCGCGGCGCTGCGCGAGCTCACCGGCGGATTCCGGCAACGCCATCCGCAGGTGTGCTGCACGCTGCACATGAGCGAGGACATCACCGGCCTGCAGGGCGAGCTGGGCATGACGCTGTACCGAGTGGTGCAGGAATGCCTGACCAATGTTGCACGCCACGCCGGGGCGCGCAGCGTGCAGGTCGCCGTGACGCGGCTGCCAACGGCCATCGGGGAGCAACTCGAGCTGCGCGTCACTGACGACGGCTGCGGCTT
>DATDHV010000032.1:0-18739 GCA_036521395.1 Steroidobacteraceae bacterium | reverse complement strand
CGCACCCACCCATAGACTTCCTGGCACTCATCGAGACCGGCTGAGGGAAAGGCCCTTCGACGCCGGGGCAACCGTCGGACTTCCGACATGGTGCCAACTCCTGCGGTACCCAGGCCTCCGGGCCCGGGCCGATAGATGAGGGCCGAGCGACGCGCGCTGCCCCTTTGCCGGGCCGCGGCGGCACCGGCGCCGATCCGCAGGAGTGCCGGTAAGACGCACGACAGGCACCGCGGAGCAAGGCTTGAATTTCGCACCCATGATTACCGACCCAGCGGCCTCCCAAGGCGCCCCAGCCGCCGCCGTGACCGAGCAGGGCGTGTGGCAATGGCCCGGCAGCTTCCCGCTGCACCATGGCGGCAGTCTCGAGGCGGTGCGCATCGGCTGGCGCCTGGAGGGGGCCGCCAGGGCGCCCGTCGTGGTCGGGCTCGGCGGCATCTCGGCGCATCGGCGCATCTTCGATGCCGAATCTGCGCGCGGGGGCTGGTGGCCCGAACTCGCGGGGCCCGGCCGCGCGCTCGACAGCGCACGACTGCGCCTGCTCGGCATCGATTATCTGGGAGCGAGCGGGGAGTCGACCGGACCGGTCGCGGGCGGGCAGTTTCCCAGCCTGTCGAGCTACGATCAGGCCGAGGCCCTGCGCGGGCTGCTCGATCACCTGCAGATCGCCCGCCTGCGCGCCATCGTCGGCGCCTCCTACGGCGGCATGGTCGCCCTGGCCTTTGCCGAGCACCATCCCGCCCGGGTCGAGCAGCTGCTCGTGCTGAGCGCGGCCGATCGCACCCATCCCATGGCCACCGCCTGGCGCAGCGTGCAGCGGCGCATCGTGCGCTTTGCGCTCGCGGCGGGACATCCGGCGCAGGGGCTCGAGCTGGCGCGCGCACTGGCCATGGCCACCTACCGCAGTCCGCAGGAGTTCGCCGCGCGCTTTGCGTATGCGCCGGATCGTGCCGAGGACGGCTTCGTATTCCCGGTCGAGCATTACCTGATGGCGCGCGGCCGCGACTACGCGGCGCGCTATCTGCCCGAGTCGTTCCTGTGCCTGTCGGAGTCCATCGATCTGCACGCCGTCGATGCACGCCGCATCGGCGTGCCCACGGTGCTGGTGGCGGTGCGCGAGGATCAACTGGTGCCGCTCGCGGACATGCAGGCGCTCGCCGCCCGGCTGCCGCACGCGCGGCTGTACGAGCTGTCCTCGGCCCACGGTCACGACGCCTTCCTCAAGGAGGCGCAGCAGCTGCAGCCCCTGTTCCAATGCCTGTATGGAGAGTCCTAGGTGAGCGAGCCCGCCGATCCCGTTACCCGCGCTGTGCGCGCCGGCCTGGAGAGCTGCGATGTGACCGGTGCGGTCGTGCCGCCGCTCCATCTGAGCGCCACCTATGCCTTTCGCGGCTACGGCCAGAAGCGCGCCTACGATTACTCGCGCTCCGGCAATCCAACGCGCGATCTGCTGTGCGCGGCCCTCAGCGAGCTCGAGGGTGGCGCCGGCTCGGTCGTGACCGGCTCGGGGATGGGGGCGGTCACCTTGTGTCTGCAGATCCTGCCCCCGCACCCGCGCCTGATCGCGCCGCACGACTGCTACGGGGGCACGTACCGGCTGTTCGATGCGCTGCATCGCCGCGGCGACCTGCAGGTCGATTTCGTGGATTTCGGCAACGAAGCGGCGCTGCGCGCGGCGCTATCGCGCCCGGCAGCCATGCTCTGGATCGAGACCCCGAGCAATCCATTGCTGCGTCTGACCGATATCGCCGCGCTCGCCGCGGGCGGCCGGGCGGCCGGCGCGCTGATCGTCGTGGATAACACTTTTCTCTCGCCCGCCTGGCAGCAGCCGCTGCGTTTGGGCGCGGATCTGGTCGTGCATTCGACCACCAAGTACATCAACGGACACAGCGATGTGGTCGGAGGCGCGGTGATCGCGGCGCGCGCGGAACTGCACGAGCGGCTGGGCTGGTGGGCCAACTGTCTCGGCCTGACCGGCTCGGCCTTCGACAGCTTCATGACGCTGCGGGGTCTGCGCACGCTGCATGCCCGCCTGGCGGTGCACGCGCGCAATGCCCAGCAGCTTGCCGAGTGGCTGGTGCAGCAGCGCGCGGTGTCGCGCGTATTCTATCCGGGCCTGCCGGCGCATCCGGGGCACGAGATCGCGCGCCGGCAGCAGTCGGGTTTCGGCGCCATCGTGACTTTCGAGCTCGCCGGCGGCACGCCGGCGGTCAAGGCCTTCCTTGCGGGTCTGGAGTATTTCTCGCTCGCCGAGTCCCTCGGCGGCGTCGAGAGTCTGGTGGCGCATCCGGCCTCGATGACCCACGCGGCCATGCCCGAGACGGCACGTCGCGCGGCCGGCCTCACCGACGGGCTGCTGCGCCTGTCGGTGGGCATCGAGGCATACGAGGATCTGCAGGCGGACCTGGCCGCCGGCCTCGCGCGCATCGGCGCGGCCTCAAAGTAGGTGCTCCCACAGCCCCCAGAATCGCTCGCGCAGGCGCTCGGACAGCGGCCGGTGGCCCCAGCCCTGCGCGTCGATGCGCTTGGCGTGCTGCAGGTCCTGCTCGAAGTAGCGCTGCATCTGCGCGCCCGTCTGGCTGCCGATGACTACAGCGTCGACCTCGTCATTGAACAGCACGCTGCGGTGGTCGAAATTCGATGAGCCCACGATCGACCAGACCCCGTCCATGACGACAGTCTTGGAATGCAGGATGCCGTCGTCGCGCTCGTAGATCCTGACGCCGGCCCGGAGGAAGGCGCCGTAGTGGGAGCGTTGCACGGCCAGCGCCGGGGATGAGTCGCTGTGCGAGGGCAGCAGCAGGCTGACCTCCACACCGCGGCGGGCGGCTCGGATCAGCGCCCGCCGCTCCTGGAACGTCGGAACGAAATAAGCGGCCGTGACCTCGATACGAGACTCGGCGGTGCGGATGGCCGAGAGCAGCGTCGCGTAGTAGCGCGGTGCCAGCTTGCTGCCGGCGCGGCTGCCGAGGATGCGCACGACCTGGTCGCCCTGGGCCGTGGTATCGCCGCCGTCCGGGGCGAGCGCGGATGCGGGGCCACCCTGCTGCAGCCAGTGCTGGTCGAAGAGCTGCTTGAGCTCGCCCACCGCCGGGCCTTCGATCTCCAGGTCGGTGTCGTGCCAGGGCTCCTGAGGCGCCTTGTGCGGCGCCTCGCCCGAGCCGAAACTGCCGCTCTGATAGTCGGTGCTCAGGTTGACGCCGCCGATGAGGGCCACGCGGCCGTCGGCCAGCAGCAGCTTGCGGTGGTCGCGGTCATTGAGCGAGAAGTGTGGGGTCAGCGGATAGATCGGATTGAATTTCTGGATCTGGATGCCGGCCTGCGCGAGGCGCTCGAAGAAGGCAGCCGGCGTCGAGAGTGAACCGATGCTGTCGTAGATTACCTCGACCTGCACGCCGCTGCGCTCGCGCTCGATCAGCAGATCGCCCAGATGCTCGCCGTCGTGCTCGACGTCCTCGAGCGTGTAGTACTCCAGATACAGGTAGCGCTGGGCCGCGTGAATGGCGGCAAAAGTCGCGGCAAACACCGCATCCCCGTCCCGCAGTATGGTCACGCGGTTGCCGGTGGAAAGCGGCGCGCCGGCCACGGCCTGCTCGATGGCCAGGTGGCGCTCGAGCGCGCCGGCATCGGGTGCCTGGGCCGCGAGGCGCTGGAGCACCGCCTTCGCGGCCCGCGGCGACAGGGGGCCGCGCGCGCCGGTCACCGCCACCGGGCCGACCTCGGTTGCCGAAGGCTCGGAAATGGTGGGCACCTGCGCACACCCGGCTGCCAGCGCCACCAGCATGCCGGCGAGCGCGCGCATCGCCAAGGCAGGCGCGGAGGGCCGTCGCGAGGCAGCGAAACGAGGCGCGCGGGCGGTGCAGATCATGGATTCCGGGTGAGGAAGAGGGCCGACGTTTACAGGACGGGTCCCACGCGCCATTATCGGCGCGGCTGGCATCTGACAGAAGGTCACGGGATAGGTCAAGAGATAGGTCAAGATGGGTGACATCAACGGCGGCACCGCGGGGGTTGCACAGACGCCGCGGCTGCGGCTGATCATCGGCGAGAACAACGCGGATTTGGCCTTGACGCTCAGCATGTTGCTCGATGCCGAGCCGGACATCCGCTGCGTGGGCACCGCCAGCTCCAATAGCGCGGTGCTGGAGGCGCTCGAGGCGCATGCACCCAATGCATTCGTGTTGGATTTGACGCTCGATGACGGCTCGAGCCTGCCGCTGATCGCAACTCTGCGCGCGCGCGCGCCGCAGGCGGTGATCGTGGTCTATACCGGGCACAAGAACCAGCTGCTCGACCAGCAGTGCCTGCAATCGGGCGCCGATGCCGTGGTGGTGAAGAGCGGCGACATCGACGAGCTGACCGCAGCGCTACGCCGCGCAGCGCAATGTCATCCGGCGCCGGGTCAGGTGGGCTATGCCGGTGCATCGTGAGCGGAATCTTTCGTTGGCGGTTGAATTCCCTGGAGTGCAGGCACTAGAATCGCGTCCGCCGGTGGACGGTGCAGGCTCGGCCTGCTTGCCGTAAAGCCGCAGGAACTGCGGCCAAGTGCTTGATTCTGAAGCCCCACATGGGGCTTTTATTTTTTTGGCGTGGCGAATTTCGACGGTCAGGCACTCACGATGGCAGCGCCGTTGCGCGAGAAGCTGATGGCATTGAGCGAGCCCTTGCTCGCTCACCTGGGCTACGAGCTCGTCGACCTGGAATACGCACCCGGTCGCGCGCACGCGCTGGTGCGCGTGTTCATCGACGGGCCCGAGGGCGTCGGTGTGGATGATTGCGAGCACGTGAGCCACGAGCTCGCGGCGCTGCTGGATGTCGAGGATCCGGTGCCGACGGGTTACACGCTGGAGGTTTCCTCGCCGGGACTGGATCGCGTGCTGCGAACGCCGGCCCACTTTCTGCGCTTCGTCGGCGAGCGCATCTGGCTCGAGTTGCGGGCGGCCCGCGATGGTCGCCGCCGCTACACCGGGCGGCTCGATGCATCGGGTCCGGAGGGCATTGAATTGAACGTCGATGGCGCCATGGTAGCGGTGAAATTTGCGGAAATCGGCCGCGCGCGACTCGCGCCGCAGTGGCCTTGAGAGGGTAAGGAGCTGAGTGCGATGAACAAAGAGATCCTGATGGTCGTCGATGCCGTATCGAACGAGAAGGGCGTCGACAAGGAGATCATCTTCGAGGCGCTCGAGGCCGCGCTCGCTGCCGCCACCCGCAAGAAGCACGGCGAGGACTGGGACGTGCGCGTCGCCATCAATCGCAAGACCGGGGATTACGAGACCTTTCGGCGCTGGAAGGTGTTTGCCGACGACTCCACCGAACTCGAGAATCCGTCGGCCGAGCTGCGGCTCGACGATGCCCGCGACCTCAGCGCCGACGTCGAGCCCGGCGGCTACGTCGAGGAGCCCATGGAGTCGGTGGCCTTCGGCCGCATCGCCGCGCAGCAGGCCAAGCAGGTGATCGTGCAGAAGGTGCGCGAGGCCGAGCGCGCGCAGGTGGTCGATGCCTACAAGGATCGCGTGAACACGCTGGTCAACGGTGTGGTCAAGCGCATCGACCGCAACGGCATCTACGTCGACCTCGGCAGCAATGCCGAAGGATTCGTGCCGCGCACCGACATGATCCCGCGCGAGCAGCTCAAGCCGCAGGACCGGGTCAAGGCCTACCTGCGCGAGGTGCGCGCCGAGCTGCGCGGTCCGCAGCTCTTCCTGACCCGCACCGCGCCCGAGTTCCTGATCGAGCTGTTCAAGCTCGAGGTGCCCGAGGTCGGGCAGGGACTCATTCAGATACTCGGCGCCGCGCGCGATCCGGGCGTGCGCGCCAAGATTGCCGTGCGCAGCCAGGACCCGCGCATCGATCCGGTCGGCGCCTGCGTCGGCATGCGCGGCTCGCGCGTGCAGGCGGTCTCGAACGAGATCGCCGGGGAGCGCGTCGACATCATCCCGCACGACGAGAATGCCGCGCAGTTCGTGATCAACGCCATGTCCCCGGCGGAGGTGCAGTCGATCGTGGTCGATGAGGACTCGCACAGCATGGACATCGCAGTGGCCGAGGAGAAGCTGTCGCAGGCCATCGGCCGCGGCGGCCAGAACATCCGCCTCGCCAGCCAGCTCACCGGTTGGGAGCTGAACGTGATGACCGAGACGGACGCGGAGGCCAAGAGCGACTCGGAGGCCCGGGCCCTGGTCGAGACCTTCATGAAGCAGCTCGACGTCGATGAGAACGTGGCGAGCATCCTGGTGCAGGAGGGCTTCTCGACGGTCGAGGAGGTCGCCTACGTGCCGGCGGGCGAGCTCGCCGGCATCGAGGAATTCGACGAGGACATCGTCAAGGAGCTGCGCAACCGCGCGCGCGACGTGCTGCTGACACAGGCCATCGTCAGTGAGGAGTCGCTCGATCAATCCATGCCCGCGGACGACCTGCTGACCCTCGACGGCATGCGGCCCGACCTGGCGCTGGCGCTCGCGCGCCGGGGCGTGCGCACGCGCGAGGAGCTGGCCGACCAGGCCGTGGATGACATTTCGGATATCGACGGGCTCTCGACCGAGGAGGCCGGGGCGTTGATCATGAAGGCGCGCGCACATTGGTTCGAGGCGCAGCACTGATGCGCGCGGCGCAAGGTAAGACACATGGCTGATGTAACGATTGCACAATTCGCCGACGTTCTGAAGGTGTCGGTCGACCGCCTGATTGCGCAGCTCGACCAGGCCGGCATCACGGTGTCCAGTCCGGAGGACATGATCAGCGAGGAGGCCAAGCTCGAGCTACTGACGCATCTGCGCCGCAGCCACGGCCACGGCAGCGAAGGCTCGGCGCCCAGCCGCATCACGCTGCGGCGCAAGACCCAGAGCGAGCTGAAGCTGGCCAGCAATCAGGGGCGGGCCCGCACCGTCAACGTCGAGGTGCGCCAGAAGCGCACCTACATCAAGCGCGACGTGCTCGAGGGTCAGGCGCGCGCGCAGCAGGAGCAGCTCGACGCGCAGAAGCGCGAGGCCGAGGAGGCGCAGCGCGCGCAGAGCGAGAGGGCCGAGGCCGAGCGGCGCGAGCGCGAGCGGCTCGAGGCCGAGAACCGCCGCCGCATCGAGGAGGAGCAGGCCCGCAAGAAAGCCCAGGAGGAGGCGCGGCGGCTGGCCGAGCAACGCGCGCAGGATGAAGCCGAGCGCGAGCGCGCCCGGCGCGCGGCCGAACCGGCGCGCGAGGGGCACGCGCACGCGGCGCATCCGCATCCGGCGCATCCGGTGCACCCGGCCCATCCGACGCCGCCGGCACGCGAGGAGACCGATGACAAGCAGCGCACGCGCTACGGGCGCGAGGAGCTGCACATCGCCGGCGACGTCAGCGCGCGGCACAAGAAGAAGAAGCGGCTCAAGGCGCGCACCGTCGCGGTCGGCGCCGAGACCAAGCACGGCTTCGAGATGCCCACCGCGCCGGTCAAGCGCGAGGTGGCTCTGGGCGAGACCATCACCGTGGCCGAGCTGGCACAGAAGATGGCCGTCAAGGCGACCGAGGTCATCAAGGTACTGATGAACCTGGGTGTCATGGCCACCATCAACCAGCCCATCGAGCGCGATACCGCCGTGCTCGTGGTCGAGGAGCTCGGCCACAGCGCCAAGCTCGTGAAGGAGAACCAGATCGAGGAAGGTCTGCAGGGAGTCGATGCCGCTGCCGAGCAGGCCGAGGTGCGCCCGCCGGTGGTGACGGTGATGGGGCACGTCGATCACGGCAAGACCTCGCTGCTCGACTACATCCGCCGTGCCAAGGTTGCGGCCGGCGAGGCCGGCGGCATCACCCAGCACATTGGCGCCTATCACGTCGAGACACCGCGCGGGTCGATCACATTCCTCGACACGCCCGGTCACGCAGCTTTCACCGCCATGCGCGCCCGCGGCGCACGTGCCACCGACGTCGTGGTGCTGGTGGTGGCAGCCGATGATGGCGTGATGCCGCAGACCATCGAGGCCATCCAGCACGCGCGCGCCGCCAACGTGCCCATCGTGGTCGCGGTCAACAAGATCGATAAATCCGATGCCGATCCGGCCCGGGTACGCACCGAGCTGGCCAAGCAGGGCGTGAATCCGGAGGAATGGGGCGGCCAGGACATGTTCGTCGAGGTCTCGGCGCGAACCGGGCAGGGCATCGACGAGCTGCTCGAAGCCATCCTGCTGCAGGCCGAGGTGCTCGAGCTCAAGGCCCCGCGCGGGGGTCTGGCCGCCGGCGTGGTGATCGAGGCAAGCATGGAGAAGGGTCGCGGCGCAGTCGTGACAGCGCTGGTCAAGCGCGGCACGCTCAAGGTGGGCGACGCGATTCTGGCCGGGTCGGAGTTCGGGCGCGTGCGCGCCATGTTCGATGAGCACGGACAGGCCATCAACGAGGCACCGCCCTCGATGCCCGTGGTGGTGCTGGGCCTGTCCGGGGCGCCCAACGCCGGCGATGAGGTACTCGCGGTCGAGAGCGAGCGCAAGGCGCGCGAGGTTGCACTGTACCGGCAGGGAAAATTCCGCGACGTCAAGCTGGCGCGCGCGGCGACCCGTGCCGAGGACGTGTTCTCGCAAATGGGCGAGGTCAAGGCCGGCGTGATCGCGGTGCTGATCAAGACCGATGTGCAGGGCAGTGCCGAGGCACTCAGCGACGCCTTGAACAAGCTCTCGACCGGGGAAGTGCAGGTGCGTGTGATCGCCAGCGGAGTCGGCGGCATCACCGCCTCGGACATCCAGCTCGCGGCCGCCTCCAAGGCCTTCGTGATCGGCTTCAACGTCCGGGCCGATGCGGCCGCGCGCGAGGCGATGAAGGAGACCGGCGTCGAGGTGCGCTACTACAGCATCATCTACGAGGCCATCGACGACGTGAAGCAGAAGATGAGCGGACTGCTGGCGCCGGAGATCAAGGAGCAGATCGTCGGCATCGCACAGGTGCGCGAGGTGTTCCGCTCGAGCAAGTTCGGCGTGGTGGCGGGTTGCCTGGTCACCGAGGGGGTCGTCCGGCGCAACAATCCGATCCGCGTGCTGCGCGACAATGTCGTGATCTTCGAGGGCGCGCTCGAATCGCTGCGGCGCTTCAAGGACGACGTCAACGAGGTTCGCGCCGGCACCGAGTGCGGCATCGGCGTGAAGAACTACCAGGACGTGAGGGTGGCGGACCAGATCGAGTGCTTCTCGCGCGTCGAAGTGTCGCGCACGATCCAGTGACGGGCACCGATGGCAGCCAGGAGCAGCGGCCGGGCCTCGCGCATCGCGGCGCAGATGCAGCGCTCGCTGCCCGAGCTGCTGCGCCGCGGTGTCAAGGACCCGCGCGTGGGCAACGTCACCATCACCGCGGTGGAACTCGCCGCTGATCTCTCGGTCGCGCGCGTGCAGTTCCTGCCCTTCGCCGCCACGCACGACGCCGCGCAGACGCTGGCGGGCCTGCGCAGCGCCGCCGGGTATCTGCGTGGCGAGCTGGCGCGCGAACTCGAGCTGCGGCACGCGCCGCGGCTGGAGTTTCAGCTCGATACCGATATCGAGCGCGCACAGCACCTGACCAGCCTCATCGACCGCGCGGTCCGGGACGACCGCTCGCGCAGCGCAGCGCCCGACGCGTCGCCGCCCGCGGACGAGGAAGCTTGAGTGCCCGCGCGTTGAGCGCCTGCGCCACCGGCATACTGCTGCTCGACAAGCCGGTCGGCATGTCCTCGAACGCGGCGCTGCAGCGCGTGCGCCGCCTGGCAGGAGGGGTGCGCGCGGGGCACTGCGGCAGCCTCGATCCGCTCGCCAGCGGCATGCTGCCGATCTGCCTGGGCGAGGCCACGCGCCTGGCCGGTGAGCTGCTCGCCGGGCGCAAATCCTATGCCTTCGGGCTGCTGCTGGGCGAGCGCTCCGCGACCGGCGACGGCGAGGGCGAAATCGTGGAGCGCTGCCCCGTGCCCGCGCTGAGCGCCGCCGCCGTGATCGCGGCCCTCGAGGCGTTCCGCGGACCGCAGATGCAGGTGCCGCCGATGTATTCCGCGCTCAAGCGCGAAGGCACCCCGCTGTACCGCTTGGCGCGCTCCGGGATCACCGTGGCGCGCCAGCCGCGCGCGATCCACATCGACACGTTGCGGTTGCTCGCGCTCGAGGGCGCGCAGCTCGAGCTCGAGGTGCTGTGTTCCAAGGGCACCTACGTCCGGGTGCTGGCGGAGGAGATCGCGCGCGCCCTGGGAAGCTGCGGCCGCCTCTTCAGCCTGCGCCGCAACTATGTCGAGCCCTTCGATGGCGCGCCCATGGCGCGGCTCGAGCAACTCGAGGCCTCCGGGTCGGGCCCGCAGGCCTGGCCGGTGCTGCCGGCCGACCGGGCCGTGGGCCATCTACCGGCGATGCATCTGCAGGCCGCCGAGGCGCAGGCGCTGGCCCATGGGCGCGTCGTCGCGATGCCGCAAGCGGCGGTGGGTCGCTGGCGGCTGTACGATGAGCAGGGCCGCTTCCTGGGTCTCGGCGTGACCTCGGCGACGCGAGAGCTGCGCGTGCAGCGGCTGTTCAGTGCGCCGCTCGCCGTGTAACTCCCTGTTCCGCTTGAGGCACACGAGGTCTGCGGTTAGAATGCGCGGCCTTCAAAACGACAATCTTTTTCGAGCACCGACTGCTCGGAGGTTTTGCACGCAATGGCGTTGTCCACGGAACACAAAAGCACGGTGCTCGCGCAGTACCGCCGCGACCCCAAAGACACCGGATCGCCCGAGGTCCAGATCGCGCTGCTCTCGGAGCGCATCAATGGTCTGGGCGAGCACTTCGGGATCCACAAGCGCGACCATTCCTCGCGCCGCGGCCTGGTCAAGCTGGTCAATCAACGCCGCAAACTGCTGGACTATCTCAAATCCACCCGTCCAGCCAAATATCAGGAAGTGGTCGAGCGCCTGGGGCTCCGTCGCTGATTCCGCGGGCCGCGCAATTCCAGATGGAAGGCGCGGCCTTCTTCTTTCTGCATCGATCACCCCCGAGGATTGAAGCGTGACTGTCTTCAAGAAGACTTTTTCCTATGGTCCCCATGCCGTGACCCTCGAGTCGGGGGAACTGGCGCGCCAGGCCGACGGCGCCGTGCTCGCTTCCATGGGTCAGACGGTGGTGCTGGTTACGGCCTGCGCCCAGAAAACCGCGATTCCCGGGCGCGATTTCTTCCCGCTGACCGTCAACTACATCGAGAAGACCTACGCTGCCGGCCGCATTCCGGGCGGCTTCTTCAAGCGCGAGGGTCGTCCAACCGAGCGTGAGACGCTGACCTCGCGGCTCATCGACCGCCCGATCCGGCCGCTGTTTCCCGATGGTTTCAGCAACGAAGTGCAGGTCGTGGCGACGGTGGTGTCGCTCGATCCGGACATCGATGCCGACATCCCGGCGCTGCTGGGCGCATCGGCCGCGCTCACCATCGCCGGCCTGCCGTTCAACGGGCCCATCGGCGCGGCGCGCGTGGGCTATCGCGACGGCAAGTACCTGCTCAATCCGACGCGCACCGATCAGGCGCAGTCGCAGCTCGAACTGGTGGTCGCCGGCACGCAGCCGGCGGTGCTGATGGTGGAATCTGAGGCCAAGGTCCTGTCCGAGGAGATCATGCTCGGCGCCGTGGTGTTCGGCCACGAGCAGATGCAGATCGCGATCCGCAACATCCGCGAGTTGGCCGAGCAAGTCGGCAAGCCGAAATGGGACTGGAAGCCGCCGGCCTTCGAGGCCCCGCTGGCAGAGGCCGTCGCCGCGCGCTGCGGCGAGGCGCTGTCCTCGGCCTATCGCATCACCGAGAAGACGCAGCGCACCGCGCGCCTGAGCGAGATCAAGCGCGACCTGACCGCCACATTGACGGCGGCGGAGCCAGCGCAGTGGAAGAGCGACGCCGTGGTCGACGAGCTGTTCAAGCTCGAGAGCCGCATCGTACGCGAGCGCATCCTGGCCGGGGAGCCGCGCATCGACGGCCGCGACCTGCGCACCGTGCGGCCGATCAGCGTCAAGGTCGGCGTGCTGCCGCGCGCACATGGCTCGGCGCTGTTCACGCGCGGGGAGACGCAGGCGCTGGTGGCCACCACGCTCGGCACCACGCGCGATGCGCAGATCATCGATGCGCTGGAAGGCGAGCGGCGCGAGCCGTTCATGCTGCACTACAATTTCCCGCCGTTCTCGGTCGGCGAGACCGGCATGATGGGCTCGCCCAAGCGGCGCGAGATCGGGCACGGCAACCTGGCGCGGCGCAGCGTGCACGCGGTGATGCCGGATATGACGGTGTTCCCCTACGTCATTCGGATCGTGTCGGAGATTCTCGAGTCCAACGGTTCGAGCTCGATGGCGAGCGTCTGTGGCAGCAGCCTGGCGCTCATGGATGCCGGCGTCCCGACCAAGGGCGCGGTGGCCGGCGTGGCCATGGGCCTGGTACTCGAGGGCTCGCGCTTCCAGGTATTGACCGACATCCTCGGCGACGAGGATCACCTCGGCGACATGGATTTCAAGGTCGCCGGCACGCGCGACGGCGTCACGGCGCTGCAGATGGACATCAAGGTCGAGGGCATCACGCCGGAGATCATGCGCGTGGCGCTGGCCCAGGCCCGCGAGGGTCGGCTGCACATACTCGATGAAATGGCGAAGGTGCTGCGTGAGCCGCGCGCGAAGATGTCCGAGTGGGCGCCCTCGATCATCACGCTCAAGATAGACCCGGAGAAGATCCGCGACGTGATCGGCAAGGGCGGGGCCGTGATCCGGCAGATCACCGAAGAAACCGGCACGACCATCGACATCGAGAACGACGGCACCGTCAAGATCGCCTCGGTGAACGGCACGGCCGGGCGCGAGGCGCAGCGGCGCATCGAGTTGATCACCGCGGACGTCGAAGTGGGGCGCATCTATGAGGGGCGGGTCGCGAAGCTCATGGACTTCGGCGCCTTCGTGACCATTCTGCCCGGCCGCGACGGCCTGGTGCACATCTCGCAGATCTCCGACGAGCGTGTCGAGCGTGTGTCGGACAAGCTCAAGGAGGGCGACCAGATCCGCGTCAAGGTGCTCGAAGTCGACCGTCAGGGACGCATTCGCCTGTCCATGCGCAACGTGGACGCCGCCTGACCTAAGGGGGCTGATTGCACGCGCGCACTCGGGCGCTGTCGCACGCCGGGTCGGCGTAGCGGCAGTGCCGGCGCACAGGCCGGCCGGGGTCAGCTCGCGGCCGCGCTCGCGGTCCGCAGCAGCGTGCGGAAGATCTCTTCCTGCGCGCTGTGCCAGCGTTGATGGTTCTGCTGCGCCATCTGACTCGCCGCAGCGGCCGGACTGCCCGCCGGCGGCTTCTCGCTCAGGAAGAGCCGCAGGCTCTGTTCCAGGTAGGTCGAGAGCACGCCCTCAAGGCCGGCGCTGTGGCTGCGGATCAACAGGGCCAGGAAATCCTGACTCAGCACGGTTCCGTCGCGCTGTTCCTGCTCGGCGATTACTTGCAGCAGCACCGGACGTGTGATGTCCTGCTGGCTGCGTTTATCGATGACGCCGAACTCGACGCCGCCCAATACCAACCGGCGGACATCCTCCAAGGTGATGTAGCGGCTCTCCACGGTGTCGTAGAGGCGCCGGTTCGGGTACTTCTTGATGACGCGAATGTCGCTCATGCTGAAGTCCTCTGCTACTACGCAAATGCAGACAGGCCATTCAGGACTGCTGAACGCCTACCATAGTACAAGCGCAGTAAGAACCCAAATCCGGCCAAACCCCGGGCGGGCGCGTGGGCCGCGGCGGCGGCACGCCGGCTCAGCGGTAGCGGTCGTCCCGATCCCCGTACTGGCGCTCGCGCCGCTCGCGGCGTTCCTGCGCCTCGATCGAAAGCGTGGCGACCGGGCGCGCCTCCAGGCGCTTGATGCCGATTTCCTCGCCTGTCTCGAGGCAGTAGCCGTAGCTGCCGTCCTCGATGCGCTTGAGCGCTTCCTCGATCTTGCGTATGAGCTTGCGCTCGCGATCGCGTGTGCGCAGCTCCAGGCTGAACTCCTCCTCCTGGGTCGCGCGGTCGTTGGGATCGGGGAAGTTGGCGGCCTCGTCCTTCATATGGGAGACGGTGCGATCCACTTCCTGCATGAGGTCGCGCTTCCAGTTGAGCAGGATCTGCTGGAAGTGCGTGAGCTGTTGCTTGCTCATGTACTGCTCGCCGCGCTTGGCGACGTAGGGCTTTACATTGCGCGGACCTGCCAGCAGGCTGCCAGGCTCCGGACCGTCTCCCTCATCCGCCTCGTGCGCGGCCGCGCGGCTCGCGATCGAGGTCACCGTGGCCGCGAGTTCACCGGCCGGCGCAGCATGGGCGAGAGGGCCGCCGCCCGGGGCCGGGCGTGCCGGTCCGTGACCGTCGGCCCTGCGCTCGGCAGTGCTCCTGGGGGGCGCCTTTGCGACCGGCTTGGCGGCCGCGGCGGCCACGGCCTTGCGACTCGCTGCCGCCGGCCGGCGCGCTTCCGGGCGCCGCAGCGAAGGCCTGCTCGGCGCGGCCTTTCTGGGCTTAGTGACCTTGGATCCGGTCTTCTTGCCGGGCATCTGCTCGCTCCTGACATGCTCGCCGGTCGGTTAGAGAACGCGCGATTATACCGACGCAAGGAAGGCTGTACAGCGCACGTGGCGCAGCGTCCAGCGAGCGGTGTGGCGGCTACGGTAACGCCACCGGAGCGGGCGCCAGCCAATGCGCGGCGCGCCGCTCGGCCACCACCTGCGTGGTGATTCCACCGCGCACGTTGAAGCGCGCGGTCAGCCGCATGAATCGCGGCGTCACGGTCCGCGCCAGGTGCTCGATGATCTCGTTCGTCACCGCCTCGTGGAACGCGCCGCGATCGCGAAACGACCAGATATACAGCTTCAGGGCCTTGAGCTCGATGCACAGGCGGTCGGGGACGTACTCGAGTTCGAGCGTGGCGAAATCCGGTTGCCCGGTGCGCGGACACAGGCAGGTGAATTCCGGAATGCTCATGCGGATGGTGTAGTCGTGGGCCGGGGCCGGATTCTCGAAGGTCTCGATCTGGCTGGACGGACTGCTCGGCATGGAAGATGTTTCGTCTCGGGTGCATCGAAAGCGGCGTGCGGATAATCTACACTAGCGGTGAAGCGGGCGCGCACGATGCGCCGCGAGCGCGCGGTCAGGCGCGGGTGCGGACAGGGGAGCGGCGATTGTCACATCGGCTTAGGGCACACCAGGACGGGAACGATGCGGCTCAATAAGGTCAAGCTCGCCGGGTTCAAATCCTTCGTCGATCCCACCGCGGTGAACCTGCCGGGCAATCTGATCGGTGTGGTCGGTCCCAACGGCGGCGGCAAATCCAACATCATCGATGCCGTGCGCTGGGTCATGGGGGAACTCTCGGCGCGCCACCTGCGCGGCGATTCGATGGCGGACGTCATCTTCAACGGCTCGAGCGCGCGCAAGCCCATCGGCGCCGCCTCGGTCGAGCTGGTGTTCGACAACGCCGACGGCAAGATCGGCGGCGCCTACGCCGGCTATAGCGAGATCTCGCTCAAGCGCGCCGTCGCGCGCGATGGCAGCTCGGCGTACTTCATCAATGGCGGGCGCTGCCGGCGCAAGGACATCACGCACCTGTTCCTGGGCACGGGCCTGGGCTCGCGCAGCTACGCGATCATCGAGCAGGGCATGATCTCGCGCGTCATCGAAGCGCGGCATGACGACATGCGCGCATTCATCGAGGAGGCGGCAGGAATCTCGCTGTACAAGGAGCGGCGGCGCGAGACCGAGGCCCGCATGGCCGACACGCGCGAGAACCTCGCTCGCGTGCAGGACCTGCGCGATGAGGTGGAGAAGCAGATACGCCACCTGCAGCGCCAGGCCAACGTCGCGCGGCGCTACCAGGATCTCAAGGCCCAGGAGCGCACGCTGACCGCCGAGCTGCTGGGGCTGCGCCTGCGCGAACTCGACAGCGGCGCGATGGTGCAGGACAGCAGTGTGCGTAGCTGTGAGATTGCAATGCAGCAGGCGCTCGCCGACCAGCGTTCGGCCGAGGCGGCGATCGAGAAGCAGCGCGAGTTTCACACCGAGCTCAGCGAGGCGGTGGCGCGCGTCCAGGGCCGCTACTACGAGCTCGGCGCCGAAGTCACGCGCGCGGAGGAGAGCATCCGCTTCAGCCGCGAGCTGCGTGAGCGTGCCCGCAGCGACCTGAACCAGGTCACCGCCAACCTCGAGACCAACACCCAGCAGATCGCGCACGACGAGCAGCAGCTTCAGGCCGCACGTGCCGAGCTGGCCGAGCTCGAGCCGCTGGTCGCGGCCCGGGCCGAAAGCGAAGCCGGGGCGGACGCGCTGCTCGCGGCCGCAGAGGCCGAGCTGGCCGGCTGGCAGCAACGCTGGGAGGATTTCAACCGCGACATCGGCGCCGCGCGCCAGAGCGCCGAGGTCGAGACCGCCCGCATCGAGCAGCTCGAGAGCCAGCGACATCGGTTGCAGGCGCAGTCGGATCGCCTGAGCCTCGAGCGCGAGGCGTTGATCGCGGGCGAGGCCGATGCTGCCCTGGAGGATCTGCGCGAACAGGAGGCCCAGGCGCGTGCCGCGGCGGAATCGGTCGCGGGCCAGCTCGAGCAGGCGCTGCAACGAGTCCAGGCGCTGCGCTCGTCGGAGCAGCTCGCCGGCGGGCGCCTCGAGCGGCTGCGCCAGGAGCGTGATCAGGTACGCGCCGAGCTCATGTCGCTGGACGCGCTGCAGAAAGCGGCGCTGCGCGAGAAGGATGCGCAGGCGGCGGACTGGCTTTCGGCGCTGCCCGGCCTGCGCGAGGCGCCGCGGCTGGCACAGCTGCTCGAGGCCGAGGAAGGCTGGGAGCGCGCGGTCGAGACGGTGCTTGGCGATTATCTGGAGGCCGTGCACGTCGAGGCCCTCGACACCCTGGCGCCGTCCCTGGCGACGCTCAAGGGCGGCAACATGGGGTTTTTCGAAACCGCAGCGGGCGGCGCCGATCCCGTCGGCACGCTGGCCGCGCACGCGCGCGGTCCCCAGGGAGCCCTGGCGCTGCTGGCCTGCGTCCGCACCAGTGACTCGCTGGCCGCGGCGCTGCGCCAGCGCGGCGCTCTGGCCGCCGGCGAATCGCTCATCACGCCGGCCGGCGAATGGATCGGGCGCGGATGGCTGCGCGTCAACCGCGGCGGTGACACGCACGCGGGGGTGCTCGAGCGCGAGCACCGTCTCAAGGGGCTGCGCGAGCACTGCGCCGCGGCCGATCAGGGCGTGCGGGCGCTCGAGCAGGAGATCGCCGAGCTGCGCGCGCAGCTCGGCGCGGCCGAGAGGCATCGCGATGCGACCCAGGGGCGCATCCAGAGCGCCCACCGCGAGCACGCCGACCTGCGAGGACGCCTCGAGGCGCTACAGGTACGGCACGAGGAGGCCGGGCTGCGCCGCGCGCGCATCGAGGCCGAGCAGGCCGAGGTGGCACTCGAGATGGCGCGCTCGCGCGAAGCCCTCGGGCGCGCGCGCGAGGCCCACGAGGCGGCGATCCAGGCCCTCTCGCGCCTGGATGATGCACGCATGGAGCTCGAGTCCGAGCGCGAGTCGCGCCGCGAGCAGGCCGCCAGCGCGCGCGAGCGCGCGCAGAGCGCCCAGCTCGAATTGCGTGATGGCCTGATTCGCCTCGAGAGCCGCCGCGCCACGCGCGCCTCGATGGACGGCGCGCTGGTGCGCATGCACGAGCAGCGCACACGACTCGAAGCGCAACGTGAGGGGCTGCTCGGTACGCTGGCCCAGGGCGATGCGCCGATCGCCGAGTTCGAGCTGCGCCTGCAGGATCATCTGGCCCGGCGCGCGGAAGTGGAGCTCGAGCTCGCTAATGCGCGGCGTGCGCTCGAAGACAGCGAGCGTGCGTTGCAGGGCCTGGAGGAACGGCGCCTCGGCGCACAGCAGCGCGTGAGCGCGGCCCGCGAATCCATGGAGCAGGCGCGGTTGGCGGCGCAGGCCTCGCGCCTGCGGCGCGAGGCGCTGCTCGAGCAGTTCGCTGCCACCCAGTGCGAGCTCGAAACGGTGCTGGCCGGCCTGCCCGGGGAGGCGCGCATCGAGCAGTGGGAAATCCGGCTCGAGGAGCTGCGCGCCGACATCGAGAAGCTCGGTCAGGTCAATCTGGCCGCGATCGATGAGCTGGCCGAGCAGAGCGAGCGCAAGAGCTACCTCGACCGCCAGTTCGGCGATGTCAGTGATGCGCTGGCGACGCTCGATCAGGCCATGCGCAAGATGGACCGCGAGACGCGCGCGCGCTTCGACGACACCTTCAATCGCATCAACGCCGGGCTGCAGGAGAAGTTCCCGCGGCTGTTCGGCGGCGGCCATGCCTACCTGGAGCTGGTCGGTGAGGATCCACTCAGCGCCGGGGTCGCCGTCATGGCCCGGCCGCCGGGCAAGCGCAACAGCACCATCTCGCAGCTCTCGGGCGGCGAGAAGGCGTTGACTGCGGTGGCGCTGGTGTTCTCGATCTTCGATCTGAACCCGGCGCCATTCTGCCTGCTCGATGAGGTCGATGCGCCCCTCGATGAGCACAACGTCGGCCGGTTTTGCGATATCGTGCGCGAGATGTCCAGTCGTGTGCAGTTCATCTTCATCACCCACAACAAGGTGACGATGGAGCTGGCTTCGCAGCTCATCGGCGTGACCATGAACGAGCCCGGGGTATCGCGCCTGGTTGCGGTCGACATCGACGAAGCCGTCAAGCTCGCGGCCATGTGAGCGCATGGCGGAGCTGCGCTGGATTCTGTTGATCGCCGGCCTCGTTTTCCTGGCCGCCCTTGCGGCCTGGGAAAAGCGCAAGCCCCGCCAGGCACGCCGCGAC
>DATDHV010000031.1:0-16297 GCA_036521395.1 Steroidobacteraceae bacterium | reverse complement strand
CATCACCAACGTCATGACCTCGGCCGACGACGCCTCCATCGTGCAGGCGATCATCTCGCTGGCACACGGCCTGCGCCTGAAGGTGGTCGCCGAAGGGGTCGAGACCGCCGATCAGATGCAGTTCCTGCAACAGCTCGGCTGTGATCAGTACCAGGGATTCTATTTCAGCCAGCCCGTCGACGCGGCTGCGTTCGAGCAGTTGCTGCGCGGTGGTAGTGCGCCCGAGATCGAGGGCGGCCTGCACCGGGCCGAGCGCACGCACAGCAGGCTGGCCATGCTGCCGCCGGCCGCCGGCGCGAAATGACGGTGGCGAGCGCTCCACCATGCTGAGCACGACGCAGCCGGTACGCCAACTTCGCAGCACCGGGCGCTTCGGTCCGGCGCAGCTGCTGGCCCTGGTCCTGGCGCTCATGATCAGCGCGACGCTCGTGGTGGCAATGCTCGTGCATGGACCCGTCCTGTGGGGCCTGGTGGTCGGCCAGGGCCTGATCGCAGGCATTGGAGGTTGGCTGCTGCAGCGAAAGGCGCAGCAGGCCCAGCGGCTGGGCCAGCTCGAGGCCGAGCAGTCGCAGGCGCTGCTCGAGCGCCTGAGCATCGCGACCCAGGCGGCCGGCATCTACTGCTGGGAGCTCGACTGGAATACTTATGCCATCACCTGGGATGAGAGCCGCCTGCCGGCGGCCGAGGCGGCCGCAGCGTCGCGGCGTCATTTCGGCGTGGAACTGGGCAGCGACCTGTTCAAGTGGGTGCACCCCGAGGATCAGCACTCCGGCGGCAAGGCAATAACGGACTCGCTCGCCCGCGGCGAGGATCACGCTTCGTTCCGCTACCGCCTGGTGCTGCCCGACGGCTCCATCCGGCACGTGCAGGCGTTCGCGCGCACCTACAGTGACGATGCCGGCAAGCCGCAGCGCTCGCTCGGTGTGAGCTGGGACGTGACGCAGGAGGTCGAAGCCGCGGAACGGGCCGCGCGCGATGCCTCGAAGGAGCGCCAGTTGCTCGAGCGCCTGAGCCTGGCGACCCAGGCCGCGGGGCTGCAGTCCTGGGAATACGACTTCAAGCAGATGAAGATCACCTGGGTCGACCTGGGCGCCGAGCAGGAGGACCTGAATCCCGAAGCCGTTCACGCCGCCGGCGAGGCGATGTTCGACCAGCTCCTGCCCGAGGATCGGCAGGCCGGCATGGCCATGACCGATGCGGCCACGGCGCGGGGCGATCCGATGCTGTCCACACGCTCGCGCCGGCGCGATGCCGACGGCTCGCTGCGCCATATCCAGATGTATCAGCGCTTCTTCTACGACGCCGGCGGCGCGCGCCTGCGGGCGCTCGGCGCCAACCTCGACATCACCGAATCCTACCAGCGCCAGGCCGAACTCGAGGCCCTGTCCATACGCTTCGCCATTGCGACCCGGGCCGCGCACGCGGGCGTGTGGGAATGGCAGGAGCGCAATGACGAGCTGTGGTGGAACGACACGATGTACTCGATCTACGGCTGCAGCGCGGACAGGTTCAAGCCGACCTTCGACACCGTCGTGAAGATGATCCATCCCGATGACATTGCGATCGCGCACGCCGCATGGAATGACGCGGTGCGACTGTCCACTCAGCTCCACGTGACCTTTCGCATCATCCGCCCGGACGGCGGCATCGCGCATCTGGACTCGCTGGCGGCGCTGGTGACCGATTCCCGCACTTCGGAGCGTCGCCTGGTCGGCATCACCCTCGATATCAGCCAGCGCGTGGCCGCCGAGCAGCGCGAGCGCCAGCTTCAGCGCCAGCTGCGTGAGGCCTCGCATCAGTCGGGCATGGCGGAGGTGGCCACCGGGGTGCTGCACAACGTCGGCAACGTCCTCAACAGCCTCGGCGTCGCCTCCTCGACCGTGCAGGCGCGGCTCAAGACCTCGCAATTCGACCGTGTGCAACGCGTAGCGGACCTGCTCGATGAGCATCGTGACGCGCTGGGCGCCTTCTTCACCAGCGATCCGCGCGGCAAGCGGCTGCCCGAGTACTTGAGCGCGCTCGGTGCTCAGACGGCGAAGGATGTCGTGGGGCTGCAGCAGGAGATCGATGCCATCAGCGGGCACGTGCAGTACCTGTGCGAGATCGTGCAGGCCCAGCAATCGTTCGCGCGCGTGGGCAGCGCCGAGGAAGCGGTCGATGTGCGCGAGCTGGTGGATACTGCCCTGACCCTGAAGGGCCAGGAGCTGCGCGGCGTGGACATCGAGCGCGAGATCGCCGACATGCCGGAAGTAGTGACCGATCGCTACAAGCTGCTGCAGATCGTCGTCAATTTCATCGCCAACGCCTGCGATGCCATGAGCGCCAACGGCTCGGTTCCGCGGCGCATCGCGATCCGGGCCGGCGTCGCGCTGGGTCAGCTCGAGATCTCGGTGCAGGACTCCGGCGTCGGGATTCCGGCGGAGCTGCTGCCGCGCATCTGGGAATTCGGCTTCACCACCAAGACCCAGGGCCACGGCTTCGGGCTGCACAGCAGCGCCGTGGCCGCGCAGCAGCTCGGTGGCACCATCGCCGCCATCAGCGACGGCCCCGGACGGGGCGCGCGCTTCTGCGTCAAAATTCCGCTCGATACCCCAAGCGCCGGCAGGCTCGAAGCGATGGGCTGAAGCGCCGCTCGTCAGCGTCGCCCTTGAGCCTTGCCTTCGCGATCGAGCGCGGCGAAATCCTCTTCCGAGAGCTGCACATTCGCCGCCGCGACATTCTCATCCAGATGCGCGAGCTTGGAGGTGCCCGGAATGGGCAGCATGACCGCGCTGCGCTTGAGCACCCAGGCGAGCGCAATCTGGCTGGGTGAGGCGCGGTGGCGCCTGGCGATGCCGTCCAGCAGCGATCCCGGCTTGGCCAGAGCGCCGGCCGCCAGCGGAAACCAGGGAATGAAGCCGATCCCATGTCGCTCGCAGTACTCGAGTACCGTTTCGCTGGCTCGCTCCACGAGGTTGTAGCGGTTCTGCACGCTCGCCACTGTGAACACCTTGGAGGCGGCCTCGATGTCGGCCACGCTCACCTCGCTGAGCCCGGCGTTGCGGATCACTCCGGAGGCCAGCAGCTCCTTGACGGCCCCGAATTGCTCATCGCGCGGCACCTTCGGGTCGATCCGATGCAGCTGCCATAGACCGATCTGCTCGACACCGAGCTGCCGCACGCTCTTGTGGGCCTGCTGGATCAGGTATTCGGGCCGCCCCAGCGGCACCCATTTGTCCGGTCCGGTTCTCGCCATCCCGGCCTTGGTGGCGATGAGGATCGCGCCATAGGGATGCAGCGCCTCGCGAATCAGTTTCTCGGCAACGTCGGGGCCGTAGGAGTCCGCCGTGTCGATGAAATTCACGCCGATCTCCGGCAGGCGCCTGAGTGTTCGCAGCGCCTCCTGGCGATCGGCCGGCTCGCCCCAGAGGCCGCGACCGGTCAGGCGCATGGCACCAAAGCCCAGGCGATGCACCGCGATGTCACCGATGCGATAGGACCCGGCCCTGCCGGCGTCGAGATTTTCCGTGGCGGCCGACGACACCCCTTGCTGCGCTTCCGGCATGACTCACTCCTTGCCCGAAATGGACATTTTACGTGCTTTGCAGCGCGTGTGTTTGACGGCGCCGGCCCTCAGCCCGTCAGTTCCGTCCGACCGGCAGAGCCGGTCGAGCCGCGTATCGCCCGGCCCACCGCACCGCTCACGATGCCTGGACCAGTTACATCGAGGAATACCGTCATGACCAGGATCATCTCCCTCGCCGCGATTACGGTGATGTCGATCGCCGCAATGCCGCTGCTCGCGGATGCGAATCAGGGCCTCTACGTCGGCGGCGGCGTCGGCAGCTATGGCACGCGCATCGACAACGCGGCCGAGCTCGGCAGCACCATCGACCATTACAGCGCCACCGACACGGCCTACAAGGTCTTTGGCGGTTGGCGATTCATGCCGTTTCTGTCGATCGAGGCCTCCTATATCAATCTCGGAACCAACACCAGGTTTCTCGCTCCGGGCGTGCGCGTCAAGAACGTCATCGACGGCTGGGCGCCGACCCTGACCGGGACACTGCCGCTGGGGCCATTCGAGCTGTTCGTCTCGGGCGGTGACTATTTCTATCGCTATCGGCAGGACGTCGATACGCCCATCGGCGGCTTCTACTCGCAAAGCCGCACGCTCAATCATCTGATCTACAGCGGCGGTGCCGGGGTCACGCTGTTCGGCCGCCTGCCCATCCGGCTCGAGTACCAGCGCTTCGAGATCCAGAATACCGATAGAAGCAATGCCCTCTGGCTGACCGCCGCGTATCGCTTCTGATTGCGCCTCGGCCCCGTGGGCCTGTCCCACGGGGCCGCGACCATTTGCTCCATCCGCTCGTGAGTTCCATCCGCTCGCGAGCGTCAGGCGCTAGTGGCCGTAACTGCTCGATTGATTGGACTCGCTCGACGACTGGTTCGATGAATCGCTGGACGACTCACCCGACTTCTGCGGCACGCTGGATGGAGGCAGAGTGCCGGCATTGTTCATCTGCGCCATCTGGGTCTTGACCTGCTCCTGGCAGCTCTTCCTGGCGTCGGCCGTGGCCGTGCCGCTGCTCTGCGCCTTGTCCATGCAATCCTTCATGAGTTTCTTGTGAACCGCATGCGAATTGGTCAGGGTCGTCGTCGTCTTCGAGGTCGAAGTTGTCGCCGTATCATCAGCGAACGCCTGCGCGCCGCAGAGCATGACGCTGCTGAACAGTAGAGAAGCCACAATCCGTTTCATATACGTATCCTCCTTCTGATTACGCGGAATTCCCGACCGCCACGCTGTATCCATTCCAGCGGGTCAACGGGCGCATCGGCCAACCGTTGACCGTGCAACATCTGCTCAAGGGTTCGCCTGGCAGTGGGGCGAGTATTGTCGAGCCGCGGCGGCGGCAGCCATCATCGACGGCAGCGAGCGGGTGTCAGAATGCTCTCACCCGGTAGGACGTTGGGAGTGGTCAGGGTCCGCTGCCGCCCCGCTTGCGGCGAGGCGGCCTAGGCGCGCTTGTCCAGCCGATCCTGCTCGGCGGGTACGAACGCGCCCGGCGGAATGTAACCCGGCGCGACATAGGCGAAATGCAGTGCATCGAGCTGCGACCAGAGCACATCGCACTTGAATCGCAGCGCCGCGAGCACCGCCTCCTGCTGCTCGGCCGTGCGCGCGTGCTCCTTGACGTAGGCCAGCGCGAAATCGCTGTCACGCGGCGCCTGCGTGAGTCGCGGGGTGAAATAGGCCAGGGTCTCGGGGGTGACGAAATCGTAGTTGCGCAGCATGCCGGAGACGCGCTCGGAGATGATGTTGGGCGAGAACAGCTCGGTCAGCGAGGAGGCGATTGCCTCCTCGATGCTGCGCTCGCGCACGAAATTCACGTACGCATCGACGGCAAAGCGCGTGCCGGGCAGCAGCCCGCGCGTGGATTCGACGTACTCGCGCTCGAGGCCAACCCCCGTGGCGAGCTGCAACCAGCGCGCTATGCCGCCGGTGCCCGGCGCGGTGCCGTCATGGTCCTCGATGCGCTTGCGCCAGGCGCGCCGCAGCTCGGCGGTGGGCAGGCGCGAGAGCAACGCGGCATCCTTGGCTGGAATCCGGCTCTGATAGTAGTAGCGATTGAGGGCCCAGGCCTGCACCTGGCCGCGATTGAGCTTGCCGCCGTGAAGCAGGCGATGGAACGGATGCAGGTTGTGGTAGCGCGTCGCACCGATTTCCCGCAGCTCGGCCTCGAGCTGCTCGGGCGATCGCAACGTCGGCGGGGAATTCGAGCTCATAGAGATAGCCTCATGCCGTCGTGCGCCACTTCCCACCCCGCGGCCTCCAGCTCGGCGCGTTCGCTGGAGTCCTCGAGCAGCACGGGATTGGAGTTGTTGATGTGCACCACGATCTTGCGTTTGACGCCCAGGTCCTTGAAAGCGGCCAGGGTGCCCTCGGCGCCGGTGAGGCTCATGTGCCCCATGCGGCGCCCGCTCTTGGCGCCCAGTCCGGCCCGGATCATCTCATCGTCACGCCACAGCGTGCCGTCGAACAGCACCAGCTCGGCGCCGCGCAGGCGTTGCCCGATCGCATCGGTCATTGCCGCGCAGCCCGGTATGAAGAACAGCCGCGAATGGCCGTCGCTGATCGCGGCGCCGACCGTGTCCTCGCCGAGCACGATGGGCGGGGCGCCCTGCGGCTGCTCGAGGTACAGCGGCACCTTGCCCGGCACGGCGAAGCACTCGACCGTCAGGCCGCTGTCGGCGCCGCCGGGTAGCTCGAGCCGCTGCGGGCAATCGAGTGGCAGCACCGAGCGGGTGACCAGGTCGGCTGCGAGGACGTCGAAAATCGGGTTGGCCTGCAGCACGGCATGCACCTTGGCCGTGGCGTAGACGGTCAAGGCCTGCCGCTCGCGCAGGGTCAGCAGTCCGGCGATCGCGTCCACGTCCGCGCCGGTGAGCACAACGCCGGCGATGGGCGAGGAGCGCAATCCGTGATGCGGGTGCAACTCCGGTGTGGCCTCGATCTGCTGCCGCAGGTCCGGCGCGGCATTGAACAGGAACCAGTGCTCGGCATCGGCGCTGACGGCTATGGAGGCCTGCGTGCGCGCCCGCGCCGCCGGGTCGCCGCGGCGCGCCCGATTGCAGGCCGCGGCATTGGAATTCCACTGGGGAAATCCTCCGCCCGCGGCCGAGCCGAGTACCAGTGCCTTCATGTTGCCGTGCTGTCCTGTTCCACACGGTCAGTGTACCGCGTGGCGCATGGGATTTTGCCGCGCGAGACCGGCCTCGCGGCCCGGCGCGCTGTGTCGCCGACGACCCATTGCCTTGGCTCGCAACAGCATGCAGCATGCGCGTCCATCGATGAGAGAGAACACATGCCGGGCGGCGCTGCCGCGGTGCACGCGATTTGCCGGGCCGTAATGCGCGCGCCGCCGCGTATCGGGGCGTACCTGCGGCAATGGCCGCTCGCCGCGCTGTGGGCCGTGCTGCCCGCGGCCTGTGTGCACGTGCCACCGCAGGCGCCCCCCGATCCCGCCGCCACCGCGCGGGCCTTCGAGGCGCGCCGCCTCGATGCGCTGGGCCCCTCGCTGCCGCCGCCCTCCTCCGGCTGGGACCGCGCGCAATGGCTGCAGGCGGCCCTGATGCTCAACCCGCAGCTCGCCGAGATGCGTGCGCGTGCCGCGGCCGTCGCCGCCGGTGAGCGCACCGCGCGGCAGCGTCCCAATCCAACGCTCAACTTGTTCGACGAATACGTCACGGCGGCCGCCGGCGGTGCTGCATGGCTGTACGGGCTGTCAGTGGATTTTCTGCTGCAGCGACCCGGTGAGCGTAGCCGCGCAGAACGCGATGCGGCCCTGCGCACGCAGGCGGCCCAGGCGGATGTCGCCGAGGCCATCTGGCAGGTGCGCGCGGCGCTGCGACAGGCGCTGCTCGATGTGGCGCACGCGCGCGATGAGTCCGCGCTGCTGCAGCGGCTCGTTGCCGCGCGCGCCGATCTGCTGGCCTCGACGAAGACGCGGGTCGCGGCCGGCGAGATCGATACGGCCGAGATCCCGCCTGCCACACTCGAGCTGGCGGCGGCGCAGCGTCGGCTCGATGAGGCGGCGACTCGCGGCGTTGACGCCGAGGCGCGTTTCGCAGCCGCGGTCGGGGTGTCCGACGACGCCCTCGCGGATGTGCCGCTGCAGTGGCCGCACTGGACCGACATCGCCGCGCTCGCGCCCGCGCCCTCGCCGTCCTGGCGCGAGGAAGCCCTGATCGACCGCCCGGATCTCGTGCGGACGCTGCGCGAATACGATCAGGCCGAGAACGAGCTGCGCACCGAGGTCGCGCGGCGTTGGCCCGCGGTCCACCTCGAGCCCGGTTATGCCTGGGATCGCGGTGGGGTGCGCGAGAATCAGTTGAACGAGACTCTGGGCGACAACGAGCTCGGCGTGAGCCTCGAGCTGCCGCTGTTCAATCGCAATGAGGGGCCGATCGGCGAGGCCGTGGCGCGGCGCGCTCTGGCAGGCAGGCACGTGCAGGCCGTTCAGGCGGGACTGATCGAGGAGATCGAGCGGGCCGAGCACGACTGGCCGCGCGCGCGCCAGGCCTGGCAGAACGCCCAGGCCGCCGCCCTCACGGCGCAGCACCTGGACGAGACCGCGCAGCGCGCGCTGCACGCCGGCGCGGCCGACCGCGCGAGCGCGCTGCTGGCACGCACGCAACTCATCGAAGCACAGTTGCTGGCGCTGCAGGCTGCCTACGAGGCGCAGCTCGCCTTCGCCGCACTGGAAGGGGCGTATCGCCGGCCGCTGGAGGGCCCGGAATGCGCGCTGCCGCTGACCTGGCGCACGGAGTAATCCATGGCATCCCCCACCGACCACCGCCCGTCCTCACCTCGCCGCAGCAGCGGCCCTGCGCTCCTGGGCCCCCCTCTTCGGCTCGGCATCGCCGTGCTCTGCGCCCTCGTGGGCCTGGCGCTCGGCGGCACCGGCGCCTGGGCCGATGAAGACGACGAGGGGCCGCCGCCCGCCACGGTGGACACCGCACATCCGGCGCTGAGCGCCGAGCAGCAGGAAGCGGTCGGCCTCACCGTGCTGCATCCGCTGCCGGCCAAAGCAGGCGAGCAGATCGATGGCTACGGCGAGGTGCTCGACCCCGGGGCGCTCATCGCCGATGCCGGGCGCCTGCAGAGCACCCGGGCGGCGGAGCGGGCCGCCGGCGCCGAGGCACAGCGGCTCGAGGGGCTGTACCGCGGAGCCGCCGAGGCGTCGCTCAAATCGGTGGAGGGCGCCCAGGCGGTGCAGATCGAGGCCCACGCGCAGGCGCGCGCGGCCAGCGCGGCCTTCACGCTGCAGTGGGGACCCCTGGTTGGGCTGCAGGACGCGCAGCTCGCGGCCCTGCTCGATGCACTGACCAGCGGCCGCAGCATGCTCATACGCGCCGACCTGCCCGGCCGGCTGCGCCTCGGCGCCATACCGCAAACGGCCGAGTTGGACCTCGACGGCACCAAGGCGGCGGGCCGCGTGCTCGGCACCCTCGCTCACAGCGCGAGCGATTCGCAGACCGTGGGCCTGCTGCTGCAGATCGAGCATCCGCCCGCGGGGCTGGGCATCGGTGCGCGCATGCGCGTGACGCTGCAGGGCGCGCAGCAGGGCGGCGTGCTGGTGCCGGCGAGCGCGTTGCTGTACGGCGAGCAGGGGGCGTACGTGTACCGGCGGCTCTCGACCCAGGACAAGCAAGGCCGGCAGCAGTACACGCCGGTGCCCATCAAGCTCATCCAGGCGGCGGGCACCGCATGGCTGGTCCAGGGCATCGACGCCGACGACCTGATCGTCGCCACCGGGGCCGGCGTGCTCTGGTCGCTGCAGGGACTCGGCAGTTTCTCGGCCGAGGAAGAGGATCACGACTAGCCCATGCTCGCCCTCATCGTCCGCGCCTCTCTCGCGCACCCGCGCATCATCACGGCACTGTCCATACTGGTGGCTTTGCTCGGCGCCGCAGCGCTGCTGAATGCGCAGTTCGACGTGTTCCCCGACTTTGCGCCGCCGCACGTGCTGGTGCAGGCCGAAGCGCCGGGACTGGATGCCACGCAGGTCGAAGCGCTGGTCACGCGGCCGCTCGAGGGCCTGCTCGCAGGCACGGCCAATGTCGAGGCCGTTCGATCCACCTCGAGCCAGGGCTTATCAGCCATCCAGGTGGTGTTCACGCGCGGCGGCGATCCATACCGCCAGCGCCAGGTCGTGACCGAGCGGCTGGCCGAGTCCAGCGGACTGCTGCCCGCCGGCACGGGACCGCCGCTGCTCTCGCCGCTGAGTTCCTCGATGGAATACCTGGTGCATTTTGGCTTCACCAGCGATCGGCTCTCGCCAATCGAGCTGCGCGATCTGGTGCGCTGGACACTGCAGCCGCTGATCCTGGCCGTCCCGGGCGTGGCGCAGGCGCAGATCTTCGGCGGCGAATCGCGCGAACGCCAAGTGCTGGTCGATCCATTCAAGCTCTCCGCCGCCGGACTCACGCTCGAGGATGTGTCGTCAGCGGCGCGGCGCGCGACGCAGCTCATCGGCGGCGGCTACATCGAGACGCCCACGCAGCGCATCGTGCTGCAGGCGCAGCCCGCGGGCGCGACCCCGGCGGCCCTGGCGCAGGCGCTGCTGGCCAGCCGCGGCGGCGTGCCGCTGCGCATTGGAGATGTGGCGACGGTCATCGACGGCAGCGAGCCGCGCTTCGGCGACGCCATGATCGGCGGTGTCCCGGGCATCCTGGTGGAGACTTCCACACAGTACGGCGCCAATACGCTCGATGTCACGCGCGCCCTCGAGCAGCGGCTGGATACGCTCGCACCGCAGCTTGCACAGCACGGGGTGCAATACCATGCGGCGCTGCTGCGGCCCGCGAGCTTCATCGAGAGCGCCATCGGCAAGCTGCGCAACTCGCTGCTGATCGGCGCGGTGCTGGTCGTGACGCTGCTGCTGGTGGCGCTGCGCGATTGGCGCGGCGCGCTGGTCTCGTTCAGCTCGATCCCGCTATCGCTGCTCGCCACGGTGTGGATTCTCACGAGCCTCGGCATCACGCTCAACACGATGAGCCTGGGCGGCCTGGTCGTGGCGCTCGGCGTGGTCGTCGATGATGCCGTGATCGATGTCGAGAACATCACGCGCCGGCGGCGCACCGCGGCCAGGGGCGCGGACATCCGCAGCCTGTTCGTCGGCGCCTCGCTCGAGGTGCGCCAACCGGTGTTCTACGCCACGGTGGCGGTGGCCGTGGCGTTCCTGCCCATACTGATGCTCTCCGGCCTGCAGGGCTCATTCTTTCGCCCGCTCTCGATCGCCTTCCTGCTGGCCGTGGGCATCTCGCTGCTGGTGGCGATGAGCGCTACGCCGGCACTGTGCGCACTGGTCATGAGTCGCTACCAACCCCGGCAGGAGGCGCCGTTCCTGCTGCGTTGCAAGCGCGCTCAGCAGCGCGTCATTTCCGGGCTTCATGTCCACCCGCGCGTGGTGCTGGCGCTGCTGCTGATCACCGGCATCGCGGGCATCGTGCTGATGCCCCTGCTCGGCGCGCGGCTGTTGCCCGACTTCCGCGAAGACTACCTCATTGCCCATGCCTCATTGCGCCCTGGTATAGCCCTGACAGAGACCGCGCGGCTCGGGGCCCGCATCGCGCAGCGCCTGTCGGCCATCCCCGGAGTCAAGAGCGTGGCCGAGCAGATCGGCCGCTCCGAGAACGGGCAGGATCCGGACGCACCCAACAAGAGCGAGTTCGAGGTGCAGATCGACTCATCGAAGGGCTACGACGCGACGCAGATCGAGCGGCGCATCCGGCAGACTTTCGACGATTTTCCCAACCAGCTGGTCGAAATCTATTCGGTGCTGGCCGAGCGCATCGGCGAGACGCTGTCGGGCGATTCAGCGGCATTCTTCGTCAGCATATTCGGCTCCGACCTCGACATCGATGATGCCGTGGCCTCGCAGATCGCCGCCGTGCTGCAGACCCTGCCCCACAGCGGCCACGTGCGGCTCAAGGTGCCCCCGCGCCAGCCCGAGCTGCACCTGGAGCTGCGGCCGGGTCAGCTTGCGCTGTACGGGCTGCAGGCCGCCGACGTGCTGCAGACGGTCAATGCCGCCTATCACGGCGAGCAGGTCGCGCAGCTCGATCAGGCCGACCGCAGCGTCCCGGTGACCGTGCGCATCGCGCGTGCCGACGCCTCACCGCAGGCCGTCGGTGCACTGCTGCTGCGCGGCAGCGGGGGCGCGCTGGTGCCGCTGTCCGCAGTGGCCGACCTGACCATGGTATCGGCGCGCAGCCTGGTCGATCACGAGGACGGCCTGCGTCGCCAGGTGGTCGAAGCCAACCCGGAGACCTCCGACCAGAGGGGCTTCGCCGAGGCCGCGCGCCGGGCCATCACCGCGCAGGTCAAGCTGCCGACCGGGGTCTACCTGCGCTTCGGCGGCGCCGCACAGGCGCAGGCCGCCGCCGCGCGCGAGCTGCTGCTGCACTCGGCGGCCGCGCTGGTGCTGATCGTGCTGTTGCTGGCCCTGGCCTTCGGCCGCGGCCGGCACGTGGTGCTCGTGGTCACGGCGCTGCCCAGCACGCTGATCGGGGGCGTCGCCGCTGTGGCACTGACGGGCGGTTCCCTGTCGCTGGGGGCCATGGTGGGCTTCGTGGCGCTGTTCGGCATGGCCGCGCGCAACACCATCCTGCTCATCTCGCACTACGATCACCTGGTGCGCGTCGAAGGCTGTCGCTGGAGTCTTCAGACCGCGCTGCGCGGCGCCGAGGAGCGACTCACGCCGGTGCTGCTCACGGCGCTGCTCACCGGCCTGGCGCTGCTGCCGGTGGCCATCCAGCTGCACCAGCCCGGTCACGAGATCGAAGGCCCCATGGCCGTGGTGATCCTCGGTGGACTGGTGTCCTCGACCCTCGTGAGCCTGCTGCTGATCCCGCCGCTGGCCGCGCGCTGGCTGCGGCCCGAGGAGTCGACGCAGGCGTGAGCCCCGACCCGACCCGGGTCGGCCAGCCCGGCCCGGCCCGGCAAGCCCGGGCCAATGGCAAAAAAAAGCCGGCGCCCCGAAGGGCGCCGGCGGATCAGGGACAGGGACTGAACTAGAACGCCAGGAAGGCGCCAACGTTGACGTTGACGCTGGTGTTGTTGTTCACATTGCTATCGGTATGAGCGGTCGTATTGACCCAGCTCACTTCGCCAAGCAGCGTCAGGTTCTTGGTCATCGAGTAGTACAGGCCGCCCGTGACCTTGGCATTCTCCGACAGCAGGAACGGCGTCGTGAGACGGTCGGTCGCGTTGGCGAAGGACAGCCGGCTAACGCCGTAGTTCACGCCGTACTTCACCGGGCCGACGGTGTAGGTCGCCTGCACCAGGTAGCCGTAGGAGTTACGCGCATTGCCGTCGGCATCGGAGGCCAGGATGTACAGGCCGGTCGTGCCCATGCCCTTGCCGTCATAGCCCGAGGCCATCAGTGACAGGCCGCCGATGTCCACCTTGCCAAACACATCGCCGCCGACACTCTGGAAGCTGCCGGCAGAGGTGGCCGAGAGGTCAAACTTCTGCTGCTGCTCGATGCCGGTTGCCGACAGCGACACCTTCACGCCGTTGAAATCGCCCTTCCAGGCCAGCTTGCCGTGGAAGCCCGGTGCGCTCTTGGCGGCCGCGGTACCCGGTTCGGTCAGCGAGTTGACCGGATCGAAGATACCGATGGTGAGGTTGGCGCCGCTGAAGTCCGGCGTGGTGTAGTTCATCTGCGCGTAAGTGTCGGTGTAGATGTAGCCGAAGCCGATCGAACCCAGCGAGGTATTCGCAGGACTCGGACCGGACATGCTGCCAGCGACGCCGACGCCGAGCAGCGTCATGTCATTGACGATCACATCGAAACCGAACAGGCCGAAGTTGCGGCCCAGGGTGAATGTACCCATGTCCTTGTTGCCGAAGGTCATGTAGACCTGGCGAACGTCCAGTCCGGTGGTGCCCAGCGCGACGTTGGTGGTGCCGCCCGCAGTCTGCTGCAGGTTCGGACTGCCGCCGTCATTGGTGTCGATGCCGGGGTACAGGCCCAGGTGCGCCGCGAGATCGATTCCCGCCTGCGTGGTGGACACGCCGAAAGTAAAGGCGGCGGGCAGCAGACCATTGCCCACGTTCGAGAAGCTGTTGCCGCTGGCATCGCCGGTGCAGGCGCCGCCCACCGTCACCACGGGCTTGACCGAAGAGGCCTTCTCGCAGTTCGAGTAGATATAGTCGGCGTTGATATTGCCGTCGATGGTGAACTTCCAGCTTCCGTCCGGCGTCGAGAGATCGACTGCCGATGCCGGCAGGGCCATCGACAGAGTGCACACCCCCGCCGCAATCGTGGCGAGCGGGTACAACTTTCTATGGATATGATTCATCGGCTGCTCCTTCCTAGGTATTTTTTCCAGTAGCGTCGCTGGTCCGCGGAGTCGATCCGCCTGGCGCGGCATGCGCGTCCCCTTCGAATTCAAAATGCAAGCGACATGCCCAGCGTTTCAAGTTTCATTAAAGCATAAAAGTTCTAGATTTCGCAGCATTTTCGTGTTGTTTTTCGGATACATGGTGCGCTTTTGACATAGCGACCCCCATTTGGCTCTCCAAGTGGGACGAAAGCGCTACAGCCCCTGTCCCACCAGGTCGTGACGCAGTGCGAGCAGTACCAGTTCAACGTCGCCCGAGGCGTGCAGCTTCTGATTGATCAGTGTGCGGTTATTGGCCACGGTCTTGGCACTCAGATTCAGGATGCGGGCGATGTCGGCTGCGCCCGTTCCGGCCACCAGCAGTCGGAAGATCTCGAACTCGCGCGCCGTGAGCACCTTGAGCGGACTCTCCTCACCCGAAAGCTTGGACTGGGCGATCGATTGTGCAACGTCCGCGCTCAGGAACAGCCGGCCCGCGGCCACCTCGACGATGGCTTTCGCCAGCACGTCGGGCGCGCTGCCCTTGGTGACGTAGCCGCGCGCGCCCAGCTCGATCGCGCGTTCGGCGCGCATCGCATCCTCGTGCATGGTGAACACCAGGATGCGCGCGGCGGGCTCGCGCGCGAGGATGCGCCGTATGGTCTCGAAGCCGCTCATGCCCGGCATGGACAGATCCATGACCACCACGTCGGGCAGCTCCCTGATGTAGGCCGCGTAGGCGCGCTCGCCGCTTTCGGCTTCGGCGACGATGTGCAGCAACGGCTCCTGCTCGAGCAGGCGACGGAATCCGGAGCGCACGATGGCGTGATCGTCCACCAGCATCAGCCTGATCGGTGCCGCGCTCACGAGGGCCCCGCCACACGCGCGGGCAACGGCACCCGCGCCTCGATGCAGGTGCCATGCCCGCTCGAACCCTCGATGCGACAGGTGCCGCCGAGCGCGCGAATACGCTCGTGTATGCCGAGCAGGCCGAAGCCCCGGCCCCGGCTGCGCTCGTCGAAGCCGCAGCCGTCGTCGCTGACGCGCAGCTCCAGTTGCTCACCGTTGGCCGTTGACAGCCGCGTCACGGCGGCCTGCACGCTGCGCGCGCTGGCGTGGCGCGCAATATTGGTCAGGCACTCCTGCACCACGCGGTACAGCGTCATGCCCAGCTCGCCCTGCAGGGCGGTGATGTCCTCGCTCATGTGCAGCGTGCAGCACACCTGCGGATGGCGTTGCCGGAATCCGCCGGTCAGCTCGCGCAGCGCCGCGCCCAGTCCCAGCCCTTCGAGTGCGCCGGGACGCAGCCGCTGCAGGATGTCGCGCACCATGTGCTTGATCCGCCCGATCGCCTCCACGATCGATTGCGCGCTCTCGTGCACGGCGGTGCCGCCGCGATTGCGGATCGCAACGGCATCGGCGTGGATGGCGGTCACGCACTGCCCGATCTCATCGTGCAACTCGCGCGCCAGGTATTCACGCTCCTCCTCCTGCATCTGCATCAGCCGGCGCGTCAGCGAATGATTCTCGGCCACGCTGCCCTCGAGCGTCTCGGCCATGTGATTGAAGCCAACACTGATGCGTGACATCTCCTGCAGACCGAACGTCGGCAGCCGGGCATCGAGCTGGCCGCGCTCGATGTCGCCCAGCGCACCCAGGATGTAGCCGACCGGTCGCAGCGCATGCGAAACCGCCCACCAGACCAGCGCGTTGACCAGCACGCAGAACGCAAACAGCAGCAGCAGCAGACCGCTGGAGGTGCTCCAGATTTCGTCGATCTCGTAGGTTGGATCAGGCTGGATGACCAGCTGACCGATGGTGACACCGTTGAACACCACATCGCGACGACTGGGCTCCATCGGCAGCGTCGAGGCCCTGACCAGCCAGACGAACCAGCCGGGAGCCGACGGACGGCGTTCCCCGTGTGCTTCATTGGTATCCAGCAGCGCGCCGCGGTTGTCATAGAAGTTGACTTCCAGGTGCCGCACGTCCCGCAGCTCCTTGAGCTGGAACAGGCGCAGTGGATGACCCTGCTCGATACCACGGTCCTGCAACACCTCGAGCTGCGCGTCGAGGAAATGGCCGGTGAGGTTCATGGTGGAGCGGACCTCGTCGCGGATGTCCTGACGCGCCTCCCGAACGATGTAGGCGCCACCGGCCATCATCATGAGCGCAATCAGCAGTGTGATCAGCAGGCTCAGCCGCAGCCGGAGACTGATGCCGACGCGCGCGCGGCTCGAGCGCACGATGGATTCCGCGCCCGCGACTGGCGCGGGCACGCTTCCTGGATTCGCCGGCGGCAGGTATTCGGGAGCCAGGCTCATGCCAACGATCGTGGAATCAATCACGCCCGCGCGCAACCGTCCTTGGGATTAATCTCAAAAAGAATGGCCGGACTTCGTGCCGGCCAACAAGAGGAACA
>DATDHV010000030.1:0-16232 GCA_036521395.1 Steroidobacteraceae bacterium | reverse complement strand
TCGGTGCCGAAAGTGAGGATGGGCAGCATCACCAGCGAGGACTGCACGCTCATCAGGGAGCGGAAACCCGAGTCGATGCGCTCGATCTCGCGCGCGATGAGCCCGTAGCCCACCTGGTTCAGCCCCGCCCCGCCGTATTCGGTGGGTAGCGTCGCGCCGAGCAGACCCAGGGCTCCCATCTCGCGGAAGATGGCCGGATCGGTGCGTTCGCGGCGGAACGCCTCCAGCACGCGTGGGGCGAGCGCAGACTGCGCATAGTCGCGCGCGGCATCGCGCACCATGCGCTCCTCGCCGGTGAGCTGCTCATCGAGCAGCAGCGGATCGTCCCAGCGGAAGCTCGCCTCTGCCATGTCCCGTCCCTGCATTGCGCCGTCCGCGCCGTCCCCGCCGCCGGCGCCGCTCACGCGCTGGAGTCGAGCTTGAGCGCCTTGATCGCGTTCTGCTTGAGGATCAGCTCGTGCACCTCGGGCTTGAAGCCGGCTTCCTTGAAGTCCTTGAGCCAGCGGTCGGGGGTGATCAACGGAAAGTCCGAGCCGAAGAGCATCTTGTGCTTGAGCTGACCGTTGGCGTACTGGACGAGCTGGGGCGGAAAATATTTGGGCGACCAGCCCGAGAGATCGATGTACACGTTGGACTTGTGCAGGCACACCGAGAGCGCCTCGTCCTGCCACGGCCACGACGGATGCGCGATGATGATGGTCATGTCGGGAAAATCCACGGCCACGTCATCGAGGTGCATGGGGTTGGAATACTTGAGGCGCACGCCCCCGCCGCCCGGCATGCCGGTGCCTATGCCTGAGTGGCCGCTGTGGAAGATGGCCGGCAGGCGGTGCTCAGCGATCACCTCGTAGAGACCATAGGCCAGGCGGTCGTTCGGGAAGAAGCCCTGGACCGTGGGGTGGAACTTGAAGCCCTTGATCACACCCTCGGCGATCAGGCGCCGCGCCTCGCGCACTCCCATGCGGCCCTTGTGCGGATCGATGCTCGCAAAGGCCACCATGATGTCGGCGTTCTCGCGCGCCGCATCGGCCACTTCTTCGTTCGGAATGCGCCGCACCCCGAGATGGGCTTCCGAGTCCACGGTGAACATGACCAGGCCGATCCGGCGTTCGCGGTAATAGGCGATGGTCTCCGCGATGGTCGGGCGCTTGCCCGCCTTGAAGTACTTGCCGGCCGCATCCTCGTAGGGCTGCCACTCCGGGTCGGCGTCCTGGCGGCACGAGACCTCGGCGTGCGTGTGCACATCGATGGCCACGAGTTCATCGAGTTTCATGGCGGCGCGGCCCTCCGTGTGCCTTCCCAGTCGGCGATGCTGCGCCCGCTGCGCACCAGCTCCACCAGCAGCGGCGCGGGCTGCCAGTGCAGGGGACCCTGCTCGTCGCGATAGCGCTCGATGCCCGCGAGCAGCGCCCCCAGCCCCAGGGACTCGGCGTAGAACATGGGCCCGCCCCGATAGCGCGGGAAGCCGTAGCCCGAGGTCCAGACCACGTCGATATCGCTCGCGCGCTCGACCACGCCCTCCGCGAGAATGCGGAATCCCTCGTTCATCAGCGCGAACAGGCAGCGCTCGAGTATCTCCTGCTCGCTGTGCTCGCGCGCCGGTACCGCGAGCGCGCGGGCGCGCGATTGCAGTATGGCCAGGGCCTCGGGATCGTCCTGGCGGGTGCGGTCACCGCGCTCGTAGCGATAGTAGCCCTTGCCATTCTTCTGGCCCAGGCGTCCTGCTTCCACCAGCGCCATATCGGCCTGGTAGTAGCTCGGATCGGCCGGATAGCGCTCGGCGTTGGACTTGTGCACGCTCACGCTGACTTCGATCCCCGCCATGTCGAACACCGCCAGTATGCCCATGGCCATGCCGAAGTGCTCGAGCACGCCATCGATGCGGCGCGGACTCTCGCCCTCGAGCACCATGCGCTCGGCCTGGGCGGCGTACCCCTCCATCATGCGGTTGCCGACGAAGCCGTAGCACACGCGCACCAGCACCGCGGTCTTGCGCAGCGGCTTCGCGAGCGCCATGACGGTGCGGATGGCGGGCGCGGCCGTCAGGCCGGTGCGTACGACCTCGAGCAGTGGCATGACGTGGGCTGGCGAGAAGAAATGCATGCCGATGACATCGGCGGGGCGCGAGGTGGCGCGCGCCATCGCGGTGACATCGAGCGTCGAAGTATTGCTCGCCAGGATGCAGCCCGGCCGCGCGTGCGTGTCGAGCCGGCCGAAGATCTCCCGCTTCAGGGCCATGTCCTCGTACACAGCTTCGATGATGAGATCGGCCTCCGCCAGATCCTCATAGCGCAGCGAGCCGCGGATCAGAGCCACGCGGCGGGCGCGCTGCGTCTCATCCAGCCGGCCGCGCTTGACCATGGAGGCGTACTGCGCGGCGATGACGCCAAGGCCGCGATCGAGCGCCTCGCGAGTCGAGTCGATCACGGTGACCGGGAGCCCGGCGTTGGCGAAGCACATGGCAATGCCTGCGCCCATGGTACCGGCGCCGACGATGCCGGCAGTGCGCACCTCGCGCGCGTCCCCGGCCTCCAGTCCGCCAACTCGGCGCGCCGCGCGCTCGGCGAAGAACACGTGGATGGCGGCGCGGCTCTCCAGCGTCTGCTTGGTCTGATTGGCCAGCTCCTCCTCGTATAGCAGGCCGCGGTCGAACGGCAAGCGCGCAGCGGCCTCCACGGCCTTGATCGCCGTCAGCGGCGCTTCGCGGTTCGGATAGAGTGATCGCGCCAGCGCCGTGAGACGCTCGATGATCGCGGGCGCGGCTGTCGCCGGATCCACGGCGCGCTCGCTCGTGCGACGCGGACCGCGGCCGGCGGCCAGCAGGCCGCGCGTGAATTCCAGCGCGCCCTCGCGCAGCTCGCCGCTCACGACCTCGTCGATGAACCCGAGCTCGAGCGCCTGCTGCGCATCGATGGGCTTGGCTCCGAGGATCAGCTCCAGGGCCCTCTCGACGCCGATCAGGCGCGGCAGACGCTGCGTGCCCCCGCCCCCCGGAATGATGCCGAGCGTGACCTCGGGCAGGCCAAGTCGCGCGCCGCGGGCGGCGATGCGATAGTGGCAGGCCAGCGCCAGCTCCAGGCCGCCGCCCAGCACCGTGCCGTGCAGCGCCGCGACCACGGGCACGGGCAGTGCCTCGATGCGCGCCAGCAAGTCGCGAAACTCGGCTTCCCTGGGCGGACCGCTGAACTCGCCGATATCGGCACCGGAGCAGAAGGTGCCGCCCTCTGCGCGCAGCAGCACGGCGCGCGTCCCGGGCGATGCCTCGAGCCGCGTGAGCGCCGCGCGCAGTCCGGCGCGAACCGCCGCCGTGATGGTGTTGACGGGGGGATTGTTCAACGTTACCACGGCGATGGCGCCGACGGCCTCGAGTGCGACCACCTCCGGTGCGCTCATGAACTAGCCGCGCACCGGAGGCTCCTCTGCGCCCGGCGGATCAATAGACGACGACGCTGCGGATGGACTCGCCCCGGGTCATCAGATCGAAGCCCTCGTTGATCCGCTCCAGCGGCAGGATGTGGGTGATCAGATCGTCGATGTTGATCTTCTTGTTCATGTACCAGTCGACGATCCCCGGCACCTGTGTGCGCCCGCGGCAGCCACCAAAAGCCGTGCCCTGCCAGCGCCGTCCGGTCACGAGCTGAAACGGCCGCGTGGAGATTTCCTGGCCCGAGGCTGCAACGCCGATGATGGTCGACACGCCCCAGCCGCGATGACAGCACTCGAGCGCCTGGCGCATGAGCTGCACGCTGCCCACGCACTCGAAGCTGTAGTCGGCGCCGCCGCCGGTCAGCTCCACCAGGTGCGGCACCAGATCGCCCTTCACTTCTTTGGGGTTCACGAAATGGGTCAGACCGAACTTGCGCGCCAGTTTCTCGCGACCGGGATTCAGATCCACGCCGATGATCATGCCGGCGCCGGCCATCTTGGCGCCCTGGATGACGTTCAGCCCGATGCCGCCGAGGCCGAATACCACGACGTTGGCGCCCGGCTCGACCTTGGCGGTCCAGATTACCGCGCCGATGCCGGTGGTGACGCCGCAGCCGATGTAGCAAATCTTCTCGAACGGCGCATCCTCACGCACCTTGGCGAGCGCGATCTCGGGCACCACGGTGTAGTTGGAGAACGTCGAGCAACCCATGTAGTGCAGCACCGGCTTGCCCTTGAAGGAGAAGCGACTGGTGCCGTCGGGCATCAGTCCCTTGCCCTGCGTGGCGCGGATCTGCGTACACAGGTTGGTTTTGTGGCTGGTGCAGGACTTGCACTCGCGGCACTCCGGTGTATAGAGCGGGATGACGTGGTCGCCCTTCTTCAGTGACTTGACGCCGGGGCCGACTTCCACCACGACGCCGGCGCCCTCGTGACCGAGGATGGACGGAAACAGTCCTTCGGGGTCGGCGCCAGAGAGCGTGTATTTGTCGGTATGGCAGATGCCGGTGGCCTTGATCTCCACCAGCACTTCGCCGGCCTTGGGGCCGGCGAGCTGCACGGTCTCGATCGTCAACGGCTTTCCGGCCTCAAAAGCAACTGCAGCGCGCACATCCATCGGTTTGCTCCTCGAGTACGTTGCGGCGGGTGGGGAAATCCCTCCGGGGCGGATTCTTAGGGTCTAGCGTGCAACGGAGACGCAGAATTATGACAGCCGCGGTGTCCGGTTTCCAGCCACCGCCGGCGCGGTCCTGCGCCGGCCGTCGGGCGAACTCGCCTCGGCATCGAATGGGTGGCGCAGCACAATAGTCTGGTCCCGGTCCGGGCCGGTGGAGATCAGGTCCAGCGGCACCCCCACCAGCTCCTCGATGCGCGCCAGATAGCGGCGTGCATTGAGCGGCAGCGCCGCGTGCTCGCGCAGCCCCACGGTACTTTCCTGCCACCCCGGGACCTCTTCGTACACCGGCTCGACATCCGCGTAGGCATCGGCGAACAGCGGCGGTCCGGGCAACGTCTCTCCGCCCACGCGGTAACCGACGCAGATGCGAATGGTCTCGAGCCCGTCCAGGACGTCGAGCTTGGTCATGCACAGTCCCGAGACGCTGGAATGCATGATCGAGCGACGCAACGCGACCGCGTCGAACCAGCCGCAGCGCCGACGGCGGCCGGTCACCGAGCCGAACTCGCGGCCCACGCGCGAGAGATGTTCGCCGTAGTCATCGAACAGCTCGGTCGGGAACGGCCCGGCCCCGACGCGCGTGGTGTAGGCCTTCACGATGCCGAGCACGTGGTCGAAGGCGCACGGCCCGATGCCGGTACCGGTCGCCGCCCCGCCCGCGGTGGTGTTGGAAGAGGTCACGAACGGATAGGTCCCGACATCGACGTCGAGCATCGCGCCCTGCGCGCCCTCGAACATGACGTTCGCGCCCCGTTCGCGAAGCTGCGCCAGCGCCGCGGTGACATCCAACAGCAGCGGCCGCAGCCGCTCCACGAATTCGAGCTGCTCATCGAGCGTGCGCTGGAAATCCACGGGCGGCTGGGCGAAGTAGCGCTGCAGCACGAAATTGTGGAAGTCGAGCACCTCGCCGAGCTTGGAGGCGAAGCGGTCGCGCTGGAACAGGTCCGCCAAGCGCACTGCGCGGCGCGCCACCTTGTCCTCGTAGGCCGGACCGATGCCGCGGCCGGTGGTACCGATGGCATTGAGTCCGCGCGCTTTCTCGCGCGCCCGATCGAGCGCCACGTGCGAGGGCAGGATCAGCGGACAGGCCGGCGAGATGCGCAGCCGATCGAATACCGGCACCCCCTGTGCGCGCAGCATGTCAGATTCCTGGAACAGCGCCTCGAGCGAGAGCACCACGCCGTTGCCGATCAGGCATTGCACGCCCTCGCGCAATATGCCCGAGGGAATCAGCGACAGGATGGTCTTGTGGCCGGCGATGACCAGCGTGTGGCCGGCGTTGTGGCCACCCTGAAAGCGCGCGACGGCAGCGGCGCGCTCGGTCAGCAGGTCGACGACCTTGCCCTTGCCCTCATCGCCCCACTGCATGCCGATGACGATGACGAAGCGGCCCATCAGGAGCGCACCAGGAACAGGATCGCCAACCCCACCCCCATGCTGAACAGGCCGCCCAGGCGCAGCTCGCGATCCTCCATGGTCGCAAGCTTGCCGAGCAACCGCTTCATCGCCTGCGGGTTGATGAAGGGCATGGCCCCTTCGATGATGCACACAATCGCCAGCGCGGCGAAGAAGTCAGTCCAGTCGAGCCCCACGGTTCACCTTGATGAATGGCTAGCGCCCGCTGGCGCTGTGCAGATATTTGAAGAATTCACCTTCGGGCGATATCACCAGAATGTCCCCATCGCGGCCCAGGGAATTCTTGTAGGCCTGCAGGCTGCGATAGAAGGCGGCGAATTCGGGGTTGGCGCCATAGGCCCTGGCATAGGCGGCCGCGGCGGCCGCGTCGGCCTCGCCGCGCACGCGCTGAGCATCGCGGGTCGCGTCCGCCATGATCTGGGCGCGCTTGCGCTCGGCATCGGTGCGGACCTTGTCGGCCTCGGCGCTGCCCTGCGTGCGCACCTGCTGCGCCTGGCTCATGAGACTCTGCTGCATGCGCTGATACACCGCATTGGCTTCCTCCTCGGGCAGATCCACGCGCTGGAGCTGCGCATCCACGAGTTCGACCCCGAGCCGCGCCGAGGGCGCGCGCAGGGCGCTGGCGCGCAGCGCATTGGCGGCCAGGCTGGTATCGGCGACGGCCGCGGTCAGGGGCTCGGCCGCTACCGCACTCCTGATACGCTCGCGCACCAGGTCGGCCAGGCGGCCCGCCGTGGCATCCTCATCGCCGCCGGTGGCCCGAAAATAGCGCGCCGGATCGATCAGCCGCCACTTGATGTAGAAATCGATGGTCAGGGCTTTCTGGTCCTGCGACAGGAAGGCCTCGCCGGGATAGGAGCGCGTGAGCAGCCGGCGATCGAACTCGTGCGCGTCATCCAGCGGCGATTTCAGATGCAGACCGGGCGCCAGATCATCTCGCAGCACCTGGCCGAAATGCGTGACCACGGCGGCCTCATCCTGACCCACCACGAACACCGAGCGCCACAGCAGCACCGCCACGAGCGCGACGCCGAGCACGCCAAGCACGCGCAGGTACATCAACGCTCCGGCCGCTCGCGGTCGCGAGCGTCCCCGGCAGCATCGGAGGATTCGGAGGACTCGGCGGGCGCAGCGGAACCGCTCGCACCGGCGGCTGGCGCCGGTGCCGGCGCCGCGGCAGACCCCGCAGGCGAGGCCGGCACCGCAGCGCGCATCACCTCGGCGAGTTTGTCGAGCGGCACATAGATCATGTTGCCGCTGCCGCTGCGGGTGTCGATGACGATCTTGTGCGCGTGCGAGAGGATGCCCTCCATGGTATCGATGTACATGCGGCTGCGGGTGATCTCGGGCGCGCGCGCGTACGCCTGCGCGAGCAGCGTGAAGCGCTCCGCATCGCCCTCCGCGGTGGCGCGCGTCTGCGCGGCGTAGGTCTCCGCGTCGTTCATCTGCCGCTGGGCCGCGCTTTGCGCCTTGGGCAGAATGTCGCCGGCGTAGGCTTGCGCAGCCGACAGCGCATGCTTGCGGTCGTCGGCGGCCTTGGCGGCATCGCGTTGCGCGGCCAGCACCGCATCGGGCAACCGTACGTCCGACAGGCTCACGCCCGTAAGGCTGATGCCGGCCCCGTACGCATCGAGCGCGCTTTGGATCCGCGCACGTGCCTGCGCGGCAATCCGCGCGCGCGCCTGCCCATCGAGCAGCGGGCCGAGACCGACACCCCCGATCAGCTCGCGCATTACCGTCTCACTGGCCTGGCGCAGGCTGGCCTCCGGATCACGCACGTCGAACAAGAAGCGCAGCGGATCGCCGATGCGATACTGCACCGACCAGCTGATATCGACGAGGCTGCCGTCATCGGTCGGCATCAGCGCCTTGGAATCCTGGGATTCGACGGTCAGCACGTCGAGCTTGCTGATGGTCTCGATCGGCCAGGGCCAGTGCCAGCCGCGCCCGGGCTGCTCCACGGCCACATAGACGCCGAAGCGCTGTACGACGCCGCGCTCGCCGGGACCGATCTGGTAATAGCCGCTGAGCAGCCACAGCACCACGATCAACAGCAGCAGCGAAAACGCGGCAGTGCCGCGGCTACTGCCCGGCCGCCACAGCCGCTGCACCTGTCGCTGCAGCCGCCGCAGCAGATCATCCAGCGGAGTGTTCGGAGCGCCGCGTGGCGGCGGCCGTTTCTTGTCTTCGCCGGGTTGATTCCATGCCATATCGGGAGGCCGTGTGAGCCGGGTGCGCCGGCGCCGGGTGGCGTCAGCAGCGCACCGTCGCGATCTGCGGCGCCGTGTCGGATTCTAGGTACGGGGCCAGAAGGGTACAAGCGCCCAGCCCCGGCGGCTGCGCCGGCCGTAGCCGCACCCCCGGCATCGCCGCCCAGCCATCGAGCTGGGCGGCCGGCAGATCCACCAATAGCTCGAGCGCGCCATCCGCGAGCGCATGCTCATCCCGCACCACGCCGCCGGCATACAGGCGCGCGCGCAGCGCCCCGGCTGCGGTCCCGGTGGGCAGGTGCAGCCACAGTCGTTGCACCTGCAGCTCCAGGCGCCCCGCAATGGCCTCGCGCAGCAACTCGAGCCCGCTGCCCGCGGCCGCGCCGATCCAGACGGCCGAGGCGCGATGCTGCGCATCGCGCTCGAGGTGCGCGCCAGCGCCGACGCGATCGATCTTGTTGTAGACGCGCAGTTGCGGGATGTGGCCAGCGCCGATCTCCTGCAGCACCTTGTCGACCTGCTCGATGTGCTCGTCGCGGCGCGCGTCGCTGGCATCGACCACGTGCAGCAGTAACTGCGCGCTGCGCGCTTCCTGTAGCGTGGACTGGAATGCCGCGATGAGCTCGTGCGGCAGCTCGCGTATGAAACCGACCGTATCGGCCAGCACCACTGCGGCGCCGCCAGGCAGTTGCAGCCGCCGCACGGTCGGATCGAGCGTCGCAAAGAGCTGATCGGCGACGTACACCTCGCTGCCCGTCAGGGCGCGAAACAGTGTCGACTTGCCCGCATTGGTATAGCCCACCAGCGCCACGGCCGGCACCGGAATCTCCGCCCGGGCACTGCGTCCGGTATCGCGCTGCTGGCGCAGCCGCTCCAGGCGCCGCGTCAGGGAGCGCATGCGCCCGGCGAGCAGCCGGCGATCGGTCTCGAGTTGCGTCTCGCCCGGACCGCGCAGGCCGATGCCGCCCTTCTGCCGTTCCAGATGCGTCCAGCCGCGCACCAGTCGGCTGGCGAGGTGCTTGAGCTGGGCCAGTTCCACCTCGAGCTTGCCCTCGAAGCTGCGCGCTCGCTGCGCGAAGATATCCAGGATCAGCGCGCTGCGATCGAGCACGCGCGCGCCGCTGAGCTGCTCGAGATTGCGCTGCTGACTGGGCGAGAGGGGATGATCGACCAGTGTCAGGTCGGCCTGATGGGCCCGTACCGCATCGGCGATCTGCTGCGCCTTGCCGGTACCGACGAAGAAGCGCGAATCGGGCCGCTCACGACGCCCCGTGATGACAGCTACGGGGGCCGCCCCGGCCGAGCGCGCGAGCTGTTCGAACTCCTCGAGATCCTCCGGCTTGACGGCGCTGCCAAGCCCGAGGCGCACGAGCACCGCGCGTTCAGCGGCGCGCGTGCGTTCGAACATGCCTCTGTCCGTGTCGTCGCATCACTCCGCCGCAGTCTCCGCCGTTGCGCCCTCTTCGACGGCCAGACGCACCGCACGCGCCGGCACCACGGTGGAGATTGCATGCTTGTAGACCATCTGGCTGACGGTATTCTTCAGCAGCACCACGAATTGATCGAACGAGTCGATCTGACCCTGCAGTTTGATTCCGTTGACCAGGTAGATCGATACGGGCACATGCTCCTTGCGCAAAGCGTTCAGGAACGGGTCTTGTAAAGATTGGCCCTTGGCCATAGGTTTCTCCTTATTTTTCAACCGGGTCTGCTCTTAAAGTATAGCTGTGCAAAACCGGGCGGAACGGCTACGTCGATACAGCCCGTGGGGATGCGACACTTCGCGACTGATTCTAACATCCCGCGCTGCATCGGTCATGCCGGGCACCGTCTAAAATCTGCTCTCCAAGCGTCTCCAAAACTCCTACAGCGATGTCGCCAATGAGCGTCATCTCGCGGTCGCGACGCAACCAGGTGAGTTGGCGCTTGGCGAGCTGCGCGGTGGCGGTGATGGCGCTCGCGCACGCCTCCTCCAGGCTCACCCGAGCCGCGCAATACTCCCAGAGCTGCCGGTAACCCACCGCGCGCATGGATGCGTGCTGCGGCGTCAGATCACCGCGCGCGTACAGCGTGCGCACCTCATCGAGCAGGCCGGCGCGCAGCATGGCATCAAAGCGCGCCTGCAAGCGTTGCCGCAACTGCACGCGTGAACCGGGCCAGAGCGCAAAGCGGAGCCAGCGAAACTGCGCGCGCGCACCCTCGGTGCGCGCCTGCCAGTGCGAGATCGGCACGCCAGTGAGACGGTAGACCTCGAGCGCGCGCTGCAGGCGCTGGCGGTCGTGCGCGCCAATGCGCGCCGCTGCCGCGCCGTCCACGCGCGCGAGCTCTGCGTGCACGGCCGGCCAACCCCGCGCGGCCGCCAGCGCCTCGATTTCGTGCCGGATCGGCGCCGAGCCGCGCGGCAGCCCCGCCAGGCCCTCGCGCAGGGCATGCAGGTACAGCATGGTGCCCCCGACCAGCAGCGGCAGCGCGCGGCGTGCGTGAATGGCCGCGATGGCGGCGTGCGCGTCGCGCACGAAATCCCCCGCCGAATAGCTCTGCGCCGGATCACGGATGTCGATCAGGTGATGGGGCACGCGCTCGCGTATCGCGCGGTCGGGCTTGGCCGTACCGATGTCCATGCCGTGGTAGACCTGGGCTGAATCCACACTCACGATCTCGACCGGCAGGCGCCCGGTCAGCAGCGTAGCCAGCCGCAGCGCGCACTCGCTCTTGCCACTGCCGGTCGGACCGGTCAGCACCACCAGCAACGGCGGCGCCGGGGCCGCGGCCATCAGCGTCCCCGCAGGAAGAGCTGGTCGATCTCGCGCAGTGACAGCCGCATCCAGGTCGGTCGACCGTGATTGCACTGGCTGGCGCGGTCGGTCCGTTCCATCTGTCGCAACAGCGCGTCCATCTCGCCCAGGCTCAACGTGCGCTGGCCGCGAATCGCAGCCCGGCAGGCGATGCTACCCAGCACGCGGTGCGCGGCCCCATCCAGGTGCGACGCACCCTCGCCGCCGGCAAGCTCGGAGGCGAGCTGCGCGAGCAGCCGCGGCGTATCGGTGCGCGCCAGCAACACCGGCACCCGCCGCACCACCAGGCTCTCGGGGCCGAAACGATCCAGCTCGAATCCCAGCCGCTCCAGATCAGTGCGCTCGGCCAGCAGCGCCTCGATTTCATGCTCCGCTGCCACCACGTGCAGCGGCTCGAGCAGCAGTTGCGCGGCCGGCGCTGCAGTATCGAACTGCGATTTGAGCTGCTCGTAGAGCACGCGCTCGTGCGCCGCGTGCGTATCGACCACGATCAGTCCGTCCCGGTTCTGCGCCAGGATGTAGAGACCGTGAAGCTGGGCGATGGGGACCCCGAGCGGCTGCGCCTCGGACGCCCCCGCCCCCTCTTCCACGGCCAGTGCCTGCACTGCTGCAAAGCTGCTGCGCAGGAAGGCACTGCTCGACGATCCGAAGCTGAAGGTGCGCGAGACCTGCGCCGCCTCGGGCAAGCCGGCCGCGCCCGGCACATCCGCGATGCCGGCCGGGGCCAACTCCGCCGCCGGCCGGGTCTGCGCGAGCGCGCGCTCGATGCAGCGGAATACGCCCTCATGCACCGCGCGAGCGTCCCGAAAGCGCAGTTCGAGCTTGGAGGGATGGGCATTGACATCGACCTGGCGCGGATCGAGCGCCAGGTGCAGGACGTAGCTCGGATGCCGGCCGTGATAGAGCACGTCGCGGAACCCCAGGCGTACCGCGTTGCCGAGCAGCCGGTCGCGCACCGCGCGCCCATTGACGAACCAGAACTGCTGGTCCGGCTGCGCGCGCGAGGCGGTGGGTAAGCCGATCCAACCCGACAGGCTGAGCGCGCCGGCACTCTGATCGATGCGCAGCGCGCGGCCGCGAAACTCCGTGCCGATGATGCGATCGAGTCGCTGCTCCACGCCCTCGGTGCCATCCGCCGCTGCCAGGCTCAGTATCTCGCGCCCGTTGTGGCGCAATCGCAGCGCCACCGAATGCGCGCTGAGGGCGAGGCGCTCGACCTGGCGCAGGATGTGGCCGAACTCGGTGGCCGGACTGCGCACGAACTTGCGCCGCGCCGGCACGTTGTAGAACAGGTCCCGTACCTCGAGGCTGGTGCCCAGCGGATGTGCCGCGGGCGTGAGCGCTGACACCGCGCCCCCTTCCACGGCGAGTTCCCAGGCCTGCTCGCAACCGGCGCCGCGCGAGACCAGCCGCAGCCGCGACACCGATGCAATCGAGGGTAGCGCCTCACCGCGAAAGCCGAAACTGACGATGCCCTCCAGATCCTCGAGCGTCGCAATCTTGCTCGTGGCATGGCGCTCCAGGGCGAGGGGTAGCTCCTCGGGGCTCAGGCCGCAGCCATCATCGCGCACACGGATCAGCCCCAGGCCGGCGCGCTCGACGTCGATATCGATGCGGCGCGCGCCGGCATCGAGAGCGTTTTCGAACAGCTCCTTGACCACCGAGGCGGGCCGCTCGATGACCTCGCCGGCGGCGATCTGATCGATGAGGTTCGGAGGAAGGATGCGGATCGGCATGCCGGGGCCCGCGGCTGCAAATTTGCCGCAGTGTACACGCTGAGTGCGCGCCCGCTGTCCGGTTCAGGAGCGGGTGCGCGCGAGGGTCTCGCTCTCCTCGAGCGGGCTCTGCGCCCGCACCCGCGCGAACAGGCTGCCTTCCGGCGGAAATTTCCGGAAGTAGCTGCCGATCCCGTTGAATATGGCATCGGCCAGTCGCCGCTGCTGCGCGGGTGTGCGCAGCAGGCGTTCCTCGGCGGGGTTGGAGATGTAGGCGGTCTCGACCAGCATCGAGGGGATGAAGGGTGATTTCAGTACCACGAAGGCGGCCTGCTGCACCTCGCGCTTGCGCACGGCGCCGACCCCGTCCAGCGCGCTGAGTACCCGGTCGGCGGCCTCCGAGCTCGCCCCGAGACTCGCATTCTGCGAGAGATTCAACAGCACCGAGCGCAGCTCCGGCTTCTGGTCCGCGAGTGACATCCCGCCCTTCAGATCGGCGGCGTTCTGCTCGTCGGCGAGGATTTTAGCCGCCTGGCTCGAGGCCCCACGCTCCGAGAGCACGTAAACGGAGGCGCCGGAGACCTCGCGGTCGCGGATGGCATCGGCATGGATGGAGACGAACATGTCGGCGTGCGCCGCCTGGGCGCGACGCCGCCGCTCGACCAGGTCGACGAAGTAGTCCCCATTGCGGGTCAGCACCGCGCGCATGCCGGGTTCTCGATCGATGCGCGCCGCCAGCGCGCGGGCGATGGCCAGCGTGACATCCTTTTCGTGTGTGCCATTCGGTCCGGTGGCGCCGGGATCATCCCCGCCGTGGCCCGCATCCACGGCAATGACCACCGGCCGGCCGCTGGCGCCGGGCGCATGCGCCACGCGCACGACGCGCAGCCGCGGCCCCAGCTCCTGCCCGGCCGAGGCCGCGGTGGGCACGGTCGCGGCGGGCGCCCGCAGTGTGAGACTGAGCCGCCAGTCCCTCGCGCCGCGCGTCTGCTGCTGCTCCAGCTGTACGGGCGAGTCCAATTCGAGCACCACGCGCAGTCCGCCCGGCGCGTGGGGGCCGGCGCGCAGGGCAGAGACAACGCCGCCCGGCGGTGGCGCGGGCAGCCGGGCGAGGCGCCGGGTGCCGGGCAGATCGATGACGACGCGCTCGGGCGCGCTCAGGCGAAACACGTGGGGGTTGACGGGTCGCGAGAGCGAGAGGGTGAGCACCGCAGCTTCCGCATCGTTCTGCAGCGCCAGACCCTGCAATTGCGCCGGCGGGGCGAGCACGGGTCCAGCGGCCAGCGCCGAGCACGCCATGAGGGCGCCCAGCACCCCAACGGCGGCGCTCAGACGCCCCGGCATGCTTCATCCCCTGCTGACTGTGCCCCTCGCATCACGACCCTGTCTCCCGTCCCCGCGCCGGGGAATGTAAAGCGATGCAGTGGTTATTTCAAGCTTTATAGTAGGATACATCACTTAGCTCACTTGAGGTCTGAGAGCCAGGTTTCCCCCACCGCGCTTCGCGCCTCGAGGCGCGCGAGCCGGCCCTCGGTTGCAACCTCCAGAAGCAGCGCGAGATCGGGCGCCGGCAATGCCGCGCCGCCGCGCTCGGGCCACTCCACCAGCCACAGCGTGCGGGCAGTGAAATAGTCACGCAGCCCGAGCTGCTCGAGCTCCCGACTCTCGCGCAGGCGATAGCAGTCCAGATGGACGGCGAGGCCGGCGTGCAACTCATAGGTCTCGATCAGCGCGTAGCTGGGACTGCGCACGGTCTCGCCGGCGCCGAGCGCTTCGAGCAGGGCGGCTGCGAGCGTGGTCTTGCCTGCACCGAGCTCGCCGGAGAGGAACAGCAGTCGCGGACCGCTTGGCTCCCAGGGGCAGGCAAGCCCCAGCGCCGCGCCGAGCCGCTCGGTGTCCGCAGCGGTGCGCAGCGGCCAGTCACGCTTCACCGATTGACCCAGCGGCCCAGGGCTTCGGCCAGCTCGAGCGCGAGAATGCCGCGACCGCGATCGCGTGCCAGCTCATCGCCCGCCAGCGCATGGGCGAGCACGGCGGCCCGCGCGGCCCGCCAGGGGTCGCGGCACTGCGCGAGGATGCCGGCGATGGCGCCGGTCAGCACATCGCCCATGCCGGGGGCCGCCATGGCCGGATTGCCGCGTTCACACAGCGCGGGCACCTCTCCCTCGGTTCCGATCAGGGTGCCGGCGCCCTTGAGCACGATCACGGCGCCCGGATGGCGACTCTGCAGCGCCTGCAAGGCCCCCATGCGATCGGCCTGGATCACGGCGGTCGTGCTGCCGAGCAGGCGCGCGGCCTCGCCCGGGTGCGGAGTGAGCACCGAGGACGCGGGCGCCGTACTCCCTGAGCGCGCGATCAGATTCAGGGCATCCGCATCGATGATCAGCGGCTTGCCGCAGCCCATGACCCCCTCGAGCATGGCGACAGCCCAGTCGGTCTGACCCAGCCCCGGCCCGACGGCCACCACCTCCGCGCTTGCGAGCAGCCGCTCGAGCGCCGCCGTGTCCTCGAGCGTGTGCACGATGAGCTCGGGTCTGCCGGCGACCACCGCACTGAGATTGCCCGGCGCGGTGGCGACGGTCACCAGGCCAGCGCCCACCCGCAGGCAGCTCTCGCCGGCCAGCCGCACGGCCCCCGGCATCCCCGGGCCGCCACCCACGATCAACACGCGGCCGAAATCCCCCTTGTTGGCATCGCGCCGCCGGGGCGAAAGCGCGCGCGCGATCTCAGCCTCCCCGATGCGCTCGAGCAGCGGCCGAAACCGCGCCTGCTCGGGGGGCGCGAGCCCCAGATCGTCAAACAGCAACCGTCCGGCATGCTCGGGTCCGGCCCCGAGAAACAGGCCGGTCTTCTGCGCCACAAAGCTGATCGTGCAATCGGCCTTGACGGCCGCGCCCATGACCGTGCCGCTGTCGGCATTCAATCCAGAGGGCAGATCGAGGGAAAACACCGGACGGGCGCAGCCGTTGATGGCCGCGATGGCCTGTGCCAGGGCCGGCCGCACCGGCTCGCGCAGGCCCGTTCCGAGCAACGCATCCACGATGACATCGACCTCGACCAGCTGCTGCGGCTCGAAGGCGAGCACACGCCCGCCGCTGGCGCGAAACTCCTCGCAGGCGCGCAGCGCATCGCCGCGCAGACTGGCCGGCGCCACGACGGCCAGCACCGCGGCCGACAAACCGGCCGCCTGCGCAAAGCGGGCGAGCACGTAGCCGTCGCCGCCGTTGTTGCCGCCGCCGGTCACGATGGCGATGCGCATCGCCGTGGGCCAGCGACTGCGCAGCGCGCGCAGCGCCGCTTCGGCGGCGCGACGCATGAGCGTGTAGCCTTCCGTGCCCTGCTCGATCGCGTACGCATCGAGGGCGCGCACCTGCGCGGCCGAATACAGCACCTGGGGAGAGGACATCGGCCGATTATACTGGCCGCATGAGCGTTCCCACGCATCCGGCTCCTGACGCACGCGAGCTGCGCGGGCCCATCGAGGCCGCGGCGC
>DATDHV010000029.1:0-8721 GCA_036521395.1 Steroidobacteraceae bacterium | reverse complement strand
CGCGAATCTATGGCGTATCAGCGATGACTTCTGGGACACCTGGCCGCTGCTGGTCGAGCAATTCGAGCGGCTGAAGAACTGGAGCGCTTACCAGCGGCCCGGCAGCTGGCCCGATGCCGACATGCTACCGCTCGGCACGCTCGAATTGGGTCGACGCGAGACGCGGTTCACGCCCGACGAGCAGGTGACGTTGATGACGCTGTGGACGATCGCGCGCTCGCCGCTGATGATCGGCGCGGACCTCGTGACGCTGGACGACGCGACGCTTGCACTGCTGACCAACGACGAAGTGCTTGCCGTGAACCAGGCCAGCCGCGGCGGCCGCGAAGTCTACCGGCGCGACAACCTGGTGGTCTGGCAGGCCAGATCCGCACACGATGAGGTCTATGTCGCTCACTTCAATTTGAACGATGCAGCGCCGGACGCCACCGCGGTGCCGGTACCGATCCAGCTCACGGAAGTGGGCATGAGTGCGCCGGTGCGGGTGCGCGACCTGTGGCAGCGAACGGATCTGGCCAGCGCCGGGGAAGTATTTGCACCGCCGATCCCGGCGCACGGGGCCGGGCTCTACCGGCTGTCGGCGGCGTGAGGTATGTTTATTTCAGCGGCCGATAGACCGGGCGCGCACCAAGGACACATCCGCAACGATGACCGACGCGGTGCTGTGGCCACACAACGGGGGCGGTTTGGGTAATCTCGCACTCAGGGGGGTCAGCAAGCGCTTCGGCAATACCGTGGTGCTCGACGATGTATCGCTCGAGGTCGGAGCCGATGAATTTGTGGTGGTGCTGGGACCTTCCGGCTGCGGCAAATCGACCTTGCTGCGGGTAATCGCGGGGCTGGAAGCCATCGATGGCGGCCAGATCGAGATCGATGGGGCGCGCGTCGACCAATTGCCACCAGGCAAGCGCGGCGTCGCGATGGTGTTCCAGGGCTATGCGCTCTACCCGCACATGACGGTGCACGGCAACATCGCGTTCGGACTGCAGAACATCGGCACCTCACGCGCGGAGATCGAGCGCCGCGTCGCCGAAGTCGCCCGCATGCTGGAAATGCAACACCTGCTGGAACGACTGCCGTCCGAGCTGTCGGGCGGCCAGCGTCAGCGCGTCGCGATCGGGCGGGCGATCGTCAAGAATCCGAAAGTCTTCATGTTCGACGAGCCATTATCGAACCTGGACGCGGCGCTTCGCAGCCGCACCCGCCAGGAGATCGCCAATTTGCACCGCCGGATCAAGACGGCAATGATTTTCGTGACGCATGACCAGACCGAGGCGATGACGCTGGCCGACCGCATCGTCGTGATGAACCAGCAGCGCATCGAGCAGATTGGCACGCCGCTGCAGGTTTATCAGGAGCCGGCGACCGTATTCGTCGCGAGCTTCATCGGCTCGCCGGCCATGAATATCCTTCCCGTGACACGGGCGACCGGTGTCGGCGCGTTGCAATGCGTACGGCTGGCGGATGGCACGCAGATCGAGACCACGGTGCCGGAAGCCTCATTGCGACCCGTCCAGCCACTGCGCCTGGGGCTGCGGCCGGAAGCGGTGAAGATCACCTCGATCGGCGACGGCGATACCAGGGCGGTGGTCGAATTCGTCGAGTTCCTCGGCGATAAGACGCATGTCTACCTGTCGCTGTCCGGTGGCGAGCGCATCGTGGCGCTGGACGGCGCTGCCTGCCCGGCGCGCCCCGGGGACGCCGTCGGCGTTGCCCTCGATCGCACGGCCGCGCACCTGTTCGACGCCGATGGCTGCAATCGTCGCCCGACCGGCTAGCACCGTGGACGCATCCGGACACACTGCCGTCACCTCTTCCCGTCCCACGTGGTCGGCCTCTGACAGCGAGGCTCGGAGCGGCCTGCTGTTCGTCGCACCCTATCTGATCGTGTTCACGGTGTTGCTGATCTATCCGCTGATCTCCGGAGCCTGGTTAAGTCTGCACAAGGCGGATCTGTTCGGCGGCTCGCAGTACATTGGTCTCGAGAATTATGTGCGGCTATTTCGCGACGCGGTATTCCTGAGGGCGGTGCGCAATACGCTTTATTTCGTGCTGCTAACGGTACCGCCGCTGACCTTGATCGGACTCGGGCTGGCACTGACGCTGAACAACCGTTCACGCACCTCGACCCTGCTGCGCGGGCTGTTCTTCTCCTCGTCAGTGTTGTCGGTCACAATCGTGACCCTGATCTGGCGCATGGTGCTGATCCCGGATGGCGGCCTGGTCGCAAACCTTTTGCGCAAGCTCGGGCAGGCGCCGATCCCATTCCTCAGCGACGCGCATCTTGCGCTGCCCGCGATCGCGATTACGACGATCTGGTGGTGCATTGGCCTGCCGATGATGCTGTTCCTGGCCGCCCTGCAGCAAGTGCCGAAGGAACTGTACGAGGCGGCCATGCTCGATAACGCCGGTCGCTGGCGCACTCTGGTCAGCATCACGCTGCCGTCCATCCGGCACACCGCGCTGGTGGTCGTGATCATCGAGCTGATCCTGCAGTTTCAGTTGTTCGGCCAGTCGCAGATCATGACGCTCGGCGGCCCGGACAATGCCTCGCTGCCGATCGTGCTGTTCATCTACCAGGTCGGCTTCCAGCGCTGGGACATCGGCTACGCCGCGGCAGCATCCGAAATTCTGTTCTGCATGATTCTCGTCGCGGCAATGATCCAGTTCTTCGCGGCACGGAGTCGGCAGCGTTGATGGCGATGTCGACAACCGGCCCCGCTCACGCCAAGACTGCGCCGCGGCACTGGGCGCTGCCCGCACTCCTCGCGATGGCATCGCTCGCGATGGCTGCCCCATTGCTGTGGACATTGCTGCTGTCGCTGAAGCCCAGCGTCGAGCTCATGCGCGGCACGCAAACCGCGTTCTCGGCGCCCTACACCCTGCAGAACTACGTCGACATCATCGACCACTCGGCGGTGTTCCGCTGGCTGCTGAACAGCACGATCGTGTCACTCGCCGTCACCGCGGGCGTGCTGGCGCTGTCGTCGCTGGCGGGCTACGGCTTTGCGCGACTGCGCTTTCCGGGGCGCAATCTGATCCTGATCATTGTGCTGTTCGGGCTCGCGATTCCAGAGCAGTCGGTGATAATCGCGCGACACCAGATGTTCAGCGCACTGCACCTGCACAACTCTTATGGCGGCCTGATTCTACCCGGCCTGGCGGCGCCATTCGGAGTATTCCTGATGTCGCAGTACTTTCGCGCCATACCGCTGGAGCTCGAAGAGGCCGCAGCGCTCGACGGCGCGTCGCGATTCAAGACTTTCTGGCGAATCCTGCTGCCACTGAGCCTGCCGGCGCAGGCGACGCTTGGAATCTTCACGTTCCTGTCGACCTGGAACGACTATTGGTGGCCGTTGATCTCCGCGACCGATTCCGACATGTACACGCTGACTGTCGGCGTGGCATCCTCGCAGATGAACTTTGCGCAAACCAATGGCCTGGGTTTCCTGATGGCGCAGGCGGTGTTCGCCAGCGCTCCCATCCTGATCGTGTATGTGATCTTCCAGCGCTACATCATCGCCGGTGTGTCGCGTACCGCGACCTGATGACACACCGCCTTGCAACTCTTGCCGCGTTGGCCGCGATGGCTGTGGTCACCGCCTGTCAGCGCCAATCCGGTGGCCCACTGCAGATTACGCTGCAGCGCTTCTTTGGTGCCTGCGATGCCGAATACGGCGCCTCGACCAACGTCGCATCAGCCGAGGGCGAATGCGGCATCATCACGACGCTGATCAACAAGTTCAATGCCGACAATCAAGACTTGCACGTCAAGGTCAACATCGTCTACTGGCCGGGCTATGACCAGCTGTCGGCGGAACTTGCGGCCGGTCATCCGCCGGATCTGGTGACCATGCACGAGTCGGTGATTTCAGACTATGCCCAGCGCCGTCTGATCATGCCGCTGGATGAGCTGTTACGCACCGTCGGCATCGACCCCTCGAGTTTCACGCGCGCGGCGCGCGAGGGCGTGATCCGTGACGGTCATGTCTATGCTCTGCCGTTCGACAATTGGGCACCCCTGTGGCACCTGAACCTGAATCTGATGCGCGCCGCGGGGCTGGTACACAACGGAGTCCCGGTGCTGCCGCACAGCCCCGAAGAGCTGCTGCAACAGGCGCGGCAGTTCAAGCTCGCCACCGGCAAGCCCTATCTGATCCAGTCGATCGTGAACGACCCGGCCTCCTCGGCGCGCAATTTGTTCACGCTCCTGATGCAGCAGAACTCGGAGTTCTTCGCCGACCCACGCCACATCGACTTGCAGACGCCGGCAGCGCATCGCGTGTTGCTACTGTTCAAGCAGATCCGCGATGAGGGGCTGAGCACCAGGGACCAGGACTACACTGCGGCTACCGCCGCGTTCCTGAATGGCGCCGGCGGGGTGTATATCGTCGGCACCTGGATGATTGGCACCTTTGAACAGGCCTCCCGGCAGCCTGGCTCGCCGCTCGCCGGTGGCTATTCGGTAGTGCCGTTTCCGCAGCTCTATCCTGGGCGCGACGTGACCTACGCCGATGGCCACTCCTGGGTCGTTCCGACCGCCAGGCGCAGCGCTGCAAAGACCGCGGCGATCGCGCGCCTGCTGCGTTTCCTGCGCGACAATGATTACGAATGGTCGCGCACCGGGCACCTGCCCGCCTACCAGGACGTGATCGACAGCGCGCGCTGGCGCGCACTGCCGCATCGCCCCGGGATCGCGAAGTTGGTCGACACCGCCGAGCGGCTGCCACCCGGCGTGCAGCGCCAGTTCACGATCCAGCAAATCATCTCGGAAGAGATGGAATCGGCGATTACTGGACAGAAGCCGATCGACTCGGCGCTGGCCGACGCCACGCGCCGCGTCAACGACTTACTCTTCAATCTGCTTTAGCCCGGAGCCTTGCCATGCTGACCAGCACCCTAGTCGTCAACAAGGACGTCGTGATCGCAGCCCTGGATCGGCGCATCTTCGGCACCTTCGTCGAACACATGGGCCGTTGTATCTATGGCGGCATCTACGAACCCGGCCATCCAACCGCCGATACCAATGGCTTTCGCCAGGACGTGCTGGCATTGACCCGCGAACTCGGGGCGACCATCGTGCGCTACCCAGGAGGGAATTTCCTGTCCGGCTATAACTGGGAAGACGGCATCGGGCCGAAGGAAAAACGTCCCAGGCGCCTCGATCTCGCCTGGGGCAGCACCGAGACCAATGAATTCGGCACCAATGAGTTCGTGCTGTGGACCAGAGCGGCCGGCGTCGAGCCCATGCTTGCCGTCAACCTCGGAACGCGAGGCCCTGACCAGGCCCGACAGCTCATTGAATATTGCAACCATCCGGGGGGAACGCACTATTCCGACCTGCGCCGCTCGCACGGCTTCCCGCAGCCGCACGGCATCAAATTCTGGTGCCTCGGGAACGAGATGGACGGCCCATGGCAGATCTGCCAGAAAACCGCCGCCGAATATGGCCGCACTGCGCAGGAGACCGCAAAGGTCATGCGTTGGGTGGATCCGAACGTACAACTGACCGCCTGCGGGTCATCCAACCACGCCATGCCGACTTATGGCTACTGGGAGCAGGAGGTTCTGGAACACTGTTTCGATCATGTCGAATTCATATCGCTGCACCAGTACTTTCGTAACGATGCGAACGACATCAACAGCTATTTCTCGGTCATCGAGGATCTCGATACCTTCATCAAGGAAGTCGTCGCGATAGCGGACTCGGTCGCCGCCAAGCGGCGCTCGCCCAAGCGCATCATGCTGGCGCTGGACGAATGGAACGTCTGGTACAAGGCGCACACAGCCGCCGATTTGCGCAAGCCCGGATGGCCCGTGGCGCCCAAGCTGATCGAGGAAGTATACAACTTCGAGGATGCACTGATCGTCGGCGGCGTGCTGATCACGCTGATGAACAATGCCGACCGCGTCAAGGCCGCCTGCCTGGCACAATTAGTGAACGTGATCGGCGCCATCATGACCGAAGCTGGAGGTCCGGCGTGGCGCCAGACGATCTATTACCCGTTCTCGCAGGCGTCGCGGTTCGGCCACGGTAGTGTGCTGCGCACTCAATCCCGCACGGATGGTTACCTGTTGACAGCCGTGCTCCATGATGAGCAATCAGGACGCTATACGGTCTTTGCGCTGAACCGCAGTGCCAGCGAGGACATGGCGCTGTCGGTCGAAATAAACGGCATGAAAAAATGCAGACTGCACTCAGCCAGCGAACTGCACCATCCGGATTTGAAGGCCGCGAATACAAGCTCATCGCCAGATACCATCAAACCACATGCGCACCCAAGAGCCTCCATTGACGGGGCCCGGCTGCAGGCCGTGCTACGCCCCCTGTCATGGAACGTATTCGTCACCGAACCCTCGGTCGCGCTCGGCGCGGACGCAGCAGCCTGACGCCCATGCCGATGAAAGTCAGCACCCAGGCGAGCAGCGCGACCCAGAACAGTGCCTGCGGAATCGAATCCAGAAACGGGACGCGCGCCACGGTGGCGAAATTGTGCGTAGCGACCACGTACATGCCGAGCGGGAACACGGCCGACCACAGGCCCGGATCGTAGCCGTGGGGCCCGCGCTGCATCTCCTTCCAGATGAACAGGATCACGAGCAGCGGAATCCAGAACGTGCTCGTGGCCCAGAGCAGCAGCGTGAAGGGCTCGACGAAGCGCAGCAGCAACGATTCGCTGCCGCCCGCGTCCGAGAGCGCCATGAGCTGCGTGCCGGCGAGCGTGGCGATGGCGGCCGCGCCCATGTTGATCCACCAGGGCGCACCCATCTCGGCCGGGTGCATGGGACGAAACACCCAGCGGAAAAAGATCAGCGTCGCAAGCAGCACGTAGAGCATCAGGCCCAGCAGATAGAAGGCCAGCGAGGCGAAAACCAGCGGCGCCATGGCGCCGGTGCGCAGCGCCAGTAGCGAGCTCAACACGGAGAGCGACTCGGTGGCCACTACGAGCAACAGCCAGGCGCCATTCAAGCCGTGCTCCAGGTCCGGCTTGACCATGCTGACGGTCACCGAACTCAGAAAGCCGTAGACCAGCACGGTCCACAGTCCCAGGCTGAACCAGAATAGCGCCGGCAGCAGGCCCGTGAATGTGTCGAACGCGTCGAACTGGCTGCCCAGCACGCCGTTGGCCGCGACGATGGTGAGAAAGGTCGGCCCGCGCTCGTGGCTCACGAAGTCGGCAATGATGGCGCGCGGGAAACGCGCGATGCGCGCGAGCAGCAGGAGCCAAAGCAGCGGATAGGCGAGCAGCGCAATCGCGAACAGCGGCCAGGACAGGGTCTCGTAGTGCAGCAGACGCGCGGCCACGGCAACGATACCGGTCCCCATGACCAGAGCGAAGTAGCCGGGGAAGAAATCCCTGAGCCACTCGGGGCCGGCGTTGACCACCGGGCCGCTGCTGGTGCCGGGCATGGGGAACTCCATGGGCCTATTGATCCGCGCCTCACGGATTGGAGCACGCTACGCTAGGACTTGCCAGCCGTTACAATCCGGCGGGGAGGAATACCCATGATGAAAGTCAACCTGCCGGTGCTGGCGATGCCGATATTGCCGCTGCTGATGCTGGCGCCGTGTCCCATGGCGCTGGCGCAGACCCCCAATTACGCCGTGACGCACACGGTCGCGCTCGGCGCACCGGATCGCTGGGACTATGTTGTGTTCGATCCACCCTCGCAACGCGTCTTCGTGGCACACGGCGACCGCGTCACCGTGGTCGACGGTCATGACGGCAGGGTGCTGGGCCAGATCGGGGGTTTTCCGGGCGGCACGCACGGCATCGCCATCGCGAGCGCCGCCGGCCGCGGCTACACCGACGACGGGCGCGCCGGCGAGGCCGGCTCATTCGACCTCCGGACGCTCGCGCCGATCAAGCACATCCAGGCCGCGCCGGATGCGGACGCCCTCGCCTTCGACGGTGCGAGCGGGCATGTGTTCGTGGTCGACGGCGACTCCGGGACCCTGACCGTGATCGATCCGAAGTCCGACAGCGCCATCGCCACGGTGGCGGTGGGCGGCAAGCTCGAGTTCGCGGTCGCGGGCGGGAACGGCAAGCTGTACGTCAACGGCGCCGAGCGGCAGGAGATTGTGCGCATCGACACGGCGACCAACCGCGTGGATGCGCGCTGGCCCATCCCCGAGTGCAGCAAACCCCACGGCTTGGCGATCGATACCGCGACCCGCCGGCTGTTTGCGAGCTGCGTCAACAGCGTGCTCGTGGTCGTCAACGCGGACAGCGGCGCCATCGTCGCGACGCTGCCCATCGGCCGCGGTACCGATGCCGCGGCGTTCGATCCGAAACGCAAGTTCGTGTTCAGCTCCAACGGTCAGGACGGCACGCTGTCGATCATTCAGGAGAAGGACGCGCAGACCTTCGTCGCGCTCGGCAGCATCAAGACCGCACCGACGGCCAGGACCATGGGCCTCGATCCCGAGACCGGACGCATCTACCTGGTCGCAGCCGACATCGACACTGCCGCCGCCGCCGCGGCACCGGCGCACCGCCCACCCATCGTGCCCGGCTCGCTCAAACTCCTGTTTCTGGATCCGGCCCGCTGATCAGCCGGCCATGAGGCCCATCAACGCGTCGATTTCCACGGTCGCGAAATTGGAATACGTGTCGGAGACCGCGTAGGGCAGCACAATCCGGCCGTTGTGACGCATGGCCCCACAGGTGTAGACGACATTGGGGACGTAGCCCTCGCGTTCCGAGGGCTCGGGCCGGA
>DATDHV010000028.1:0-29964 GCA_036521395.1 Steroidobacteraceae bacterium | reverse complement strand
TTGGTCAGGAGCTGGCGTGCGAGCCGCAGGCCGTCCTCGATGCGAAAGCTCTCATCCAGTCCAGGGTCGTTGATCAGTCCCTTCCAGCCGGTCGTGGTTCGCGGCTTCTCGAAATACACTCGCATTACGATCTCGAGCGTGCCCTCGTAGCGTGCGCGATGCTCGCGCAGCCGGTTGGCATAGTCCAGCGCCGCGACGGGATCGTGAATGGAGCAGGGGCCGATCACCACCAGCAGGCGATCATCCTGGCCGGCCATGATGCGGGTGATGTGCCGACGCGTGCGGGTGATCAGGGTCTCCACGGCGGTGCCGCGGATGGGGTACATGCGCACGAGCTGTTCCGGAGGCGGTAGTGGCCGCAGTTCCCTGACGCGCTCATCATCCGTGCGCCCGGTCTTGTCCACCGGGGCCACCGGATCGCCGCCGGCGCGGATATAGGTTTCGTCCATCACATCACCTCGAGATGGCACGCAACGGCCAAAAAAAAACCGCCTGGCAGTCGGCGGCTTTTTCGATCCGATGCGCTGTCAGAATCTACGCGCTCGTCTCTCCGCCGCCGATGCGGTTCGAGGACCAGAAATAGCCATTGTAAAAATATTGCCCGCAGCGCATGTCCGAACTATAGCATGCGGCAGCCACTGCGGCACAGCGGGCGCGCACCAGGCGTGCGGCGTCGGTCACGGGGGATGCGGTACCATCATTCGATGACGGTCATTTTCCATCGAGCCGGTTGGGGCGCACTACTGGCTGCGTGCCTGACCACGGCCTGGGGTGCCAATGCACCGGCGCCAGCCTCTCGCGCGTCAAATACCGGTCCCGCGCCGGCCGGCAGCAAGGCGCCTGCCAACAGCGCGGCGGCCACCACCGGCGCGGCGCCGAGCGCAAACGTTGCGGTGCTGAGCGCGGAGCAGGTCATCCAGATCCTGGATCAGACGGTGGACTGGTATCGGACGCTCGGTGTGCAGCAGCAGAGTTCGAGTCAACCCAGCGATCTGCTGATTGTTTACGCTAATCAACAGACCGCCAACGAGGTGGTGGCGCTGGCGTTCGATCTTGCGCGGGCCAATGCGGAGCTGCTGAGCAGCGCAGCCACGGCCCCGCCCTCTACCGGGAGCGAACCCCAATCTGCCAACGCCCTCGATGCGCTGCGGGATAAGTTGACGACGCAGGGCGCCGGTCTGCAGGCTGAGATTCGCGATGCGCGCGTGCAGCTCAACCAGGCGCACGGCAAGGGCGAGTCGGAAGCCAAAGTGTCAGAGCTGCAGAGCGAGCTCGACATGATCAACGCTCGCATCAATCTGCTCGAAACCATGACGCAGTTCGTCAGCGAGAAGAATGCGAAGACGGCGAGCGTGAACGCGCTCAAAGCCCAGATCGATGCCATTGCCGACTCCATCCCGGCCGCGGGTGTGGCCACGGCACCTGCCGCGGCACCGACTGCCGCCCGGGCGACTGCGTCAGCGTCTGCGGCCTCGAAAAATGCCAAACCGCCGGCGCCGACACTGCTTACCGGCGGAACCGGCGCCGTTCGCGTCGGCCTCTGGGGCCTGGGAGCCCAGGTCCTCGCGCTCCACGACAAGGGCAGCACGATCGAGGCCATCGATCGACGTACTGTCGATCTGGAAAAGACCTTCCTCAAGATCCGCGGCCCGCCGCTCGAGCGCCTCAAGGCCCTTTCTGCCCAGAGCGATGCGCTGGCGACTCAGGCCGACAGTGCCCACGGAGCCGAGCTCAAGGCGGTGCGCGACCAGCTTGATACGCTGGCCTGGCTGTTCCAGCAGACCTCGGCCATTCTGATTCCGCTGAGCAAGGAAGAAGTATTGCTCGAGCAGTATCGCCATAATCTCAAAAACTGGCGCGATGCGGTCCGCAACCAGTATGACGCGGCGCTCGAAGCACTGGGAATCCGAGTCGCCATTCTGATCGGGCTGCTCGCGCTCGTGTTCGCAGGCGGCGAGGTCTGGCGGCGGCTCGTGGTGCGATACGTGGCGGAGCCACGCCGACGTTACCAGCTCCTGTTCGTGCAGAAGCTCACACTATGGACGGTGGTGGTTGCCATCATCGCCGTCACCTTCGTCACTGAGCTCAGCGCGTTCGCCACCTTCGCCGGACTGATCACCGCGGGACTCGCGGTGGCCATGCAGAGCGTGCTGGTATCCATCGTCGGCTATTTCTTCCTGATCGGAAAATATGGCCTGCGCGTCGGCGATCGGGTGCAGATCGGCGCCGTGACGGGCGAGGTCATCAATCTCGGCCTGGTGCGCATGCACCTGATGGAGCTGAACCCTCAGGGCCCGCTGGGACCGACAGGGCGCGTGGTGGCGTTCGCAAATTCGATCGTGTTCCAGGCTACCAGCGGGTTGTTCCGGCAGATTCCGGGCGTGAATTTCGTCTGGCATGAGACGGCCCTGAGTTTGCCCGCGGGGAGCGACTACGCAGCATTGAAGCAGAAGTTGCTCGCGGCGGTGCGCGCCGTCATCGGCGAGCACCACGAGGAGATCGTCCGGCAAACGAGGCAGATCGAGCAGACCACGGCTTCGACCGCCGTTGGCGACGCCAGGGCGCAGGTGCTGCTGCGCTTTTCAGCCTCCGGCGCCGAGGCGCTGGTGCGCTATCCGGTGCAGCCGCAGCACGAGGCCGACGTCGACGAGCGCGTCTCGCAGGAGCTGTTCAAGGTGATCGCCGAGGCATGAACCCCAGGGGACAATCCCTGACGGCGGCGCTGCCATTCGCAGGTAGTGCAACCGGAGCTCCATGCGGCCTAGAATTGGCCTGACGCCGCGCCAAAAAAGACGGCTCCGCCTATCCGGCGCGGGTTGGGGAATTCCAAATCAAACGGGCGAGGGGAGACAGTCATGAAACTGCGCACGTTCCTATCAATTGTCGGAGTGATATCCATTCTGTTCGGTATCGGTTTCGTCGTCGTGCCGGCCGAAATGCTTGCTCAATACGGGGTGGCCGCCGATCGGTCCATAATCCTGACGTCGCGCTTCTTCGGTACGGCACTGATTCAGATCGGCCTGCTGTTCTGGCTTGCGCGCTCCATCATTGATTCCGTGGGGCGCGCGGCCATCGTGCTCTCGGGATTGATCAGCATGGTGATCGGATTCCTCGTCGCCCTGCAAGGGGAGATGAGCGGCGTGGTCAATGCGCTCGGCTGGTCAACCGTGGTGCTGTACGCATTGTTCGCGATCGGATTTGCCTACTTCCAATTCGCGGCGAAGAGACCCGCAGGAATGTAGGCCGGGGCGGGGCAACTGCGGCTGGCAGCCGCGCTCCGCCCCTACACCGGAACCTGTACCCGAAAGGGCTCCTTCACCTGAACGCCGGCGACGAGGCCCTGCAGGCGCACGAGCAGCGGGGGTGTGATCTCCTGGCCTGCGGGCACTAGGCACGCTCCCTTCATGGTGAGCAACGGCTCATCGAACACCATGCCAGGCGCCAGATCCACCACGAGAACCGTCCGCAGCACATGGTCGCGCCCGGCAATGGGCAGCAGCCTCATCGCGTCGATGACGCGCGGCGGCAATCCGATGCGCATCGCCCGGATCGCCTCGGCGGCCGCCGCCGCCGTCAGCCCCTTGATGGCGTGGCGGTCGAACACACTGGCCGCGCGCAGCAGCACGATGCCACCGGTGCGGGCATCCCACAGCCGCAGATCCTCGGGAATCTCCGAGGCGCTCAATGCGGCATCCTGATGACTGACGATGGCAGCCACGTCCTCGAGGCGCGGAATCGCCTGCAGCATCTTGCCCGCCACCTGCGGATGCTGACTATAGAGCCCGTTCTCCTCTTCGGTCAGCGGCTGCGCGGCTTCGATCTTGGAGACGATGTCCTTGGACAACGATACGCAGCCGATCTGCGACAGCACGGCGGCCAGAGGCCACTGCCACCGCTCGCGCAGCTTGAGCGCCGCGGCCAGTGCCAGCACGTAGTGGCGCAAGCGGCGCGCGCGCGAGTAGGCGCCGGGGCTCACCATGCTCAGGATCTCGACCAGCATGGCCGCCGCACCGGTGAGAGTCTGCTCCAGCAACTCCTTTTCCGCGGTAATCAGGCGATGCTGTTCGACACCCATGCTCACGGCGGCGAGCAGGGACTGCGGGGTGCAGGGCTTGCTCAGGAAGCGGAAGATGTTGCCCTCGTTCACGGCGGCGATCGTATCGGCCAGGTCCGACTGGCCGCTCAGTATCACGCGTACTGTGTCCGGATAGAGATCCTGGACCCTGGCCAGGAACTGCGCGCCGTTCATCTCCGGCATGCGCATGTCCGAGATCACCACCATGAACGGGCCGGCGCTCTGCAGCACGCGCAGTCCTTCCGCGGCGCTGGTGGCAGTGTGTATACGAAAACGACTGCGTAGCGAGCGCGCGATGCCCTCGAGTAGATTCGGCTCGTCGTCGACAAACAGCACCGGTTCATCCATTACGGTGACCCCGGTTGCCGGGGGCCTGGTTCATCATGCTGCGTTCTCCCTGAGCTCATCGAGCTTCAGCGGCACGCGGATGAGGAAGGTGGTGCCTTTTCCGGGCTCGCTGCTCACGGCAATGGTCCCGCGATGCTTGGTCACGATGACGGCGTGCGCTATCGACAGTCCCTGGCCGGTGCCTTTGCCTACGGCCTTGGTAGTGAAGAACGGGTCGAAGATCTTCTCCTGGACGTGCGGCAGCATACCGCAGCCATCGTCCGTGATGGCGACCTCGGCCCATTGGCCGACCTGCCGCGTCACCACGCGAATCGTGCCTTTGCCCTTCCCATCGGCGGCGCGCGCGTCACCGACGGCATGGGCGGCATTGACGATGATATTGAGGATCACCTGGTTGAATTCGCCCGGGATGACGGGCACCAGGGGCAGCGCCGCGTCGAGGTCGGTGTCGATCGTTGCCACGTATTTCCATTCATTGGTGGCGACCGTGATCGAGTTGACGATGGCATGGTTGATGTCGGTGGGGGTGCGATCCTGCCCCGGGTGCGAGAACTCCTTCATGGCACCGACGATCTGGGCGATCCTGCCGATGCCGTCGAGCGATTGCGTGATGGCCTTGGGGATCTCCTCGCGCAGGTAGGAGATATCGGCGCGGGCCAGATGCGAGCGAACCTCGGCGGACGGCACGGCTTCTTCGTGCCCGGCCACGAGGCTGGTGAGTGCGTCGAAGCATTGCTGCACGCCGCTGAATGCGTCACCCAGAAAGCGCACGTTGTCACCGACGTACTGCACCGGCGTATTGATCTCATGCGCGATGCCGGCCGCGAGCTGCCCGATGGACTCGAGCTTGCTGGCGTTGGCTGCCTGCTTCTGCTTGAGCACGGCCTCGTGGATGTCCACCATGGTTCCGACCACGCGCAGCGCCTCTCCCGCCGCGCTGCGCTTGACGACCCGGCCGCGCAGCCGCATGTAGCGGTAGACCTCATCGACGCGCAGCCGTACGCCAGCCTCCAGCGCCGGCAACGTGCCCAGCAGCAGCGCATCCCAGTTGGCCTCGAACCGGGGCAGATCGTCGGTGTGCACGAGCGCGGTGGGCAGCGGAATCATGTCGGGGCACCACGGGGCGGTCTGGTTCAGCAATTCCGTCCAGCGCCGCGAGCCCACCACGGTATTCGCCAGTACATCGAAATCCCACACGCCCACGTCGTTGACCTCCAATGCCAGCATCCAACGCTCCTCATCGGCGCGCACTTTCTGCGTGGCGCGGTCCTCCTCGGTGATGTCCTCGTGCGTGACGAGCACATAACGCTGGGACTGGACCGCGTATGGTCGAAAGGTGAGCCGATGCCAGCTCAGATCGTTGGCTTCACCGCGCGAATAGGTGGCGCAACCGGTGCTGGCCACGTTCGTCCACGCCGCGCTCAGCGCCGCCGCGATGCGAGAACAGTCGTCGGCGGTATAAGGCGGGCCCGCAAATCCTTCGAGAAACCGGCTGCCGGCGCGCCAGCGTGGCCGGTCCCCCGCCGGCGCATCGGCGCACAGGCGCCAGGCCTCACTACAACGCAGAATGGTGCCCTCGGCATCGAGCAGCGCGACCTGCTGCTGCAGCTCGAGCCCCGCCAGCCAGAGCCGGTCGGATTTGTTCATGGCACACTCGCCGCGTGCGACTCATTGATGGGGCGCGTGGCCTGCCAGTCGGGCCAGCGCTCGGTGAGTCCCAGTGCTTCCAGGTAACCAGGCTCGACCGATGGACATCGGGGCGGCGCCTGTTCCGCCTCGCGTTCGTGGGCGAGGTTGTCGCCGATGTGCAGCAAACCGCACAGTCCCAGACCGGTGTCGTGGCAATGGCTGGGTGCGTGGTGCCAGACGATGGCTTCGACAAGGGGTTCCGGAAAACCCCACAGACCGAGCAGATAGCCGCCGACTTCTGCGTGATGAGCGTCCATCTGGATAATGCTCTCCTTGAGCCATTCCATGCGCACCCGCACATCGGCCGGGGGTGTGCGCGTGGCGAATACCAGCCGACCCAGATCGTGCAGGACGCCGGCGAGAAACGCCGCGTCGGCGAGCGAGGGAGACAGGGCCTCATGCAACGCCACGGCGCGCGCCCAGGCCGCAGTCTCGAACGAATGCCGGCCGAGCCGCTCGATATCGAAGCCGGGCAGTACGACGGTACCCCTGACGTCGAACAACTCCTGGGCGAGCACCAGCGTCGAGATGGCATCCATCCCAATCAATCCCACGGCGCGCTCCAGGGTCTGGACCGGATCGCGAAGACCGAAGAAGCCTGAATTGGCCAGCTTCAGAATCTTCGCCGTCATGGCCACGTCGCGGCGGATAATCGACACCACATGAATAATCTGCGCGGCGGGTTCGCGCAGGCATGCCAGAAGTTCCTCGTAGGCGCGCGGGGGACTGGGCAGCGCATCGACGCTGCCCACGATGGTTGCCAGGCGTTCGCCGCTCAGCAAAGCCTTGAGCGCTGTGGTGCGCACGATGGCGGCCTTGAGCGTGCTGGCATCGCACGGTTTGGCGAGGTAGCGGTGTGCCGTGCATGTCGCGCGAACGATGGATTCGGGCTCGGCCTGGCCCGACAGGATGATGCGGACCGTCCCGGGATAGAGGCGCATGACTTGCGCGAGAAGCTCTGAGCCGTCCATGCCCGGCATGCGCATGTCCGACACCACTACGTCCGCCGGCTCCGCGGCGAGCTGCTGCAATGCCGCGGGGCCGCTGTCGGCAAATTTCATGTCCCATTCCGCACGCATGCAGAACATGCTGCGCCGCAAGCCGTCGAGAATTCTGGTTTCATCGTCGACGAAGAGGACGCGGATCATCGCAGCACTCGTGTGGCTGCCCCAGGCATCGGCGCGGGGAACGCCGGCCTTGAACCGCGCATGTGACGGCTGTCACATCCTCACGGTACCGAATACGGTGCCTCAGCACCGCACAACGTCACCATCACCGCAATTGGCTGTCCTTGCTACCGCGCCGGTTGTAGCCACTGAAGATCGCGGCGTCGCGATCCCTGGCCTCCTGGCAAGGCAGGCATAGGCGAACACCGGGCACCGCATCGCGGCGCGCCTGCACAATTTCGCCCCCGCAGTCGGCGCAATGGCTCGAGCTTGGACCCTGGGGCAGAAGGCTCCGCGCACGACGGATCGCGTCCTTGACCGTGGCATCGATCTGATCCTGTACCGCACCCTCTTTCGCCCAGCCAGTAGCCATGTCTCTCTCGCGCCTCATCGTCCAGTCTGGACCAACTCTAGCACCGTGTGCGTGAGGCTGCCCGATCGGGAACCGCGCCCCAGCTGCAGCGGTACTGTTTCATATCCTATTGATTTATCTGCATGAACTTCGGTATGCGCATCGGGCTAGGTGCGGTCGGCCGCATCCTGTGACAGATAACCGGAACGACGAATGCGCTGTGGTCTGATGGCTTCGGCGCGCCCGCCATGCCACAAGGAGCTGTCCGGGGGTGCTGGCAGGGCCCGCCGTTCGCATCCCGCCGGTAACGGTAACTTTGGCCAGCGAGAATCAAGAGGAGCGTGTCAGAGGTACTCATGAGCGCGACTCCTACCAATCTACCGGAGCCCGATGAGGCTCCAACGATTCAGCTGTCTCCGCCCGCGTCCAGGCGGTCGGCCACTGGGCCATGCTGGGACCTGGGACCCGGAACGGTGCTGTGCTCCCGCTATGAGCTCGAGGAGGTCATAGGACAGGGAGGAAGCTCCATCGTATTTCGCGCCAGGGATTACGGCGGCCACCCGGTGGCGCTGAAGGTCCTGCGCGCCGAGCAGCGCACCGACGCGCGAGCGCTGACCTGTCTGAAGCGCGAGTTTAGACAGATGCAGTGTCTGTCGCATCCTGGCATCGTCCGGGTGTTCGACCTCGATTGCGACGGCGACGTCTGGTTCATCGGCATGGAATTGGTCGCTGGCCGCACCGTGAGAGCCTGGATGGAGACGCCCGGCGAGTATGCGGAGGGGCTCAGAATCATCTGCGGCTGCTGCGATGCGCTCGCGCATGCGCACTCGGTAGGTATTCTGCATGGTGACCTCAAACCCACCAATATCATGGTGGCTCCCGACAGCGCCACCAAGTTGATCGATTTCGGTTCCGCGCCCAGTCCCGACGGCCCGGTGGTGCGATTGGCGCCGCCGATCGCCCTGACGCCTTTGTACGCCAGTCCGCAGATACTTGCCGGCAAGGCTGCCGAGCCGCGAGACGACATCTTCAGTCTGGCGTGCCTGAGCTATGCCATCCTGACCAAGGGTCGCCATCCGTTCGGGGGGCGCCCATCCTACGAGGACGGTCGCGCCAAATCGGCGCCCGACTACGTACGCGCCATACCGCGTGAGATCTTCGAGGTCATCGAGCGCGGCCTGTCGGCCGAGCGTGAGCGGCGACCGGCCTCGGCCAGCGAGTTCCTCCGTGACCTGGCCAACGCCGAGCGGCGCCGTCGCGCCGGGGCCGCGAGTATGGCAATGCCGCCGCATGAGTACATCGACGTCGCGCGCTCCACGGCGCTGGTACCGCACGGTGTACGCAACCGCTACCGACCGAGCTCCACGTCGTTCTGGGAGCGGACGCATGCGGGTGTGCGCCATCTGATCAATACCCGGCGCCTGCCGTTGCTCCAAAGACTCGCCGCGATCGTCGAGCGAGTTCGTGACGGTGAAGATTTCAGGCACGTCCGGCCTTTCGTGGCGTTGATCGCCCTGGTCTGGGCGCTGACGGGCTCGGTCCTCATGCTGCGGGTGAGCACGCATCGGAGCGAGGCGGGCACCAGCGCGGCAGGCGCGGCAGAATTGCCGTCCCGAGTGGCGCCCATATCCCCTGCGCCCGCGCCGGATCCCAACCTGGCGGATACGACGCCGCAGGCCTCTCCCGCCGCGCGGCGTGAGACCGGACGCATCTCGTTCGATGAGCGCACGGTGCATGCCAGCGCATCGCAACCGCTGGTCGCCCTATCGGTCAAGCGGCTGCCCGCACCCAGGCGACGCGGGGCCTTCGTGTGGCGGGTGGAAGGAGGCAGCGCGCGCCCCGGGATCGACTATCGAGCGGTGAAACCGCAGATCGCGCACTTCATTGAAGGACAGGCCGTGCGCACGCTGTTCATTCCGCTGATCAAAAACCGCGCCGCATCCACCGGTGGACCTCGCGAATTCACCGTGGCGCTCGAGCCGCTGGCCGGAGGCCCGGTACTAGGGCGCATCGCCCGCGTCACCGTATCGATCGACCACCCGGCTTCAGGCCCGAAGGTGTATCAGGCCCGGGCTCAATGACTATCCCGCCTTGCAATTAAACCCAGTCTAATTCCAATATTGTTCGTTACGGCACAGTTCTCCCGGTTAGACAGACGCTAAAAGGAAGGCGCGCCGGATCTGCTGCGATTCCTAGGAGTTGTCGTGTGAGCGTGCCAGCGGCCGTCAGCGCCGCCTCTGTGCTCGACAACATGAGCGACGGGTTCGTCGCAGTCGATCGCGATTGGCTTTTCACTTATGTCAATCCTCGCGCTGGCGAGATGCAGGGTCGGGCTCCCGAATCGCTGATCGGTCTGCATCTGTTCGAGGTCTATCCGGCAGCGGTAGGGACGGCGTTCGAGCAGGCCTATCGCAAGGTGATGTCCGAGCGGGTGCCGGTGCAGTTCGAGGCACTCTACCCGCCGTGGGACCGCTGGTTCGAGCAGCGCGTCTACCCGACTGCGGACGGCATTGCGATATTCTTCGTCGACATCACCGGACGCAAGCGCGCCGAGCAATTAGGCGTCGGCCAGCAATGCGTACTGGAGATGATCGCCGCCGATGCCCCACTACCCTCCACCCTCGATGCCCTCGTTCGATTCATCGAGGCGCAAGCCCCGGACTTGCTGGGCTCGATCCTGCTAGTGGACGACGACGGGGTGCACCTGCGCCACGGAGCGGCGCCGAGCCTGCCGGAGGACTACGTGCGGGCTATCGACGGGCAGGCCAGCGGCCCGTGCGCGGGTTCGTGCGGCACGGCAGTGCATCGACGCGCGCCGGTGATCGTCGCAGACATCGAGACCGATCCGCTCTGGGCCGACTATCGCACTCTCGCTCGATCACACGCGCTGCGCGCCTGCTGGTCCACACCAATCTTCGATCGGGAAAAGCGCGTGCTCGGAACTTTCGCGCTGTATTTCCGCAAACCCGCGCGCCCGAGCGAGCGCCACGAGCGACTGATCGAAGTGGCGACTCACACTGCCGCCATCGCTATCGGCAATGCCAGAGCGGCGCAGGAGCGCATCTACGCCCAGGGCATGCTGCGCAACCAGGAGGTCATGTTCCGCTCGGTGTTCGAGAAGGCCGCGATCGGCATGCTCCTGGCCAACCTTGATCAGAAAGTGATGCGCTTTAACCCGGCGTTCGCGCGCATGCTTGGTTATTCGGACGAGGAACTGTACGGGCGGAAGGCTTTCGGCGTTTCCCATCCCGACGACCTCGAGCGACGACGGGACCTGTACCGCTCCCTGGGAGAGGGCGGGAGCGATCACTTTCAAGCCGACCTGCGCTTCCTGCGCAAGGATGGCTCGACGATGTGGGGTCGCGTCACGGCGTCGCGGGTCCCCCAGGAAGGAGACACACCTCAATTCACCATTGCAATGATCGAAGACATTACCGAACGCAAGCGCGCCGAGGAGCGTATCGAGTACCTGGCGACGCATGATTCGCTGACCGAACTGCCGAACCGCAACCTGATGCGCGACCGCCTGACTCAGGCCCTGCTGCACGCGCGATGCACAGGCCGACTGCTGGCCATTCTGTACGTGGACCTGGACCGCTTCAAGGTGATTAATGACTGCTTCGGTCATCAGTTTGGAGATGCGGTCCTGAAGGCCGCGGGAGAGCGGTTGAAAGATGTGGTGCGCGAAGGAGACACGGTGGCGCACCAGAGCGGCGATGAATTCCTGATACTGCTCGGAGGGCTGCGCAAGTCGACAGATATCTACGTCGTGGCGCAGAAGGTGCTGGACGCGTTCGGCGCGCCGTTCGCGCTCGAGGGCAGGGAGGTCTATCTCACGACCAGCATCGGCATCAGCGTCTATCCGCAGGACGGCCAGACGGCGGAAGCCCTGACCGGCAACGCCGATGCGGCCATGTACCGCGCCAAGAAGCACGGCGGCAGCACCTACCAGTTCTTCACACGCGAGCTGAGCGATCAGAACAAGCGGCGGGTCGATCTCGAGACCCGGTTGCGCCTCGCCCTGGGGCACGAGCAGCTCCATCTCGCCTACCAGCCGAAGGTGGACATCGCGAGCGGCCGCATCAACGGCTGCGAGGCGCTGCTGCGCTGGCACCACCCAGAGCTCGGAGTGATTCCGCCGATGCAATTCATCCCCATCGCCGAGGAGTCGGGACAGATTCTGGCCATCGGTGACTGGGTGTTGCGTCGCGCCTGCGCCCAGAACAAGGTCTGGCAGGATGCGGGGCTGCCCCGCATCGTCGTCGCGGTCAACATCTCGGCACGCCAGTTCCAGCAGCAGGACGTGGTCGCGTGGATCATGGGAGTGCTTGCGGAGACGGGCCTTCCACCGGAGTGGCTGGAACTCGAGCTGACCGAAACCCTCATAGCGCAGGACGTCGACAAGGCGGCCGACGCCATCCAGCAGCTCAAAGCCGCCGGCGTGAGACTCTCCATCGACGACTTCGGCACCGGCTATTCCAACCTTGGTAATCTCAAGCGCTTCCGGGTCGATACACTCAAGATCGACCAGTCGTTCGTGCGCGATATTCTCAGCGATGTGGACGATGCGACGATCGCGGTGGCCATCATCTCGCTGGCGCACAGCCTGCGAATGCGGGTGATCGCCGAAGGAGTGGAAACGGCACAGCAATGCGAGCTGCTTCGCCTGAATGGCTGCGATGAGATCCAGGGCTATCATTTCAGCCCGCCCGTGCCGCCCGACCACATGGCGGGCATGCTCGGCAGCGACAAGCGGCTGGAAGCGACCTAGGCAAGCAGGCTAGAACAGGCCAACCACCCGGCCGTGCTCGTCGAGATCGATGCGCTCGGCCGATGGCACCTTCGGCAATCCCGGCATGGTCATGATGTCGCCGCACACCATGACGATGAATTCCGCGCCGGCAGCGAGCCGTACCTCGCGGACGTTGATGGTGTGATTGGACGGTGCGCCCTTGAGCTGCGGATCGGTGGAAAAAGAGTACTGCGTCTTGGCCACGCAAATAGGGTAGTGGCCGTAGCCGTCCTGCTGCAGTTTGTTGATCTGGGCATGAATGTTGTGGTCGGCCGTCACCGCACTGGCGCCGTAGATCTTGATGGCGATGGTGGTCATCTTCTCCCACAACGTCGCCGAATCTTCGTAGACAAACTGGAAGTCCGTCGCCACCTTGTCGATCAATTCGACGACGGTGCGCGCCAACTCCTCTGCACCTTTGCCGCCTTCGGCCCAGTGCCGGCACACGATCAGCGGCGCTTCGTGGCGCGCCATTTTTTTCTTGAGCAAATCGATTTCGGCGTCGGTGTCGAAGTTGAAGTGGTTGATCGCGACCACGCAGGGCAACCCGAAATGATTGCGCACGTTGTTGACGTGGCGCTCGAGGTTGGCAACGCCCCTGGAGAGGGCATCGAGGTTGGGCGTGTTCAGCGCCTTCAGCTCAACGCCGCCGTGGAATTTGAGCGCCCGGATGGTGGCGACGATCACCACCGCGTTCGGGCGCAAGCCGGACTTGCGGCACTTGATATCGATGAATTTCTCGGCCCCTAGATCGGCGCCAAAGCCCGCCTCGGTCACCACGTAGTCGGCCAGCTTGAGAGCAGTCCGGGTGGCAAGTACTGAGTTACAGCCATGAGCGATGTTGGCGAATGGACCGCCGTGAATGAAGGCCGGATTGTTCTCCAGGGTCTGCGCCAGGTTGGGCTTGAGGGCGTCCTTGAGCAGCACCGCCATGGCACCGTGGGCCTTGAGGTCGCGGGCGCGAATGGGTTTCTGGGCGCCGGTATAGCCGATGACGATGTTCCCGAGCCGCTCCTTGAGATCGCTGAGCGATGTGGCCAAGCAGAAAATCGCCATGACCTCGGAGGCCACCACGATATCGAAGCCATCCTGGCGCGGAAAGCCGTTGCCCGGCCCCCCCAGCCCCACCGTAATCTGGCGCAGCGCGCGATCGTTGACGTCCATGACGCGCTTCCAGGTGATGCGCCTGACATCGATCCCCAGCTCGTTGCCGTGGTGGATGTGGTTGTCGATCAGGGCCGCCAGCAGGTTGTTGGCGAGCGCTATGGCGCCGAAGTCTCCCGTGAAATGCAGGTTGATGTCTTCCATGGGCACCACCTGCGCATGGCCACCGCCGGCCGCGCCGCCCTTCATGCCGAATACCGGTCCCAGGGACGGTTCACGGATGCAGATGCAGGCCCTCTTGCCGATGCGGTTCAATGCATCGCCCAGCCCGACCGTGGTCGTGGTCTTGCCCTCGCCGGCCGGCGTGGGCGTGATGGCGGTGACCAGGATCAGCTTGCCGTCGGGACGCCCGGCGAGACTGTGCACGAAGTCGAGCGAGACCTTGGCCTTGTAGTGGCCGTAAGGCTCCAGATATTGCTCTTCGATGCCGAGCCGCTTGCCGGCGAGCTCGGTGATGCGTTGCAGACTGGCCTTCTGGGCGATCTCGATGTCGGTGGTCATGACCCCTTACCCGGAATTGTTCCCATGCGCATGTTGCAATACGGCGCAGCTTCGCGCATCGTTTTTCGATGATCAACGAGGTTCCGCTGCAGGGTTTTCTCGATGAGCTGGCCGCCCCCTCGGCCACGCCGGGCGGGGGCAGTACGGCCGCCATCATGGGGGCCATGGCAGCGGCGCTGGTAAGCATGGTCTGCGGCCTGACGGCGGGCAGGCGCGGCTATGCCGCCGTCGAGAACGAAATGAAGGTGGTTCTGGCTCAGGCCGAGTCGCTCCGGGCGCGCCTGACCTCGATGATCGAGGAGGACGTAAGGGCTTATGGCGCGGTCATGGGCGCGTACGGCCTGGCGCGCGGCACGGAAGCGGAAAGAGGGGTGCGCAGCGAGGCCATTCAGGCGGCGCTGGCCGAGGCCACGCTGGCGCCGCTGGCTTGCGCGCGCGCCTGCGCGCAGGTCATGGCGCTGGCCCGGATCGTGGCGGAGAAGGGCAATCTGAATGCCGCCGGCGAGGCGGGCGCAGCCGCGCTGGCGGCCCATGCGGCACTTCGCAGCTCCGCGCTGAACGTCTACATCAATACCGGCAACATTCGGGACCGCGGCTTCGTCGACAGCCAGCTCGCCGAAATCGACGGCATCATGCTGGGTTGCCGCGGCCTCGACGCCACGGTGTTCGAGCTGGTCAGGAGCCGGCTGTCACAGCTTGCCCAGTGACTGCGCCGCCAGAACGTCCGCAGCATTGGGCGGCGCGCTAAGTGACCATCGGCGCGGAGTCGGGCTGCGGCAGCTGTGCCTCCGGCACCCACCAGCCATGGATCTGGCCCACCGCGCGCATGGGCAGGCGCACCGTCGCCACCGGACCGTCAGCGAGATGTTCGGCATCGAGGATCAGCAGATCCGTGCGACCGTCCTCCTTGACGCGTGTCGCTACCCCCAGCAGGTAGCCCTCGCCCTCGGCGCAGTTCGCGCTCCGAGGCGCAAAGCAGCACTCGGCGAGCGAGGTCCCCAGACCGGCGTTATAGAGTGTCGCGCTTCGAGTCTGATGGTCGAAGCGCGCGTAGCACGCTCCGGCCGCGCGCGGATCGGGCGCGGCGGGGTCGGGGCAGGGCAGGAAGCCGATGCGGTAGGGCCGCGTATGGTAGCGATCGTCCTGCCGGGGCAGGCCGCCCACATGGGGATACATCTGCTCCATGCCGTAGGCGGACGGTTCCCGCTGCGCCAGGTCGACCGTGAGGCGCGTGATGTGGCTCGACCCGGCAATCGGATCCCAGACCGAACCGTCGCGCATGGGCATGAATGGAAAAGGGTTGATCAGCGACATCTCGACATCGACAATGAGTTTCTCGCCTTCATCGAACGCGCCCATCACGTGCGTGGCGCTGCGCGTGGGTCCGCGCAGCCAGCGCAGATCGCGCCCGTCGCCGCCGCGGCGCAGGTAGCCGAAGTACGTGGGACGGCTCCCATCCCATGACCAGTGAATACCGCCGCGCTGCATCTGGGCTTCATCGAACGCCAGCGGGATGACGTAGAACACGATGTGCTTCTCGGTCACGGCAAAATCGTGCAGCAAGCCGACGTACGGCACCTGGATCTTCGCATTCCAGATCACCTTGCCCTCAGCAGTGATCTCGAACACCGACACAACATTGCTGCCAAACCCCTCGGCTTCGTAGCCGAAGGCCACCAGGTTGCCCGACGCCGGATCACGCTTGGGGTGGGCCGTGAAGGTCTTGCTCGGTAACGCGCCATCGAAGGTGTAGCTGGGCACCACGGTGTCGAGGGTCAGCAGATCGAGCGCGGCCGGCGGACTGTCTTCCTTCAGCGCAAGCAGCCAGGGGCCCTGATTGATGATGTGGGTATTGGCGGTGCTGCGGCTGAGTCCCCGGACGCTCGGATCATCCTGCGACGGATTGCGGTAGATCGGGAACAGCAGGCGTCGCGCGCGGTCCTGGGCCAGGTAGCGTTCATTGCGCACGTAGCGGCTGCGGTAGTCGACGCGGCCGTCGTGAATCCTGAACATGCTCACGTGGCCTTCGCCGTCGAACGGAATATTGCGCGGATGGAGGGGATACTGCGCATCCGGTCCGACGCGGTAAAACGCGCCGTTCAGATCGGACGGTACCGTGCCCAGCACTTCGCAATCGCGCACGTCGCACTCGAGCCGGTACAGCGGAGCCGGCCCAAGCATGGACAGCGGCGTCTGCACGGGCTGCGCCGGCGCCAATGGCACCGGGGATGATGACTGCACTGAGGTTGGTGAGCGCGCCATGGGGCGGTCACTATATTCGCCGCTCCGCAAACGTTCAATTATTGTGCGATCGTTCGCGATGGAGGCGAGAGCTAGCGTTCTGCGGGCGCCGGCGCGCCGCCTTCGTTCTCCCAGTCGGCTTGCGCCGCCTGATCCTGCGCCTGTTGGGCGCCGCGGCGCACCAGGTAGCGCCTGAGCGCAGACGCCCCGAGCACGATCGCCATCAACAACAGTAATCGCCGCATCGGACACCTCAGCCGCGGGGAGGGTCAGCATGCATGCGGGGCGGGTGAACGCCTGTAGGAGGAGCTCCGGGCCCCGTGTCAGCGGTAAATGACAGCCGCGAGGTCCGGCGTCGGCTTTTGGAGACGTCCCAATCCGCCGTTCACCCGTTGTAGGCCGCCGCCGATGGAAGCGGAATGGGTGAACGCTTTTACTGCGGACATGTCGAATCCAGCGCTGTCGAATTGAGTAAGTGGGTAAACGGCAGGTCGCACTAAGGCACGAATGAGCACGCGCCAGCTATCAGTATTGCTCGTGGAGGACTCGCGTTTGCTCGCGGGACGGCTGCAGGAGGCGATTGCGGCCGTGTCCGGAACGCGCGTGGTCGGCACTGTGGACAGCGAGCCGGCGGCCGTGGCGGCGTTGCGGCGCGAACCCATCGATGTGGTGCTGATTGACTTGAATCTGAGCCGCGGCACCGGTTTCGGTGTACTGCGCGCGATCGCCGGCGGTGAGTTCGGCAACGTACTTGCCATCGTGCTGACCAACCACGTGCTCGGCGAATACCGCCGCGCGGCGGCGGCACTCGGGGCGACCTATTTTCTCGACAAAATGTGTGACATTGAGCGTCTGCCGAGCCTGTTGCAGCGGCTGGTCGCCCGGGCAGCGCCCGACGAGCACCCGGCAAGCGAGGTTCTGACCGGCGCCGCAGAACCCGCGCCCTTTGGGGCCGACGAGATGCCGATCAGTACCTTACTCGTGCCTGAATGACGCGCGGCGCGCCAGGCATAGCGACTATTGCCCGCTCTCGCGCGGCTCGTAGGAGAATTTCTGGCCGGCGATGGCCGCCGAATACATCAGGCCGCCCTTGGCGATCGTGAACACCGCCATGCCGTGGTGATAGCCGGCGCCTCGAGTCGTGGCATCCTCATCGGCGACGCTGGCTCCTGTGCTGGCTCCATTGGTTGCGGCACTGGCGTTGGCGCCGGCAGTGATCGCCACGACGCTCGCGTCTGCGCCAAAGGCAAAGCCGGCGGTCTCGAACTCATCCAGCGCATGCTTGTTCTCGAAAAATATGATTTCGCTATAGGCTTTGCCACCGGCCTGGAATCCGACGCTCAACTGCCCCATGGTCGCATCGCCGACGTAGCGTCCCGCCACGTACACGCGCCCCTTGCCGAAGGCCCCGCCGATTGCCAGGGCTCCGGCGCCCACACTCGGAAACACGGCATAGGCATAGCTATGATGAAAGTACCCGGCACTGGCGCCGGCATGTTTGAAGATGTCCAATGCCTGATTGAAGGTGGTGGCATGGGCCACGCCGAAGGGCAGGCTTATCAGCAGAGTCAGGAGTGCCGGGACTCGAGTAAAGGATCTCATGTTGATTTCCGTTGTCTCTGTGGCGGTCCGCACCGGGAGTTTACCCCGTGATCCGGCCGATTGGGTAAGCTTGCCTAAAGGAGGAGGCGCCCGTGAGCAGAATGATTGAGTTCAAACGGCCGGACGGTAGGAGCGTGGCAGGTTATCTGTCGGAGCCGGCCAGCAACGCCGATGCGCCGGGCGTCGTGGTCATTCAGGAATGGTGGGGTCTCAACGAGCAGATCAAGGCAGTCGCGGACCGATTGGCGCGCGCCGGCTACCGGGCTCTGGTGCCGGATCTGTATCGCGGGCAACTGGCGCTGGATGAGAACGAGGCCGAGCACCTGATGAACGACCTGGACTTCGCGGACGCGGCGAGTCAGGACATCTGCGGCGCAGCGCGTTTCCTCAAAGCCTCGGGCAACGCCCGAGTGGGAGTGACCGGCTTTTGCATGGGCGGAGCGCTGGTGCTGTTGGCGCTGGTGAATGTGCCCGACATCGACGTCGGCGTCGTGTGGTACGGCTGCCCCGCGCTCGAGTACGTCGATGCCTCGAGGATCAAGGCGCCGCTCATGGGTCATTGGGCCATACACGACACGGTGTTTCCGATCACGCTGGTCGACGGACTGGAACAGAAGCTGCGCGCCGCCGCGGTGCCGTTCGAATTTCACCGCTACGACGCCAAGCACGCCTTTGCCAATGAGACCGCAGATTCCAAGCACCTGTCCTACCTGCAGTACAACCCGACCGCAGCAGCAACGGCCTGGCATCGCACGATGGGCTTCCTGGCGCGGCACCTGCAAGGCGAGCCGCGCAGAGCCTGAAGCGGGCGCGCCCGCGGCGCCGGCCGCGCGCCGGACCGGCGTCGCGGGATCGCTGCGGCTGCTGCCATGTACCGGCAGCCACCGCCGCCCATATTGTGCGCTGGATCACGTTTATGCCGTTGAGGCGCGGCCTTCAGCACACAACCTCCGCTCCGCCGCCATGTTACGTTACCGATTGAATTTCATTCGGGATTACGACTGCGCCCGGAGGTTACGGATGGCTGCGCCCAGGCAGCACAAGCACGATCGACAGGATTGCATACCGGCATCACAAGACACCTCATCTCGGGCTGCAAAGCGCGAATATCGCATCCTGCTGGTCGAGGACGAGCCTGCCGACGCCGAGCTCATGGCCAGACACGTGCGCCAGAGCGGCATGCGATCAATCTGGCACCGCGTCGACAGTGAACGGGCACTGCGGGATTCGTTGTCCACCTTCCAGCCCGATATCGTCCTGTCCGATTTCACTCTGCCGCAGTTCGATGGCCTGTCGGCACTGAACATCGTGCAGAAACTGGCGCCGAGCGTCCCATTCCTGTTCGTTTCCGGCACGATCGGGGAGGAGCGCGCCATCGAGGCGCTGCGTGGCGGCGCGGTGGATTACGTCTTCAAGACCAATCTTGCGCGGCTCGTGCCCGCGATCACCCGCGCCCTGGCCGAGGCTGCGGCCCGACTCGAGCGCGAACGGCAGGCGGCGCAGATTCTCCGCCTCACGCGCGTGCTGCGCATGTTGAGCGGGGTCAATGCGCTGGTGCTGCGCATCAGGGATCTGCGCGAGCTGTTCGAAGAGGCCTGCCGGCTGGCGGTGAGTGTCGGCGGCTACAGCACCGCCATCATCCTGCTGCAGCAGACGGGCGCGACGGCGCTCGAACCCGTGGCCTGCAGCGGCAGGGACTCGGCCGTGGCCGACGCCATGCGCGACATGGTGGCCGAATCTGCCGGACATCGAAACGGTGTCATCGACCGGGTCCTCAAGACCGGCGCTGGCTATGTCGGCAATGACACTGCCGATCTGGCATCGACCGCTGACGCCAGCACCTTCCTACTGCGCGTCGGCCTGCAATCGGTAGTGGCACTGCCGCTGCTGATAGACGCGACCGCGGTTGGCGTGCTGATGCTCACGACCCCGGACGCCGGGGCGCAGCGCGAGGAAGAGCTGCAGATGCTGCACGAGGTCGCGGCCAACCTGTCGTTCGCGATGCAGTATCTGCAGAAGGACGATGCGGTCCGCTTCCTGTCGCACTTCGACGCTCACAGCGGACTCGCCAAGCATGCCTTGTTCTGCGAGCGACTGGCCCGCATCCTCGCGCAGACGCACGAACATTCATATCGGCTGGCCGTCGCGGTGCTCGATGTGGAGCAGCTCAGCGTCATCAACGACTCGTTCGGCCGCCACATGGGCGATCTGCTGCTGCAGCACATTGCGGACCGACTGCGCCGCCAGTTCCACGACACGCACCTGCTGGCGCAGTTCGGCGGCGGCACTTATGCCGTCGCGCTGGACTCGACGCCCATCGCGCCCGACTCCGCAGCAATGCTTCGTACGATGCTCGGCGCCGTATTCGATCAGCCGTTCGAGATCGAGGGGCGCCGGATACCCGTGGTCATCACGACGGGACTGGCGCTGTACCCCGACGACGGCACCGATGCCGTGGCGCTGGTGCAGAACGCCGAGGCGGCCCTTCACAGCGCCCGATCCAGCGGCCAGCGCCATTTGCATTACAGCACCGAACAGCAATCGGAAGTGGTGGCGCGCCTGGCGCTCGAGCACGATCTGCGCACCGCGATCGAGCTACGGCAGTTCGAGCTGCACTATCAGGCCGTGGTCAATACGAGCTCGCAGCGCATCGAGGGTGTCGAGGCGCTCATCCGCTGGCGACACCCGGAGGCGGGTCTGATCATGCCGGCGGCATTCCTGGCGGTGCTGGAAAGGACCGGTCAGATCGCCGATGTGGGGGCGTGGGTGCTCGAGCAGGCCGCGCGCGACTGCCAGCGCTGGCACGGGCTCGGTCTGCCGGCGGTCCGCATCGCCGTAAACATCTCGCCGATTCAGCTGCGTCGCCCGGACTTCGTGCCGCGCTTCCTCGAGCTGACGCAGGCCTGGGCCAGCATCGAGTGCGGTCTCGACATCGAAATCACCGAGGGCGCGTTGCTCGAAGGCTGTCAGGCGGAGGTCGAGTGCCTGAAGCTGTTGCGCAAGGCCGGCACGCGTGTCGCCATCGACGACTTCGGCACCGGCTATTCCTCGCTCAGTCGCCTGTCGGAACTTCCCATCGACACGCTCAAGATCGACCGCCATTTCATCAGCCGGTTGCCCGAGGATCAGGTCGGCCGGACGTTGGTCTCAACCATCATCACCCTCGCGCACGCCCTGGGCATGAGCGTGGTTGCTGAAGGCGTGGAAAACCCCGAGCAGCTCGCGGTGCTGCGCGAGCTGGCGTGCGACCGGTCGCAGGGCTTTCTCTTCAGCAAGCCGTTGGCCGGCGAGGACTTCGCAACGCTGCTCGGCGCGAGCGGCTAGCTCCGTCACGCACGGCTCAGGTCCTTCGCCTGTGCCTCCGTCGTTCGCCCGGCTCGCCTGCCGGTAGGGAAGATCATCGGCACGCGCGCGCGATAAGCGCCGTAGTCCGCGCCGTGGTACTGCATCAGATCGCGCTCCTCGAAAAAGATGCCGACGAAGATGTAGGCCGTGGTCGCGACCGAGAACACGAGGTGCCCAAGCGACATGTGCGGGGCGGCCCAGAACGAGATGACGAACCCCAGCATGATGGGGTGGCGCACGAACTTGTAGAACGCTCGCTGCACGAAGTGCGGCGGCGTGTAATCGAGCCCGCGCACGCGCAGATACACCTGCCTCAGCCCGAACAGATCAAAATGATTGATCATGAACGACGAGAGCAGCAGGATCACCCATCCAAGGGCAAAGACGCCCAGCAGCAGTTGCCTGAACAGCGGTGTCGTGACGTCCCAGACGACGCCAGCGATGGGTCGCCATTGCCAGCAGATCAGGCCCAGCAGCAGACTGGAGATCAGCACGTAGGTGCTGCGCTCCACCGAGCGGGGTACGATTCGCGTCCAGACCGCCTTGAATCCGGGCCGCGCCATGACGCTGTGCTGCACGGCGAAGAGACCGAGCAGCACCAGATCGATGATGAGCGCCTGCGGCAGCGCGCCGACGGCACCCGAGTCGATCGTCTTGGGAACCAGCAGATCACCGACGAACCCTATGGCGTAGAGAAAGGAGGCAAAGAAGGCCACGTAGGCGACCAGACCGTAGATCGCCGCGATGATTCCCATGATGGTGCTCCTGGACTTGGCGAAGATCAGGCAGCTTGCGTTCCTGCGCGCTGCGGCCGGCCCCGGCGCAATCATCGCGATACGCGCCGAGTGCGTCCTGCCTGCCCGTCGGCAAATCCTTGCCGCTCGTCCGGGCGGGCGCCCGGGCGGCCCTGATGAGGAAATCTGCCCGGTCATCGCCGACTGACAGGCTTCGAGGCGCTTTCCCTACACCCGCGGGCACCAGCGCCCCGTATATTCCAGGCCAACGCGATTGGCGGGAGTCCGACCATGGCACTAGCGAACGCTGCCATCGACATGGCACCGCCCGGTCCTGCGAACGAGGCATGGCTTCGCCTGCTCGATGAGCAGCCGCTGTGGGAGCCGGACGGCACCGGTCTGCTGGTGGTGGCCCCTCATCCCGACGATGAGACGCTCGGGGCCGGCGGACTCATCGCCAGCGTTGCCCGCCGTCAAAAGCCGGTAACCGTCGTGAGTGTCACGGACGGCGAGGTGGCGTACTCGAACTGGTCCGGTCTGGCCGCCATACGACGCGCAGAGCTGAAGCGCGCGCTCCACAATCTCAGTCCCCACATGATTCTGCAGGTGCGACTGGGGCTGCCCGACGGCGGAGTGCGGCGCCACGAGCGGCTGCTGCGGCGGTCCTTGACGGGCCTGGTCACGAAGGGGGTGGTCCTGGTGGCGCCCTACGAGCAGGACGGCCATCCCGATCACGACGTGGTGGGCAGAGTCTGCCTCGAGGTCGCCAGAGCGCACACGTTGTCGATCGTCCGCTATCCAATCCGGGCATGGCGCCTGGCCGCGTGGCACGCCTTGCGTCAGGCGAGGTGGGGTCGGTTCGAGCTCAGCGCCGAGGCGCGAGAAGCCAAGCACCGCGCCATCGGCGCCTTCGTGTCGCAACTGCGACCGCCGTTCCGTCAACCCCGCGTCCCCGAGGACGTGGTGCCGTACTTCGAGCGTCCTTACGAGGCGTTCCTGCTGTGAGCGGTGGGGCGCTCGAACGGGCGCCCCACATTGATTACCCAGGCTTCTTAAGTTACCGCGCCTCTTAACGGACTTCCCGCGCCGTGCCCGGTCTGACCGGGCGCATGAAGCTCAGCACCAGCGCGCTCAGGGCACTGCCGGTCAGCAGCTCGGTTACGCCGAGCACCAGCAGCGCTACGAGCGTGAGCAGCAGCGTATGACTACCGGAAACCGCCAGGATTCCAAGCACTATGGCCGCCAGACCCGCGAGTAGCTGGACGCCGGCCGACCCGGACGCCATGCCGCCGGCCATCAGCTCACTACCGGAACGAATGCCGGCGGTACGCATGGTCGCCGACTGCAGCAGGTAAAGCTGCCGGACCGAACTGCTGCTCAGCAGCAGGGTGCTGCCGTAGGCAATCACCGCGACGGAGATCAGCGCGGCGGGTGCGATGCCCAGCAGCGCCAGCACACCGAGCACGATACCGCCTATTCCGAAGAGGAACATTGCCGACAGACCCCCGCCAGTCAGTTGTTCCTCAGACGTCGCCTCGGTACTTGATATTTGGACGTATTCCGACAGCAATGTGCCGCCCTCAATCAGCAGCGCGGCGCCAAACACGATGGTGCAGATACTCGCCAGCACATCCGGTGCAAAACCGGCCAAGGCAACGATGGCAATTACGGCCGTGGCAATGCCGCCTATGGCGTCGATGAGCCCGCCGTAGGCCGCTGCATCGTTGGGCCTCGCCCGCGACTCGACTAATGTTGTGTTCATGACCAATCCTCGCGATGCGGGCGACTGCTCGCCCGGTGACGCGCTTTTAGATCGCCTGTGTGGCCCATTGTTCCGCCCACGCGCGCGGGCATCGATGCCGCATCGCGGTGGCAAAGCGCGGCGAGCTACTCGCGGCGCACAAGCCGGGCTTGACCTTACCGCGCCGCTCTGCTGCGCTGCCCACTCAATCCTGCGCCGCCGCGCCGACTGCGACCCACGCGATGTCCGAGTTCGATACCGACTCGGTCTTGAACGCGCGCGCCGCCGCGGTCATTCGTGTCAGGGCCTGTGCCAGGGGCATCGGCGGCTTGCCGGTCTTTGTTATCTTTTGAAAGCGTACCGGATTGATGCGGGCGACCACGTAGTTGCGCAGATAAGGCGACTTGAAGCCGCGCGCCTGCAGAGTCTCGATGATCTTCTTGACCAGCACATCGATCTGCAGCAGCCGGGCCGAAAAGCCGTTGCGCTCGCGCAGGCTGGCGGGCAGCGAGCGGGCGCTGAAGCGATCGACCTTCTTCAGAAAGGCACTGTAAGCGCCGCCGGCGAAGCGCGCGTTGTGCTGGTAGATCAATCCAAGCGTCAACAGCTCAGCGGATTCGAATTCGGCGGCGAATTGCATCTCGGACGCATGCGCATGGCGTTTCGCGAGACTGTGGGCCATGCGGACGACCTCCAGACTGCGGTCACGCAGGTTGTGCGCCTTCTCGGTGTTGAGCGCCAGAATGCGGTAAGCGAGCGATTCGTTGGGCGAGATCAGCCCCGTGATCTGTCGCAGGCCGAGCAACCGGGCGGCCGCCAGGCGATGACGGCCATTGGGAGTCCAGAGCTGATTTCCCTCGCCGCGCACAATGATGAGCGGGTCGAGGAACGCGGCGGTCTCGTCGATCTTGCCGGCCAGCCGCGTGACATGAGCAGGAGACAGGTCACGCTGGAAAGGGGTGGGCTGCACGGCACCGAGCGGCAGGGACGCGAGCAGCAGAGCCTGTCCGCCGAGCGGCTCGCGGTAGGCGCCAATGGGCGCACCACCCGCGCTGCGTACGAGCGCCGTAAGCTCCGCAATCTCCGGAGCCTCCAGGCCGATGGCGACCTCGGCAGCCTGCAGGCCGCGCGCCTTCTCTCCCGGCGCGAGCCGGCCACGGCTGGCCCGCGAGCGCGCGCCGGTGGAACGGCCGCCGGCCCGGGTGCTCGTCCGTCGGCTTCGGGTTGGCATGGACCGACAGTATGCAGCCGCGGGTGGTTGCGATGCATTCATCGATTGAGTATCGGTAGCGCCGAGCCCCAATATTCCAAACGGCCGCAAAAGCTGTCACGATATCAAACCGGTGCGTACCATTCACAACGCTGCCCTGCCGCTGCAGTAATCGGAGACCCTCATGAAACCTCTTGTTCTCGGCTGCGCCGTGATGAGCCTGGCGACGCTGCCGGCCATCGCTGCCCTGAATGCCGGTGCGCGCGCGCCGGAGTTCACCGCCCAGGCGTCCCTGGCCGGGAAAACCTTCAACTACTCGCTCAAGAAAGCGCTGAAGAAGGGGCCGGTGGTGGTTTATTTCTTTCCGTCCGCCTTCACCGGCGGCTGCAACATCGAGGCGCATACCTTTGCCGTCAACGTCGACAAGTTCACCGAGGCCGGGGCCACCATCATTGGCGTCTCGCTCGACAGCATCACGCGGCTCAATGACTTTTCGAAGGATCCGAATTACTGCGCCGGCAAATTTCCGACTGCTTCCGACCCGAACGGGAAGATTGCCAAGTCATTCGATCTGAAGGTGGCCGATGCGCGGCCGGGCCTGAAGGACACGCGCGGGGTGGATATCGACCATGGCTTCGCCGAGCGCACCACATTCATCGTCAATCCGGACGGAGACATTGCCGCCACCATCGGTGGCCTTTCCCCGGCCGAGAATGTCGACAAGGCGCTCGAGGCCGTGCAGTCGCTGAAAAAATAGTCCTGCACCCCGTAGCGGCGGCGCGCCCGCTCAGCCGTCGGCCGGCATCAGGCGCTTTCCGTCGCCGAGCGTGACCCCTCGGGCCGCGGCAATCCCGAATTCGAGGCTCTGGGCGATCCGCTGGGCGCGGCTGATGAAAAACTCCGCCGCTTCGGACGGGCACACCTCACGGGCGGTGGCCTCGAAGAGCGTCAGCCAGCGGTCAAAGTGCCGGGCATCGACGGGGAGAGGCAGGTGCACCCGCATGGGCTGGCCGTGATAGCGAGCGCTCATGAGCGCCACCGACGACCAGAATGCGCACATGCGCTGCAGATGCGGTTCCCACTCGGTGATGCGTGCATTGAAGATGGGCCCGATGACGGCGTCGGCGCGCACCTTGGCATAGAAGCTGCGCACCAGGGTCTCGATCAACGCATCGTCTATGCCAGTCTCGGCCCGGACGGCCTCAGTCCATTGCGATCTACGATCCATCGGGGCCGCTCGTGCTATGCCGCCGTCGCAAGCAGCAGGCGACGCATGCGCCGTACGGTGTTGGGGCCGCTGACGAGATCGTCGAGGCAGTAGCGATCGAGCACCGCCAGAAATGCCTCCAATGCCTCCTCGAGCGGGCCCCGCAGCCCGCACGCGGCGGTGATCACGCACCCGTTGCGCTCGCGATCGAAGCACTCCACCAGGTTGAATCCATCCTCGGTCGCACGCACCACCGACCCCAGATTGATGGCACTGGCTGCGCGCGCCAGGCGCAGGCCGCCGCCGCGCCCCCGCCTGCCCTCGATGAAACCGGATTGCGCCAGCGTCTGGGCGATTTTCATGAGGTGATTGCGCGAGATGCCGTAGCGGCGCGCGACAGCTTCGATGGTGTGCGAATGGTCGGGCTCGATGGCGAGCAGCATGAGCAGACGCAAGGCATGATCGGTATGAATCGTCAGGCGCATAGGGGCCACCGAATAAAGAGGTATTTATGATACCTGTTTTAGAGTCTGACCGCCAGGTTCATCGCTTGGTACCGGCGAGACATGGGAACTCCTGCACCCATTCGACCGGGCGCGATCCTACAGACGGTGACCGATGCCGGTCGCCTAATGCGCCGACCAACGAACTCCCTCGAGAGGTAGGGCATTGGATACGGCCGTTGGGGACCGCGGGCGCAATGTGACGCTGCCAGAGCAGATCCCGGCTCGGGGGTGGTGGGACATTGTCGTGCGCGTCAAGGGCGAGCTGGCACGGGACAACGTCTCTCTGATCGCCGGCGGCCTGGCCATGTACGCACTGCTGTCGGTATTCCCGGCAATGACGGCGGCGGTCTCATTCTACGGTTTGCTGGTCACGCCCGCGGAGGTGATCTCGCAGATGAACTCGTTTTCGGGCGTGCTGCCGCCCGGGGCGTGGCGCATCTTCAGCGCCGAACTGCAGGACGTCGCGCGCCACCAGCCCGGCACCCTGACGCTCGCAGCGGTTACGAGCTTGCTGGTGGCGCTCGCCAGCGCCCGCTCCGGCATGGCTTCGCTAATGCAGGCCGCGAACATCGCCTACCGGGAGCGCGAGAAGCGCGGCTTGCTGCGCCAGGTGATCACGTCCATCGGTTTTACCCTGGGTGCCATTCTCGGCTTCATCCTCATGCTGCTGCTGGGCGTCGCGGTGCCGCTCCTCGTCAACCTATTCACGAGCGCGTGGGCTGAGATCGTCGTGTCGGTACTGCGCTGGGCGCTATTGTGGGCATTTGCCGCTCTGGGCCTCGCCATGATCTATCGCTTCGGGCCCGCCCGGGAACATGCGCGCTGGCGCTGGGTGAGCTGGGGCTCGGTGGCCGCGGCAACGTTGTGGCTCATCGGCAGCGTTCTGTTCTCGCTGTACGTCCGCAACCTCGGCAACTATGCGAGGACCTATGGCGCGCTTGGCGGCGTGGTGGTGCTGCTGATGTGGTTCTACCTGTCGAGCTTCTTTGTGGTGCTGGGTGCCGTGATCAACGCGGAAATGGAACGCCAGACCCGGCGCGACACGACCGAGGGTCCCGAAGCACCCCTGGGTCAACGTGGGGCATATGCCGCCGATACCGTCGGGCCCTCGGTCACGCAGATCGAGCACGCTAAACAGGAACACTGATCGGCGCCGCCTCGTAGCCTACCCGCGCGCGGGGTTACAAGATCGGCGCGTCGTTTGTTCCCGGCAAGGCTGGAGCCTGGATCCTGCGCAGCACGCCGATGTTGAACAGAATGTAGTAGCCGACCACGACCCCGAAAGTGGCCAACGTGAGCGGACTTCTCTGAGCGGCGCCGAAGGGCCCGGAGCCGGGCGCACCCGCAGGCCCGTACAGGTGCCCGGAGCCATACTGCTGCATGAACACAATTCGGTACAGCACCCGCCCCAGGAACAACGCGGTGATCAGCAAGCCTATATATGTGTGCGGCGTGTAAAAGCGACCTTGCTCCGTGAATTCGAACTTCGTGCGCTGCAGGCTGACGTAGGCGAGCAGGGCACCACACGCCATCCCGCCGACCAGTGCGCCGACCAGCCTTGGCTCGCGCGCCGCTGCGAACAGCACCAGGGCGCCGACCACCGCGAGAACGCCGATGCGAAACTGCAGACGCCGGGCCTGCACCGGCTGACGGCCGACGTTACGCCGGACACGACGATAGATGCTCCAGAGCACGACGGCGACGAGCAGCAGGGGTGTGACGAGCTTGAGATGCAAGGCGATCTCTCCGCGCGCAAGCGGGGATTCTATGAGATCGCACCAATGCCTGACCAGCGCGACGGCTGGGCGAGCCGCCGAGCAGGCAAAGCAGCCTCGAGGCTACCACCGATATTCGGTCGAGAGCTCGAGCACCCCTTGCACCGCCGATTGCGTGATCGGGCTGTCCCGGGCGCTGCCGCGCAGGCGATTCCATGCCGCATCCACATTGAACATCCACCTGGGAGTGATGAACCGCGTCGCGCTGAAGCCCAGTCCCGCAGCCATCGAGCCACCGCGGGCGGTATACATGGGATATCCGGAGGCGAGCGACTGGCTCTCGGTGACACCGAATACCGTCTGCAGGTAGCGGCGGTTGGCGAAAGTCATCGACGGTCCGGCGAACATGACGAACTTCCGAGAGCTGCCGGGCAGCGGCATGAACGCCTCCACATCGCCGAGCAAGCCGTTGGCGCCCCCGACGATTCGCCGCACGTCCACTCGCAGCACGAGCGGAAACTTCTTCGAAACGACGTACGATGCGAACGCCTTCACGACTGGCGCCGGCCCGATGTCGGCCAGTCCGTGCAGGTGGGGATAGTCGTCCGAGTAGGGGCGTCCCAGGTCGTAGCCCAGCGCAATTCCGGCGCGATATCGATCGCCGTGAACGATGTTCATGCCCAGACCCTCGCCCACCGAGAAGAAGGCGATGTCCTCGTATCGAATATCGATCACCGGGGCGGGAGTCGTGCGGTAGGGGCGAGCACCGTCGTAGCGGGGCATGGAAGCCAGCGCAGCCCCGAGCACCACCCGCCACTCGGGCAAATTCGGGTCGAATACCTTATCCAGGATAGTGCCGCCCGGATACTGCCATTCCTGCAACGGCGAGGGCGTCTGTGATGATGCAATGCTGGGCAGACTCGCGCCCAGCGCCGCCAGCAGGCCCAGCACCGCCGGTCGCGGCCACGAACGGCGGGCATGATATGTCTGCGTCACGCCCTTGCCCCCCAGACTGACTTCGGCCCGGCCCGCTGGGCGAGCCACGAGTGTTGTTTTCGTGACCGCCCAATGCTCTGAAAGTTCAGGGCCGCTTCTGTGCGTCCTTGATATCGTCCGTCACCTGTTCCTTCACATCACCATAGGTCTTCTGAACTTTCCCGGCCACCTTCTGTACGGTACCGCGATCTTCCAGATCGGGCTTGTTGGTCACGTGACCCGCCGCCTGTTTGACGGCTCCCTTGGCTTCCTCAGCGCGTCCTTGGACTTGATCCTTGTTCATGGCCTTTCCTTCAATGTTTGGATTTCGGGCGCAGTATGAACGCCGATCAAAAGCCGTCCCAGCGTGAACCCTGATCTTAGCGCGTAGGATGTGCCTGACCGAACCACCGAATCGGACGGCGCTGACAGGGGTATGCGCCTGTTGCGGCGCTACGGCCCCCGGAGCAGCTTGTATAAGTTCATCAAACAAGCGGTTGTCGATAAGCAAATAAAAAGGTACCGACACGCGGTACGCAGGAGGTCATCGTGCTCTATTACTCGGTCGTGTTTCTGATCATTGCTCTGATCGCCGGTGCGC
>DATDHV010000027.1:0-13523 GCA_036521395.1 Steroidobacteraceae bacterium | reverse complement strand
AACTTTACAAACCAAAATTCTTCGGTATAGTTGTCTTCAGGGTGAGGCGGACGCCAGTCCGAGTAACCCTGAAAGTCGCGGAACAAGACCCCCCCGTTTCCGCGCAATACCTTAAAGCCCCGCTATGCGGGGCTTTTTTTTCAGCCACCGCGCATCCAACCAACCACCGCGCGGCAGCGGAAGAAATCGCTCCCGGACTGCGCTATCGTGCCCCACGGCCGCTGCGCCGCTCCGGCTGAAGGATCCGTCAAGGCTTTGCGCACCATGCCCACTGCGACGCCGCTGCTCTATGCCGGCAGCTCATACCGCTACGACGAATTGCTCGAGCGAGACGGCTCGATCCGTGCGCACTGGCACACGCTGATCGAGCGCCTGGCCGGCGGTGGTCCGGAGCTGGCGCGCCGCAGCCTGGAGATGACACGGCGGCTGATCGTCGAGAACGGCGTGACCTATAACGTCTATGCCGATCCGCAGGGGCGCGACCGACCGTGGCAGCTCGATCCGCTGCCGCTGCTGATTGCCGCCGATGAATGGCGCGCCATCGAAGCCGGGATACGGCAGCGCGCGCTTCTGCTCAATGCGCTGCTCGGCGACCTGTACGGCCCTCAGTCCCTGATCACCGAGGGCATCGTGCCCGCGGAGCTGGTATTCGGTCATCCGAATTTTCTGTGGGCGGCGCACGACACGCGGCCAATCGGCAACACCTGGCTGCACCTCTATGCCGCCGACCTGGCGCGCGCCCCGGATGGCCGCTGGTGGGTGCTTGGCGATCGCACGCAGATGCCTTCGGGGCCCGGCTATGCGCTCGAGAATCGCACCATCGTCGGCCGCGTGCTGCCGGGACTTCTCGGGGAGCTCAACGTCCGGCCGCTGGCCGGCTTCTTTTACGGTCTGCGCGAGAACCTCATGGCCCTGGCCGAGGACGGCGCGGCGCCCGTGATCGTAGTGCTCACGCCGGGGCCATTCAACGAGACTTATTTCGAGCATGCCTTCCTGGCACGGCAACTCGGAGTGCCCCTGGTGCAGGGCCAGGACCTTACGGTACGCGCCGACACGGTGTACATGAAGACGCTGCCGGGACTGCGCCGCGTGCACGCCATACTGCGGCGAATCGACGATGACTACTGCGATCCGCTCGAGCTGCGCCCGGACTCGGCGCTCGGCGTGCCCGGCCTGCTCGGCGCGGTGCGCGCCGGGCGCGTGCTGCTTGCCAACGCACTCGGCAGCGGACTGCTGGAATCACCGGCGTGGCAGGGCTTTCTGCCGGGCGCTGCCGTGCGCCTGCTCGGCGAGCCGCTGCGCCTGCCCTCGGTGGCGACCTGGTGGTGCGGGGAGGGTCCCGCACTGGAGTACGTGATCACTCATCTGGATCATCTGGTGATCAAGGGCGCCTTCCCGAATCAGCGCTTCGAGCCCCGCTTCGGCCGCGACCTCGGATCCGAGGAGCGTGTCGCGCTGACGCGTCGCCTGCGGGGTCGCCCCTATGCCTACGTGGCGCAGGAGCGCGTGTCACTGTCCCAGGCTCCCTGCTGGCGCGTGGGCGCGGGCCTGCAGCTCGCCCCGCACACCCTGACGGTACGGGTGTACGCGATGGCGACTCCTGGCGGGTACCAGGTGATGCCCGGTGGTCTGGCGCGCATAGCGGCCGAGGGCGTGGCCGACATGGTCTCGAGCCAGCGCGGCGGCGCCAGCAAGGACGTCTGGGTGCTGGCCGAAAGCGCCGCGACAGGCGAGGCGCCGGTGCTGCCACGACGCACGCGCCACGATGAGCTGCCCTCGCAGCTGGTGGAGAATCTCTACTGGCTCGGGCGCTACTCGGAGCGCTGCGAAGACAAGACGCGCCTGGTGCGCGCGACGCTGGCCATGCGTACCGAGGCGGTCTGGGGCAGCGCGCGCGAGCAGTGCGAGCGCTACGGCGTGCTGTCGGCCGGGGGCGATCCGGACGCGACGCTGTTCGAGGATACACACGAATTCGGCCTGGCCGCCGACCTCGGCCGGCTCGGCTGGTGCGCCGCGCAGGCACGCAGCCGCCTCTCGGCCGAGCATTGGCGCTCGATCAGCGTTATGCGAGCGCACTTCCATCAGGCCGGTGCGACCCGCAGCGATCCCCTGGAGGCGCTCGACCGGCTGCTGGTGGCGCTGACCGCCCTGAGCGGCTTTGCGCTCGATGACATGACGCAGGACGAGGGCTGGCGGCTGCTCATGCTCGGGCGGCGCATCGAGCGGGTGCATTTCCTGGCCACGCTGCTCGTCGACCGGCTGGCCGCGGGAACCGTCATCGGTCAGAGCGAGCTCGAGTGGCTGCTCGATGTAGGCGGGGTCGGCATCACCTACCGCACGCGCTACGTCTCCACGCCCGAACTAGCGCCGGTGCTGCAGCTATTGCTGTGGGATGAGGGCAGTCCGCGTGCGCTGGCATTCCAGTGGAGCGCGATCCGGTACGCGCTCACCGATCTGGCTGCCGCGCTCGGTACCGCGCCCGACGAGCAGCTCGCCCCGCCGCTCGCGCACTTCCTGGGGAACGCGGCGGCGGGGATCGAGGCGCGCAACGGACACGGTGGCGCGGACACGGCCGCCCTCTCGGTCGCCCTGTCGAGGCTCGCCGCCGCCGCGGCACAGGTCGCCGCCAGGCTCGAGTCGCGCCACTTCTCGCTGCTGGAGCTGGACCTGCACACGGTGGCCTCATGAGCGTGCGCTATGTGGTGCGACACGAGACGCGCTACCGCTATGAGCGCGAAGTGGCCCACTCGCACCAGCTCCTCCACCTGACGCCGCGCGATGGGCCGCGCCAGCGCTGCCTGCAGCACGAGATCCGGATCGACCCGGCGCCGGCCGTACGCAGCGAATTCATCGATGCCTTCGGCAATCGCGTCACGCGCGTGGAGCTCGACCGGCTGCACGAGCACTTGCAGGTCATCGCCGACCTGGAGGTCGATGTCGAGACGGCGCCCGAGCCTCCGGCGGCGGTCGAGGACTGGGAACGGGTGCGAGCGCAGCTCGGCTACGTCGCGGGTGCGCGCGCGCCGCAATGGCTCGAAGCGGCGCGGTTTCGCGGCGAATCGCCGTTCGTGCGCATCAAGCAGCTGTACGCCGATTTTGCGCACGACTGCCTGCGCCCCGGCGCCAGCGTGCTCGAGGTGGCGGCGGCGCTCACTGCGAGGATCCATGCCGAATTTACCTACGCTCCCGGCGAGACCGAGGTGGGCACGCCGCTGCTCGAGGTATTCCACAAGCGGCGCGGCGTGTGCCAGGACTACGCTCACCTCATGATTGCCTGCCTGCGCAGCGCCGGGCTGGCGGCGCGCTACGTCAGCGGCTATCTGCACACCTCCGGGGCCAGTGCCTCGCACGCCTGGGTGGCGGTGTTCGCGCCCCCGGCCGGCTGGGTCGAATACGACCCGACCAACGGCGTGCGCGTCGCGCGCGAGCATGTGGCGCTGGCCTGGGGTCGCGATTTCGGCGACGTCTCGCCACTGCGCGGAGTCATCCTGGGAGGGGGCTCGCGCCCGCTCTCGGTGGATGTCGCGGTGCGGATGGCGAGCGCCTGATCGATCTCATGGAAGCGATCCAAGCGGCGCAGAGCCGGGCACTGGCCACCCTCGCCGAGCGTGCGCCGGCCGTGGCGGCCGCGCTGCTTGGTTCGGACAGCGCGCTGTCGGCGAGCGCCGCGCGGGTGCTGGCGAGCAGCGATTTCGTGCTCGACGCGCTGTGCCGGGATCCGGCCCTCTGCCCGGCGCTGCTGGCGCGGGCCGGGCAGCGACTGGGCGGCGCGGCGCTGCCCGGACCGTCACTGCCGCCCGAGCCACCCGAGCCGGCAGAGGAGGGCGCGCGCGTGCAGCAGGAGCGGGTCTTCATGACGGCCCTGCGGCGCTGGCGCCGCGCCGAGTTCACGCGCATCGCGTGGCGCGACCTGGCGCAGTGGGCCGAGCTGGACGAGACGCTGGCGGATCTCTCGCGCGCCGCGGACGCCGCGCTTGGGCTGGCGCACGACTTTGCCGCGCGCGCGCTGATCCGGCGCTATGGCCAGCCGCGCGGCGCCGGCGGCGAGGTGCAGCGGCTGATCATCGTCGCGATGGGCAAGCTCGGCGGCGGGGAGTTGAATTTCTCCTCCGATATCGATCTCGTGCCGCTGTACGTGGAGAGCGGGGATACCGACGGCCCGCGCCCGATCAGCAACCAGGAGTTCTTCACCCGCCTGGCCCAGCACATCATCCGCCTGCTCGAGCAGCAGACCGAGGAGGGCTTCGTATTCCGCGTGGACCTGCGGCTGCGCCCGTTCGGCGACAGCGGTCCGGTGGTCTCCAATGCCGCCGCACTCGAGGATTACCTGCAGATCCACGGCCGCGACTGGGAGCGCTACGCCTGGGTGAAGGCGCGGCCGGTCACCCATGAGGCTGCATACGGTGTGCTGTTCGGCTCGCTGATACGTCCGTTCGTCTATCGGCGCTATCTCGATTTCGGCGTGTTCGAGTCGCTGCGGGAGATGAAGGGGCTGATCGAGCGCGAGGTACTGCGCCGCGATCTGGCCGACGACATCAAGCTGGGCGACGGCGGCATTCGCGAGATCGAATTCATCGTGCAGTCGTTCCAGCTCATTCGCGGCGGCCAGGACCGTCGGCTGCAGGGCACCGCACTGCGCCGCGCGCTGGCGCTGCTCGCCGGCGCCAAGCTGCTGCCTGCCGCGGCCGTGGCCGAGCTCGATGCGGCCTACGTGTTCCTGCGGCGGCTCGAGAACCGGCTGCAGATGCGCGCCGATCAGCAGCAGCACCGGCTGCCGGCCGAGGCGTTCGAGCGCGAGCGCCTGGCCTGGAGCATGGACTGCGCCGACTGGGCGCAGCTCGCCGGACAGCTCGCCGCGCATCGCGCCGGGGTCGCGACGCATTTTCGCGCCGTGGTGTTCGGCGGCGAGCAGGATGCAGCGGCCATGGCGCCGCTGCCGCTCGGCGAGGGCGAGGGCGAGTCGCTCAATGCGCGGCTCGCGGCGCTGGGATGGACGCACGGCGTTGCCGCCGCGCAGCTGCTGCTGGATTTCCACGGCGCGGCCTCGATCAGGCGGCTGGACATGGCCGGCGCCCGCCGCCTCGCGGCGCTGCTGCCGGTACTGGTCGCCGAGACCGGCGCCACCGCCGAGCCATTGCGGACGCTGCCCCGGCTGCTGCGCGTGCTCGAGGCCATCGGCTCGCGCTCGGCCTATCTGGCGCTGCTACTGCACAGCCAGCGCGCGCGTTCCCGGCTGGTGCAGCTCGCCACGCACGGGGATTTCCTGATCGATCAGATCGCCGCACACCCGCTGCTGCTCGATGAACTCATCGACGAGCGCATCTTCGAGCAGCCGCCCGACCGCGCTGCCCTGGCCGCCGATCTCGAGCAGCGCATGAGCGGCGTCGATGATCAGGATGCGGAGCGCCTGGTGGAGCGACTGCGGCACTTCCAGCGCGCCGCCGTGTTCCGCCTGGCGGTGGCCGATCTGCTCTCCAAGCTGCCGATCATGCAGGTCAGCGACCGCCTCACCGACGTCGCCGAACTCATCATCCAGCGCGCACTGGCCCTGACCTGGCAGCAGCTCACGCCCATGCTCGGGGTGCCCATGTGCGGCACCGACCCGGGGCGGCGTGAGGTAGCGCTGTGTGTGGTGGGCTACGGCAAGCTCGCCGGCATGGAGCTCAGCTATGCCTCCGATCTGGACCTGGTGTTCCTGCACGACTCGTGCGGCGAGCGACAGGAGACCGAGGGCGCCCGCAGCATCGACAACCAGGTGTTCTTCCTGCGTTTCGCGCAGCGCATGGTGCACCTGCTGGCCATGCACTCGGCGGCGGGGCGGCTGTACGAGGTCGACATGCGGCTGCGGCCGAGCGGCAAATCCGGCCTGCTCGTGACCAGCATCGATGCATTTGCCGATTACCAGCGGCATGAGGCCTGGACCTGGGAGCACCAGGCGCTGCTGCACTCGCGGGCGGTGGCCGGTCCGCGCGAGCTCATGCAGCGCTTCGAGGCCGTGCGCACCGAAGTGCTGACCCGGCACGTACGCCGCGCCACGCTGCGCGAGGAAGTGCGCCGCATGCGCAACCGCCAGCGTCGCGAGCTCTCGCGAGCCGCGGCCGGCGAGTTCGATCTCAAGCAGGACCCCGGCGGCATCGGCGACATCGAGTTCCTGGCGCAGTACTGGGCGCTCAAGTGGGCGCAAGAGTACCCGCCGGTGGTGTACTTCGCCGATACCATCCGTCAGCTCGAGTCAGTGGCCTCGGCGGACCTGGTGCCCCAGGCGCAGGTGGATGTGCTCACGGGCATCTACCGGCGCTACCGCACGCGCCTGCACCATCGTGCCCTCGATGGACTGGGTGCCGTGGTGCCGGCAGCCGATTTCGCGGCCGAGCGCGCGGCGGTCACGGCGGTGTGGGATGGGGTCTTAGGCGAGTGAGCAGCACGGCGGATATACTCCGCGCATGACCGACTCCAGCGCGGAACTGCGAACAGCCAACGCCCAGCTTCAATACTCGGTGACAAGCCAGGATCTGCCGCTGGCCTGCCCCATGCCGGACATGACGCTCTGGAACTCGCACCCGCGCGTGTATCTGCCGATCGAGGCCACCGGCTTCGCCAAGTGCCCGTACTGCGGGGCCGAGTACACGCTGCAGCGCTGAAGAGCCGCCCTCAGCGATACGGACGGTAGGACTTTTCCTCGATCAGCGCCGAGTCGAGCTTGAGATTGATACGCCGCTTGATGGCGGCGCGCTCGTCGTTGTGCCGGTAGACGGCGCGCGCCAGCTCGATGAAGGCGGTATCGAAATGGCGCTGCGCCTCGTGTTCGCGGATGCGATCCTCGATGTCCCAGAGCTCGGCGTTGACGCGCTCGAGTGCCGCCTCGTCGGCCGCGAGGTCGGCATCCCGCGGCACCGAGGCCTCGCGACTGCGCTCCAGGTGCTCGAGTTCGAGCCGCACGTTGGCCAATTTGGCCGCATCGTCGATGCGCGCGCACTTGATGCGCAGGATGGTGATCTTGTCGAGCAGCTCGCCCGGCGAGATCGGCACCAGGATGTCCTTCATCGGCTTATCGTAGCAGGCTCCCTCCCGGGCTCGCGCAGCAGCGCATCCAGACGCTCGCACACCTCGCCGACCTCGATCAGGTCCATGACCCCCGGGACTTCGATCTTGCGGTGCCAGGGCAGTTCGGCGGCACTGCGGCCGGCGAAGCGCAGCGCGGCGGCCTCGTAACGATCGATGCACCACTGGCGCGAGAGATAAGGTCCGGTGCGCGAGAGCCGCGTGGCCGCATACAGCCCGATCACGGGTGTCGCCACCATGGTGGCCATGTGGACCGGACCCGAATCCGGCGACAGCAGCGCGCGGGCGCGCGCGAGCAGCGCCAGCAGCTGCGGCAGGGTGTCGCGCCCGATCTGATTGGTCAGCCGGACGCGGACCTGCCGCTCGATGGCCGCGCCCATCTCACGCTCGAGCGCCGAGGGTCCGCCACACAGCAGCACCCGCATGCCGTGGCGCTCGACCGCATGGTCGATGGCGGCGGCGTAACGCTCGGGCCGCCAGTTGCGCGCCGGATGAGCCGAGCAGGGGCTCACGATCAATGTCGGCCGCGCATCGGGGATGAGCCTGGCGGCGTAGGCCTGCGCCTCCGCCGGCAGCGGCAGGTTCCATTCGAGCGGACCGCGCTCGATGCCCAGCGCCTCGAGGAAGCCCTGAAAGCTGTCGAGCACGTGCTCATCGCGCCGCGGAGCAATGCAGGCGTTGGTGAACAGCCACTGCAGCTCGCGCGCGCGCGCGCGATCGAAGCCCAATCGCAGCCTCGAGCGGATCGCGAGCGAGGCCAGGCTAGCACGCAGCGAGAGTTGCATGTGCAGCAGCACATCGAAGCGGCGGCCGCGCAGCGCGCGGCGCAGGGCGGGCAGGGCGGCAAGCCCGGCGCGCTTGTCGATGGTGATAAACTCGACGCCGGGCAGCAGCGTCAGCAGACGAGCCTCGAGGCGGCCGATGATCCACGTCAGCCGCGTCGCCGGCCAGACGCGTTGCAGCGTACGTACGACGGGCACGACGTGACAGGCATCGCCCAGGGCGGAGAGCCGCAGAATGCACAGGCTCCCGGGCGGCGTGATGGGATGGGTCATGGGGAAATCATTGCGCTGGCCGGTCGGGGCGGAAGTGCGGCAAAAACCGATTGGCGGCGGCGCGATGCTATATGACGCCTCCCGCGCGGGCAACGCCGACGCCACCTGGTTCGAGCGCGCGTGGTGGGGTCGCCGCGGGCAGGTGCGCGAGAGCGAGGAGGGGCGGGGCGCGGCCGTGTTCGTCGAGGCCGATACGCGGCAGCTGGTGCTGCGACACTACCGGCGCGGGGGCTGGATGGCGCATCTGTCCGCAGACCGCTACCTGTGGCGCGGCGAATCCCTGACCCGTTCCTATCTGGAGTGGCATCTGCTCTACCTCATGCGGCGCGCGGGCCTGCCGGTGCCGCTGCCCATTGCGGCCGCCTATCGCCGCAGCGGCCGCTTCGGCTACCGCGCCGACCTGCTGACCGAGAGGATCCCGGCGGCGCGCTCGCTGGCCTCGCGGCTGCGGGCTGCGCCGCTGGCGCTCACCGCCTGGATCGCCATCGGCCGCTGTCTGCGCCGCTTCCACGATGACGGCGTCTGCCACGCCGATCTCAATGCACACAACGTGCTGGTGGATGAGGGCGAGGAGGTCTGGCTGGTGGATTTCGATCGCGGCCGCCTGCGCCATCCCGGCCTGTGGTGCGATGCCAACCTGGTGCGGTTGCGCCGCTCGATCGAGAAGATCACCGACCCGCTGCCGTCCGGACGCTTTTCCGACGCTGACTGGAGCTCGCTGCTCGACGGCTATTTCACGCGGCTGGCCCAGGTTTCCAGCGCCTAGCTCACGTTCGTGCGCCGACTCTACACGCTGCTGCTCTGTCTGGCCCTGCCGTTCGCAGCGCTGCTCGTCCTGTGGCGCGGGGTGTGCAATCGCGACTATTGGCACGGTGGCGCGGCGCGCTTCGGCTTCGGCACGGCGCGCGCCGGCGGCGGTGTCTGGGTTCACGCGGTCTCGGTGGGCGAGGTGCAGGTCGCCGCGATACTGATCGCGGCGCTGCGCGAGCGCGCCCATGGGCTCGAGATCACGCTGACCTGCGCCACGCCCACGGGCCTGGCGCGCGCGCGCGCGCTGCTGCCCGGCCTGGATGTGCGCTATGCGCCCTATGATCTGCCCGGCTGCGTGGCGCGCACGCTCACGCGAGTGCGCCCGCGGCTGCTGATCGTGATCGAGACCGAGTTGTGGCCCAATCTGCTCGATCAGGCCCGGCGCGCCGGGGTGCCGGTACTGATCGCCAGCGCGCGCCTGTCGGCGCGCAGCGCCCGGTTCTACCGCCGCCTGCCGGGCCTCATGCGTGACGCGCTGGCCGCGAACGTCTGGGTTGCCGCCCAGACCACGGCCGATCTGGAACGCTTCGCCGCGATCGGGGTCGCCGCGCAGCGCCTCGCGCTGGTCGGCAACATCAAGTTCGACCGCGTGCTGCCCGCCGACATCCACGAGCGCGGCGCACTGCTGCGGGCATGCTACGGCGCCGGGCGCCCGGTCTGGGTTGCCGGCAGCACCCACGCCGCCGAAGAGGGCGTCGTGCTGCAGGCCCATCGTCGGCTGCGTGAGCGCGAACCGCGGGCGCTGCTGGTGCTCGCGCCGCGACATCCGCCGCGTTTCGCTGCGGCAGCGCAGGCCATCGCCGCGCACGGGCTGCGCTGCGTGCGCCGCTCGGCCTTCAGCTCCGATCCACGTGCCGAGGCGGTGGTCGACAGCAGCCACGAAGTGCTGCTGCTCGATACCCTGGGGGAGTTACTGGACTTCTATGCGGCGGCCGACGTCGCCTTCGTCGGCGGCAGCCTGGTCCGGATCGGCGGCCACAATCTGCTCGAGCCCGCCGCTCTGGGCGTGCCCGTGATCGCGGGGCCGGAGCAGTTCAACAGCCCCGATGTCGCGCGCGTGCTGGCACAGCACGGGGCGCTGATCACGGTGCGCGATGCACAGGAGCTCTCCGCCGCGCTGGCGGAGCTGCTCGCCGATCCGGACCGGCGCGAGCGCAGGGGTGAGGCCGCCCGCCTGGCGATCGATGCGCATCGCGGTGCCCTGGGCCGGTTGCTGCGGCTGATCGACACGCTGATGCCGCACGGCACCTAGCTGATGGCGCACGATCTTTAGTAGGAAGGCAGGTCCCCGTCGATGTCCCGGGTCCAGGCGTCGATGCCGCCGGCGAGACTGGCGACGTGACCGAAGCCGCGCGAGGACAGGAATTCGGCCGCGCGGCGGCTGCGGCCACCGACCTTGCACATCACGACCAGCTCGGCGTCGTGGTCGAGCTCGCTCAGCCGCGACGGCACCTCGCCGAGCGGGATGTTGAGCGTGCCGGGCAGGCTGGCGATGGCGAGCTCCCAGGGCTCGCGCACGTCCAGCACCGTCAGCCGCTCGCCCGCGTCGAGGCGGCGCTTGAGCTCCTGCGGGGTAATGTCCGGGACGTTGGCCATCAGTTAGAACGCAAAGGCGCCCGGGCCCGGCGCGCCCTCCAACAGCTCGATGCCGGTCTCGAACAGCGGTTCGCTGCTGCAGTCACCGGGTCCGGCGCACCGTATCAACATCGCCTCCTGCAGCGTACCGGCGCCCACGACGGCGAACAGGCGGCCGCCCGGGCGCAGCGCGCGCTCGAAGCATGGTTGATAGAGCGGCAGGGCCGCGGTCAGCGCGATGAGGTCATAGCGAGACGACTCGGCCAGGCGCATGCCATCGGTTTCGACCACTTCCACCGCCTCCGCGCCGGCCAACCCGGCCAGGTTCGCGCGCGCGGCCGCCACCAGCGGCGGGTGAATCTCCAGCGCCCGGACCCGTCCGCCGAGCTGCGCCAGGCAGGCTGCGACATAACCCGAGCCGGCGCCCACCACGAGCACCTGCTCACCGGCGCGCGGCGCGAGCGCCTGCAGCATCCGTCCCACCAGCATGGGCCGCAGCATGCGCTTGCCGCACGGCAGGGGGATCTCACAATCGGCGAAGGCCAGGGCGCGCCATGCCGCCGGCACGAAGCGCTCGCGCGGCACCAGCCGCAGCGCCTCGAGGATGCGCTCGTCGAGCACGTCGGCGGCGCGCACCTGTTGTTCGATCATCTGCTCTTGGGCGAGCTCCAGCATTGGACGTAATCCCGACCAGTTACGATCGCACGTTAAGGGTTTCCGGAGTTTCTGCCAAGGGCAGCCGTCGACACGATATGGTGAAAACGCATGGGTCCCGAGCCATACTCGGCTATGCTGCGGTCGCAGGCGATGGCGGAGCTTGGCCCCCCTCCCAAGGAAAGCATCGCGTGAACAGACACTCTTGATGTCGATAATCGCCCTGCTCTGCCTGCTGTTCGGCGTTGCCGCGGCACTGTTGCTGGTATTGTTCTTCCTGCAGCGGCGACAGCTCAGCGCGCTCGAGGAAGTATCGCGTCAGGTGCAGCGCACCGCCATCGGCGGTTCACTGAAGACCCGCATCGAGCTGCAGACCGATCAGCCCGAGCTCGCAGCGCTGGTCACGGCCGTCAACCATCTGCTCTCCCGCGCCGCGGTGGCCGCCGACCAGGCGCCGCTGGTCAGCGCACCCATCGCCGCGCTCGGCGATCGCGTGCACGAGGCGGTCCTGATCCACGGCAAGGCCATCCGCTACGCCAATCCGCAATTCGCGAGCCTCGTGGGCTGCCGCGTCGATGAGCTCATCGGCCGCCGTCTCGAGGATCTTCTGCCGCCGGAATATGCCGACCTGGTCAGCGAAAATACGCGCCGCCGCCTCGCCGGCGAGGCGGCGGCGGAACGCTACGAGATCGATCTGACCGGCATGCAGGGCCAGAGCTCGCGCCTGGAGGTGTCGACCTGGCCGATCGAGCACGAGAACGAGAGAGCGCTGCTGATCGTGGGCGTGGAAGTGCTGCCGACCCAGACGGTGCAGGCTCTGCAGCCCTCGGAGCGCCGCTCGCGCGCGCGGCTGGCGCTCGAATCGCTGCCCGAAGCGCTGATCACGATCGACAGCGAGGGCAAGGTCGAGCACCTCAACCCCGCCGCCGTGCAGCTTCTGGGCGTCGATGCCGCCGCTGCCGCGGGCAAAGCATTCGAGGAGGTCGCGCGTACGGTCGAGGAGTCCGACGCCAAGCTGATCGCCGAGCCGATACGCCAGGCGCTGTCGGCCGGCATGCCGCTCAACATCGGACGGCGCGCGCTGCTGATCCGCGGGACCAGCGGCGAGCGGCTGGTTGAGCTGTCGGCCTCGCCGATCCGCATGGAGACGGGCGAGAGCATCGGCGTCGTGGTGCTGCTGCACGATGTGACCGAGGTGCGGGGCCTGGCGCGCCAGATGTCCTACCAGGCCACGCACGATGCGCTGACCGGGCTGCTCAATCGCCGCGACTTCGAGCGCCGCTTGCAGGATGCCACCGACCTTGCGCACCGCGGCGACGGCACGCACGTGCTGTGCTATCTGGATCTGGACCGCTTCAAGGCCATCAATGACAGCAGCGGCCACCAGGCCGGCGATGCCATGCTGCGCGAGGTGGCGAAGCTGCTGCGCGACGCGGTGCGCGACTCCGACACCGTCGCGCGCATCGGCGGGGATGAGTTCGGCATGCTGCTGGTGGGTTGCCCGCTCGACAAGGCGCGGCAGATCGCCGACGACGTCTCCCGCTCGGTCAAGGATTTCCGGTTCGTCTGGAAGGACAAGATTTTCAACGTCGGCGTGAGCATCGGCCTGGTCGAGATCGCGCGCGACAGCGGCAGCATCGAGGAGCTGCTGGCGGCCGCCGATTCTGCCTGCTACGTGGCCAAGCGCCAGGGCGGTCATGTGGCCGTGTACTCGGCCCGCGATGAGATGTTTGCGCGCCAGAGCGGGGAGTTCCACTGGCTGCAGACGCTGCAGGCGGCGCTGCGCGACAGCCGCTTCGAGCTCTACTGCCAGCCGATCATCGCCTCCTACGCCGCCAATGACGAAGGGCCGGCCATGGAGGTGCTGGTGCGGTTGCGCAACGAGGCCGGGGAACATCTCGTGACCATCGAATTTCTGCGGGCCGCGGAGCGCTACCGCCTCATGGGCCTCATCGATCGCTGGGTCGTGCAGAGCACCTTGACCGCGCTCGGGCGCGGCGCCATCGCCCTGGCGCCCAAGCGCAGCGTCGCCATCAATATCTCCGGCCAGACGCTCGCCGACGCCCAGTTCCTGGAGTTCGTGGTCGAGTGCTTCGATTCGACCGGAGCCAGTCCGATGCAGGTGTGCTTCGAGATCGCCGAAAGCACCGTGGTCGCGAATTTCGAGCAGGCGCGGCGCTTCGTCGGGGTGCTGCACGGCATGGGCTGCCGCTTCGCGCTCGATGACTTCGGCAGCGGCCTGGGCTCGTTCGCCAATCTCAAGAATCTGGCGCTGGACTATCTCAAGATCGACGGCTCATTCTTCAAGAACCTGGCGCGCGACTCGGTGAACCAGGCCATGGTGACGGCCATGATACGGCTGGCGCG
>DATDHV010000026.1:0-6772 GCA_036521395.1 Steroidobacteraceae bacterium | reverse complement strand
CTCACGCGTACCATGCTGCTCGAGCTGGTCTGGGATCTGCATTTCGATCCGCACACCAACGTGGTGGAGACCCACATCAGCCGACTGCGCGCCAAGATCGATCGCGGCCAGGCCGTGCCCCTGATCCACACCGTGCGCGGCGCCGGCTACTGCCTTTGTGCGAATCCCTAGAGTTCTGCGGACTTCGAGCTTCCGGCTGACCCTGCTCTATGCCGGTCTGACCGGCCTGAGCTTCCTGCTGCTATTCGGGGTCGTCTACTGGTCCACCGCGCATTCCATGGAACGGCAGATCGACGAGAGCGTGGCGGGCGAGATCACCGAGATCCGCGCCGATGCGCAGGATGGCGGCCTCGCGCGGCTGCGCGCCGTGGTGCGCGAGCTCAACGATCGCTCGCCCGATTATCTATATCTGCTCCAGGACGCCACGGGCGCGGTGCTGGCCGGCAACCTGCCAGCGACGCAACCCCTGCCGGGCGTGCGGCAGTGGCCGGCGGCCGCAGGCCGGGCGCGCGGCCCCTACAGCGGGCTGCGCGGCCGCGGTGTCGAGGCCGAGGGGGCTTATCTCTTCGTCGGCCTGCGGACGGTGCAGCTCCACGAGATGGAGCGCACCGTGGTGCGCGCCTTTCTCGCCGGGCTCGCGCTGGCCATGGTGCTGGCGCTCGCCGGCGGCGCGGCCATGAGCTTCTCGGTCCTGCGCCGCATCGAGAGCGTGAGCCGCACCAGCCGCGACATCATCGGCGGGGATCTGCAGCGGCGTATTCCGGACCGCGGCAGCGGCGATGAGTTCGATCACCTCGCGGCGAGCCTCAATGCCATGCTGGACCGGATACAGACGCTCATGGAAGGCCTGCGCCAGGTGACCAACGACATCGCGCATGATCTGCGCACGCCGCTCACGCGCATGCGCCAACGCCTGGAGCTGGCGCAGCGGCGCGGCGCGGCCGCCGGCGATGCCGGCGGGGTGCTCATCGAGGCGCTGCGCGACATCGACACCATCCTCGACACTTTCGGTGCGCTGCTGCGCATCGCCCAGATCGAAGGTGGAGCGCGCGTCGCCGGCTTCGTCGAGCTGGATCTGGATGAGCTGCTGCGCACCGTGGCGGAGCTGTATCAGCCCTCGCTCGATGAAAAGGGCCAGACGCTGTCGATGCGCATCGCTGCCGCGTTGCGCGTGCGCGGGGATCGCGAACTGCTCACGCAGATGTTCGCCAACCTGCTCGACAACGCCGTGCGCCATTGCCCGGCGGGCGCGCGCATCGAGCTCAGCGCGCAGCGGCGCGGCGCGGCGATCGAGGTGCGCATCAGCGACGACGGGCCCGGCATACCGGCCGAATTCCGTCACAAGGTGTTGCAGCGCTTCTTCCGCCTCGAGGCCAGCCGCAGTACGCCCGGCAGCGGCCTCGGACTCAGCCTGGTCGAGGCCATCGCGCGATTGCACGAGTGCGAGCTCGCCCTCACCGATCACGCGCCGGGTCTGTGCGTCGGTGTTACGCTGCGCGCTGCCGGCGTAGGGCCAGGGGCGCATGGGTATGGCTAGCGAGGGGTGGTCCGAGGCGCGGCTCGAGCGGCTGCACCGTGTCATGGCAGGGTGCGTGGAGCGCGGCGAAGTGGCAGGCATGGTGCTGCTGCTGAGCCGCTACGGCGCGGTTCACACCGAGGTCCTGGGCACGATGGCGCTCGGCGGCCGCGAGCCCATGCAGCGCGATGCGCTGTTTCGCATTGCCTCGATGACCAAGCCGATCACGGCCGTGGCGGCGCTCATCCTGGTCGAGGAGTGCCGGCTGCGGCTCGATGAGCCCATCGACCGCTGGCTGCCCGAGCTCGCCCACCGGCGCGTGCTGCGCCGGCTCGATGGCCCGCTCGACGACACCGTGCCGGCGCGGCGGCCGATCACGCTGCGCGATCTGCTCACGCTGCGAATGGGGACCGGCGCGCTGTTCGGCGCGGGCGAGCCCGCACCCATTGCGCGGGCCATCGAGGAGCTCGAGCTGGTCGGCTTCGGCGCGCCGCGCGTGGACACGCCGCTGACGCCCGATGAGTGGCTGCGCCGGCTCGGCACGCTGCCGCTCATGGCCCAGCCCGGCGAACGCTGGCTTTACAACACCGGCTCGTACGTACTGGGTGTGCTGATCGCGCGCGCCGCCGGCCAGCCGCTCGAGACCTTCCTGCGCGAGCGCATCTTCGAGCCGCTGGGCATGAAGGACAGCGCCTTCAGTGTGCCGGCGCACAAGCTCGCTCGGCTGACCACCAGCTACGCGGTGAACCCGCGCACCGGGGCGCTCGATCTGTACGACGGTGCGCACGACAGCGCCTGGGCCCGGCCGCCGGCCTTCCCGGACGGCGGCGCCGGCTTGATCTCTACCGCCGACGACCTCCACGCCTTCGCGCAGATGCTGCTGCTGCACGGCCGGGTGGGCGAGCAGCGCATTCTGGCCCGGCCCACGGTGCAGGCCATGCTTACCGATCAGCTCACGAGCGCGCAGAAGACGGGATCGGAGTGGCTGCTCGGCCAATCCGAGAGCCGCGGCTGGGGCTTCGGCGTCGGTATCGTCACGCGCCGCGACGATCTTTCTGCCGTGCCGGGGCGCTATGGCTGGGACGGCGGTTACGGCACCTCGTGGTGGTCCGACCCCGAAGAGGATCTGATCGCCATTCTCATGACGCAGCGCGCGCAGTTTCCGCGCTCATCGAGCGTGTACCTGGATTTCTGGACCTCGGTGTACCAGGCCATCGACGACTGACCAGCGCCGCACGAGCCGCTAGGCCAGCGCCGGGTAGTCCGTATAGCCCTTGGGTCCCGGTACGTAGAACGTGGCCGCGTCGGGCGGATTGAGGCCGGCGCTCGAGCGCAGGCGCTCCACGAGATCCGGGTTCGCGAGAAACGGCCGGCCGAAGGCGATCAGGTCGGCGCGCCGCTCGAGCAGTGCCCGCTCGGCGCTGGCGCCATCGAAGCCGCCCGCGAGAATGAACCGTCCCGTGAAGGCGCTGCGCAGCGTGACCTTGAACTCGGCCGGCACCGGCGGGGCGCCGAGCGCCGAATGGTCGAGCACGTGCAGGTACAGCAGCCCGAGCCGCGAGAGCTCGTCCGCGAGCGCCAGGTATTGCGGCTCGAGGTCCGGATATGCTCCGGTGCCGTTGAACACGCCATAGGGCGAGAGCCTCATGCCCACCCGATCGGCGCCCACCGCCGCTACCGTGGCGCGCGCGACCTCGAGTGCGAAGCGATTGCGCCCCGCGATGCTGCCGCCGTAGTCGTCGAGGCGGTGATTGACCTGCGGGCTCAGGAACTGCTCGATCAGGTAGCCGTTGGCGGCGTGCAGCTCGATGCCATCGAAGCCGGCTTCGAGCGCGAGGCGCGCCGCGCGCGCGAACTCCGCCACGGCGCGCGCAATGTCGTCCTCGCCCATGGCCCGCGGCGGGCTGAACGGCTGCGCTCCGGCCGCATCGGTATACATCTCGCCGGGACACGTCTCGAGGCTCGGTCCAAGCACCTCGGCGCCAGGGGGCAGGTTGGCACTGTGGCTCACGCGCCCGGTGTGCATGAGCTGCACGAAGATCCTGCCCTCGCGCTCGTGCACGGCGTCGGTAACGCGCTTCCAGCCCTTGACCTGTGCGGCGTTGAACAGTCCCGGAATGCGCGCATAGCCCAGGCCATTGGGCGAGGGTGAGGTGCCCTCGGTGATGATGAGTCCCGCGCCCGCACGCTGGCCGTAGTACTCGGCCATCAGCGCATTGGGCGTATTGGCCTCGACGGCGCGATTGCGCGTCATGGGCGACATGACCAGGCGGTTCTTCAGCCGGAAGGCGGGCGTTTGCAGCGGTTCGAACAGCATGACTTACCTCGGTTGCGTGGCGGGTTCAGGGCAGTGTGCGGACGCTTCGCGCCACCTCAAGCCTCAAAGCGGTCATAACCTCTTCCGAGGGGTGCATGAGCGCGGGCAGCCGCCGTGGGCAATCAGCTCGCGGCCCGTCTGCGCTTGATGTCGGGCAGCAGCCCCGCGAGCAGACCCAGGATGGGCAGGTAGGCGCAGATGCCATAGACGTATTCGATGCTGGTCCGGTCGGCCAGCACGCCGAGCAGCGCGGCGCCCAGGCCGCCGATGCCGAAGGCGAAGCCGAAGAACATGCCGGAGATCATGCCCACCTTGCCCGGCACGAGTTCCTGGCCGTAGACCACGATGGCCGGAAAGGCGGAGGCCAGGATCAGTCCGATCAGCACCGTCAACGGCCCGGTCCAGAACAGGCTCACGTGCGGCAGCAGCAACGTGAAGGGCAACGGCGCCAGGGTCGAGAACCAGATGACGAACTTGCGTCCGAAGCGATCGCCCACCGGTCCGCCGACCAGCGTACCGACCGCGATGGCCGCCAGGAACACGAACAGATGCAGCTGCGCGTTGCGGATCGACAGACCGAAGCGGTGAATCAGGTAGAAGGTGTAATAGCTCGTCATCGCCGCGAGATAGACGAATTTGGAGAAAATCATGCTCATCAGCACGGCAAGTCCCCGCGCCACGGCCCCTGGCGGCAAGGCCGGACCGCTGCGCCTGTGGCTCGCGCCGGTGCGCAGTCGCTCCAGACCGTGGTGCCTGTACCAGAGCCCCACGTTCCACAGGATGGCGCACGATACCAGTGACAGCAGCGCAAAGAAGGCGATGCTCGATTGTCCCCAGCGCACGACCACGAGCGCCGCCGCCAGCGGTCCGACCGCCTGGCCAAGGTTGCCGCCTACCTGGAAAATGGACTGAGCCAGGCCATGCCGCGCGCCCGCGGCCATGCGCGCGACGCGCGAGGACTCGGGATGGAACACCGATGAGCCGACCCCGATCAGCGCCGCACCTGCGAGCAGGATCGCATAGCGATGCGCCACCGACAGCACCAGCAGGCCCGCCAGGGTGAACAGTGTTCCGCCCGGCAGCGCCAGCGGCGTGGGTCGGCGGTCCGCATAGAGCCCGATCATGGGCTGCAGCAGCGAGGCCGTGAGCTGATAGACCAGTGTCACGACGCCGATCTGCCCGAAGTTGAGCCCCAGATCGCTCTTGATGTTCGGATAGATCGCCGGCAGCAGCGACTGCATCATGTCGTTGAGCATGTGGCAGACGCCCACCGCGATGATGACGCCGAAGGCCGTGGCGCCGGCGGCGCTGGCGGTGCCAGCGGGGGCACCGGCCGGCCGCTGCGTATCACGCGTGGGCTCGGTCTCGAGCGATTTGGGGGGATTCACGGCGCGGCATTCCAGCAAGGGGTCCGCCCATACTGCCAGAGCGCCGGCCCGGGCGCGGCCTTCTCGGCCGGCCCCGGGACGGAGTAGCATGAGAATGATGAGAATTCGACGCCGGTACGGCGCTGCGGCAGGCCCTACAAGGAAGGTCTATTGCGCTTGGCAGGAGTGAGTTCGAGCGCTGCGGGATCGCTGACCGGGCTGAGTCCCGTGCGGCGCATTGCCGTGCTGCGTCCCAATCATCGGCTCGGCAACCTGCTGCTGCTGACCCCGCTGATCCAGGAGCTCGAGGCGCGCTTTCCGGGCGCCGAGATCGAAGTGGTCGGGGGCGGCCTCGCGGGGCCGGCGGTATTTGCTCAGTTTCCGCTGGTCACGGCGCTGCACGCGTTTCCGGCGCGCTCCTATCAGCGTCCGGGCCGCGTGCTGCGGCTGCTGCACGCGCTGCGACAGCCCTCGTACGATCTGGCCATCGATCCCATGCCGCGCTCGCGCTCGGGCCGCTTTCTGCTCGCGCTGGTGCGGGCCCGCACGCGCATCGGTTTTCGCTGGGGCGTCGGGATCCGGGACTTCGTGCTCACGCACGCCGTGGATCCCGCGGGCGCACCCGCCCATTTTGCGCAAGCCCCGCTGTACCTGCTGCGCACGGCGCTGCTCGCCGATGCCGCGCAGGCACAGGCGGCGCAGACCAGCCCGATCCGGCCGTTGGCGCTGCGTCTCACGCAGGACGAGCGGCGCAGCGGCGCGCAGCGCCTGGCCGCGGCGCTGGGCCGCCCGGCGCCACCCGTGCCGCCGTGCGTGGGCATCTTCGCGCACGCGAGCGGCGATAAATGTTTTCCCGCGGACTGGTGGGGGCAGATCGTCGCCTCGCTGCGCCGCCAGGCGCCCAGCGTGCCGGTGGTCGAGTTCATTCCCGCGGATGGACGCCGCCGTCTCGCCGATGACCTGCCCGCGCTTCAGACCCCGGATCTGCGCCTGCTCGGCGCTGCGCTGGCATCGACCTCCGTGCTCGTCAGCGGCGACTGCGGCATCATGCACCTCGCCGATGCGGCCGGCGCCCGGGTGATGGGCCTGTTCAAGGCCACGGAGCCGGCGCGCTACGCGCCGAGCGGACCGGTCAGCGAGGGACTGTGGGCGCGCGATGCCAAAGTCGAGTCCATGGCCGCCCGGATCATGGCTAGTCTCTAGGGCAGTCGCGCCGCGCCCGCTCAGCCGACGCCGAGGTAATCGAGTATGCCGCGCGCGGCCTCGCGGCCTTCGAACACCGCGGTCACGACCAGATCCGCGCCGCGCACCATGTCGCCGCCGGCGAACACCTTGGGATTGGTGGTCTGGAACGGCCGCTGCGCATCGGCGCTCACGCGCACGCGCCCGCTCGGGTGCACGGCGATGCGGTGATCATCGAACCAGCCGGGAGGGCTCGGCTCGAAGCCGAACGCGATGACCACGGCATCGGCCGGGACCACCTGCTCGGTGCCGGGAATGACCTCGGTCAGCCGCCGCCGCCGTGGGCCGGGCGCGCCGAGGCGGGTCTGGACCACGCGCACGCCCTCGACC
>DATDHV010000025.1:0-3601 GCA_036521395.1 Steroidobacteraceae bacterium | reverse complement strand
TTGGTCAGGAGCTGGCGTGCGAGCCGCAGGCCGTCCTCGATGCGAAAGCTCTCATCCAGTCCAGGGTCGTTGATCAGTCCCTTCCAGCCGGTCGTGGTTCGCGGCTTCTCGAAATACACTCGCATTACGATCTCGAGCGTGTCCTGGTAGCGTGCGCGATGCTCGCGGAGCCGGTTGGCATAGTCCAGCGCCGCGACGGGATCGTGAATGGAGCAGGGGCCGAGCACCACCAGCAGGCGATCATCCTGGCCAGCCATGATGCGGGTGATGTGCCGACGCGTGCGGGTGATCAGGGCCTCCACGGCGGTGCCGCGGATGGGGTACATGCGCACGAGCTGTTCCGGAGGCGGCAGTGGCCGCAGTGCCCTGACGCGCTCGTCATCTGTGCGCCCGGTCTTGTCCACCGGGGCCACCGGATCGCCGCCAGCGCGGATATAGGTTTCGTCCATCACAGCACCTCGAGATGGCACCCAACGGCCAAAAAAAACCGCCTGGCAGGCGGCGGCTTTTTTTCCCGATGCGCTGTCACAATCTACGCGCTCGTCTCCCCGCCGCCGATGCGGTTCGAGAACCAGAAATAGCCATTGTAGAAATATTGCCCGCAGCGCATGGCCGAACTATAGCACGCGGCCGACACCGCGGCGCAACGGATGCGCGCACCGGGCGCGCGGCGTCCGGTCACGAGGGATGCGGTAACATCATGTAATGACGGTCACTTTCCATCGAGCCGGTTGGAGCGCGCTACTGGCTGTGTGCCTGACAACGGCCTGGGGTGCCAATGCACCGGCGGCGGCCTCGCGCGCGTCAAATACCGCTACCGCGCCGGCCGGCAGCAAGGCCCCTGCCAACAGCGCGACGGCCACCAACGGTGCCGCGCCGAGCGCAAACGTTGCGGTACTGAGCGCGGAGCAGGTCATCCAGATCCTGGATCAGACGGTGGACTGGTATCGGACACTCGGTGTGCAGCAGCAGAGTTCGAGTCAACCCAGCGATCTGCTGATTTTTTACGCCAATCAGCAGACCGCCAACGAGGTGGTGGCGCTGGCGTTCGATCTTGCGCGGGCCAATGCGGAGCTGCTGAGCAGCGCAGCCACGGCGCAGCCCTCGACCGGGAGCGAACCACAATCTGCCAATGCTCTCGATACGCTGCGGGACAAGTTGACGACGCAGCGCGCGGGTTTGCAGGCTGAGATTCGCGGCGCGCGCGCGCAGATCAACCGGGCGCACGGCAAGGGCGAGTCGGAAGCCAAAATGTCAGAGCTGCAGAGCGAGCTCGACATGATCAACGCTCGCATCAATCTGCTCGATACCATGACGCAGTTCGTCAGCGAGAACAATGCGAAGACGGCGAGCGTGAACGCACTCAAAGCGCAGATCGATGCCATTGCGGACTCCATCCCGACCGCGGGTGTGGCCACGGTACCTGCCGCGGCAACGGCTACGGCCACGGCGGCTACTTCAACCTCTGCGGCCTCGAAAAACGCGAAGCCGCCGGCGCCGACACTCCTTACCGGTGGAACCGGCTCCGTTCGGGTGGGCATCTGGGGGCTGGGAGCCCAGGTACTCGCGCTCCACGACAAGGGCAGCACGATCGATGCCATCGATCGGCGTACTGTCGATCTGGAAAAGACCTTCCTCAAGATCCGCAGCCCGCCGCTGGAGCGGCTCAAGGCCCTTTCTGCCCAGAGCGATGCGCTGGCGACTCAGGCCGACAGCGCCCATGGAGCCGAGCTCAAGGCGGTGCGCGACCAGCTCGACACGCTGGCGTGGCTGTTCCAGCAAACCTCCGCGATTCTGATTCCACTGAGCAAGGAAGAAGTCTTGCTCGAGCAGTATCGCCATAATCTCAAAAACTGGCGCGACGCGGTCCGCAATCAGTATGACGCGGCGCTCGAAGCGCTGGGAATCCGAGTCGCCATTCTGGCCGGGCTGCTCGCGCTCGTGTTCGCAGGTGGCGAGGTCTGGCGACGGCTCGTGGTGCGCTACGTGACGGAGCCACGCCGACGTTACCAACTCCTGTTCGTGCAGAAGCTCACGCTATGGACGGTGGTGGTTGCCATCATCGCCGTCACCTTCGTCACTGAGCTCAGCGCGTTCGCCACCTTCGCCGGACTGATCACCGCGGGACTCGCGGTGGCCATGCAAAGCGTGCTGGTATCCATCGTCGGCTATTTCTTCCTGATCGGAAAATATGGCCTGCGTGTCGGCGATCGGGTGCAGATTGGCGCCGTGACGGGCGAGGTCATCGATCTCGGCCTGGTGCGCATGCACCTGATGGAGCTTAACCCTCAGGGGCCGCTGGGGCCGACCGGACGCGTGGTGGCATTCGCAAATTCGATCGTGTTCCAGGCTACCAGCGGGTTGTTCCGGCAGATTCCGGGCGTGAATTTTGTCTGGCATGAGACGACCCTGAGCCTGCCCGCGGGGAGCGACTACGTAGCACTGAAGCAGAAATTGCTCGCAGCGGTGCGCGAGGTCATTGGCGAGCATCACGAGGAAATCGACCGCCAGACGAGGCAGATCGAGCAGACCACGGCTTCGACCGCCGTTGGTGACGCCAGGGCGCAGGTGCTACTGCGCTTTTCAGCCTCCGGCGCCGAGGCGCTGGTGCGCTATCCGGTGCAGCCGCAGCACGAGGCCGACGTCGACGAACGCGTCTCGCAAGCGCTATTCAAGGTGATCGCCGAGGCATGAACCCCACGGGCAATCCCTGATGGCGGCGCTGCCATTCGCAGGTAGTGCAACCGGAACTCCATGCGGCCTACAATTCGGCCGACGCCGCGTCAACAAGACGGCTCCGTATATCCGGCGCGGATGGAGTCCGGCGCGGCTGGAGAATTCCAAATCAACGGGGGAGACAGTCATGAAACTGCGCACATTCCTATCGATTGTCGGAGTGATATCCATTCTGTTCGGTGTCGGTTTCGTCATCGTGCCAGTCGAAATGCTTGCTCAATACGGCGTCGCCGCCGATCGGTCCATAATCCTGATGTCGCGCTTCTTCGGTACGGCCCTTATTCAGATCGGTCTGCTGTTCTGGCTTGCACGCTCTATCATTGATTCGGTGGGGCGCGCGGCCATCGTGCTCTCGGGCTTGATCAGCATGGTGATCGGATTCCTCGTTGCCCTGCAAGGGGAGTTAAGCGGCGTGATCAATGCGCTCGGCTGGTCAACCGTGGTGCTGTACGCCTTGTTCGCGCTCGGATTCGCCTATTTCCAATTCGCGCCGAGGAGACCCGCAGGAATGTAGGCCGAGGCGGGGCGACTGCGGCTGGCAGCCGCGCCGCCCCTACACCGGAACCTGTACCCGGAAGGGCTCCTTCACCTGAACACCGGCAACGAGGCCCTGCAGGCGCACGAGCAGCGGGGGTGTGATCTCCTGGCCGGCGGGCACCAGGCACGCCCCCCTCATGGTGAGCAATGGCTCATCGAACACCATGCCGGGCGCCAGATCCACCACGAGAACCGTCCGCAGTACATGGTCGCGCCCGGCAATGGGCAGAAGCCTCATCGCATCGATGACGCGCGGCGGCAATCCGATGCGCATCGCTCGGATCGCCTCGGCGGCCGCCGCCGCCGTCAGCCCCTTGATGGCCTGGTG
>DATDHV010000024.1:0-82591 GCA_036521395.1 Steroidobacteraceae bacterium | reverse complement strand
GGTCAAACAGTCGATGTCTGGCGACAGTCGACAACTTGCGACACTGTGATCCCGATCAGTATCGGGAAAGTGTGAACTGGTCGGCCTTCCGCCCGTGTGGGGTTGCGCGTGGCTACGGAATATACCAATGAATGCTCCAATTCGCGAGATTCATCCCGGTTCACGTGCCATTGTCCGCATGACAAACTGTTCAGTCCGGCGAGCGAGGGCAGGCCAACAAGCAAATAAATTCGACCAATGACGGCCCGAGTTACGCCCCGGGACCTACAGTTGGGTGGCAACGCAAAATTGTGCAGATCCGATCGGCTACGGGCCCAACAGGACAAACTGATCCAATCCCGTGGCCTTGTCACGGGCGGTCGTGGCCCTGATGTGGGTCCCGTCCTGATACAGGGGGCGGCCGTCGGAATCGACAGTCGGGCACACCGTGGCAGTGCAAAGCCAATCATCCGGATCCAGAATCTCGACGCCGGCTTTCTGCGCAGCGGCGCGGATCCTGCTGTCGATAGGCGATAGAAACGCGACCATGGCCGCACGGTAGACGATCTGTGCCGGCTTCACACGCGGGATCAACCGGCTCCGATCCACCATTCGCCCGGGTTCGAACGCATAGCCCCGCGGCGATGATGACAGCACTACCACCCGCTTGCCCAATTGCCGCAGGTGCGCCAGAGCGTCCGCAAATCCGTCGTAGACCCATTGCGTGTCGGGAGCCAGCATGTCCAACGGCGCTGCGTTACGCAGTCCGGGACGATAGTAATCGCCTCGCTCGGCAAAACCCTTCCATGAGGCTGCGATCACGACCACGTCGACGTCGGGCGCCGCGGCACGCGCGAACCCGGAGTTCACGAAAGCCAGACAGGGCTCGCCGGCACGCTCGACGAGGGGTATCGGAGCACAGCCACCCAAAGTCCGCAGCTCAACGGTTCGCCTCTTGCCCGGGCGCCGAGTCAATAGTTCAATCCGCGGCCAGTACTGCTGCATGTGGCTATCGCCAAAGAAAAGTGCCGTATTCTTTACCGTCCCGGGGATTGAGTCGGAGGCATGAAAATAGCCGTCATGCCTTGCCGTTGATATCTCGACGTCTCTGGGATCGCCCGCGGATATTGGCCGCACGATGTCGTACCTGGCCGACGCTCCGACCACTCCCACGACCGCCATCGACCCCAGCAGCTGCAGCGTCACGCGCCGCAATTTTGGTCGCACCTTTCCTCGGCGCACCGGCAGTTCGATGAAGTGATAAGTCAGAGCGGCCAGGGCTACGCTGGCAGCCAGCGCCGCGATGCGGTAACCGATCGAGGGTGTGCGGCTGATGATGATACCGAAGGACAGTATCGGCCAATGCCACAGATACAACGGGTAACTGATCAACCCGGTCCACACCATCGGCCGGCTGGCCAGAATGCGCCTATTGAACCAAGCCTCGGGCCCCGCACAGATCAGGAGGAATGCCCCGGCGCATGCAAGCAGTGCCCACCAGCCCGGGAACGGCCGCGTTTCGTTGATAAGAATCAGCGCCAGGGTGAGCGCGAGCACGCCGGCAATTGACTTGAGATTCGCAAGCGGGCCACCCGTAATGACACTTCCGGCGGTTGCGTTGCGTGCGGCAAAGGCCAAAGCGCTACCTATCATGAGCTCCCAGAATCGGGTGAACGGCACATAATAGGCGAGTGAGGGATCGTGGCCCGTATAGTACAGATTGAGCGCAAAGGAGACTCCGCCCACCAGGACCAGCAATAATGCAGTCGTGCGCCGGCGACGCCGGCACAGAAAAAGTGCCGCGGGCCAGACCAGATAGTATTGCTCTTCGATGCCCAGCGACCACAGGTGAAGCAGCGGCTTAAGCTTCGCGTCGATGTCAAAATAGCCGGATTCGCGCAGCAGCACGAAATTGGAGAGAAAGCCGGCGCCCCCAGCGACGTGCGTTCCGAGCTGTCGATATTCGTCCGGCAACAGCGCAAACCAGCCGAATATCAGGCACGCTGCACACACGAGCGCAAGGGCTGGAAATATTCTTCGAATGCGTCGGCTATAGAACTCGACGAAGCTGAAGCTTCCTTTTTCGAGTCCATCGAACAGGATACCGGAGATCAGGAATCCCGAGATCACGAAGAAGATGTCGACCCCAACGAAGCCGCCCGGCAGACAGGCGGGAAAGGCGTGAAATAGCAAGACCGCCAGCACGGCTATCGCGCGCAGGCCGTCAATGTCCGGCCGATAGGCGATATGTGGAGGATTAGCCATGGTAGTCCCGGATCCGAACCCTAGCGCTGGCCCTGTTGGCGGTGATTGGCATACAGCAAATGCAGAACCTTATCGGGGTGGTAGGGCGTCGCCGATCGCTCGCATGGGTCCCCGCTGAGCGAGGGCAGCGCGCTCAGGCATCTGATCATTGCCTCGGACAGGGCTTCCACGGTGCGCGTTGAACATACTGCGCCGTTGATGCCGTCCTGCACGATGCTAGGAATCTCGCCGACATTCGTGCTCACGACTGGAAGCCCGGTGGCAAGTGCTTCGAGCACCGCAATCGGCATGCCTTCATAGGCGGACGAGAGCACAAACAGATCGCTCGCGCGCAACACATCGGCAATGGTCGTCGACGGCTGCACTCCCAGTAGGCTGACCGCAGCTCGCACTCCGAGTGCGACGCAGGTTCGCTCGACGGCGGACCTCAGCAGGCCGTCGCCGATGAGCACCAGATGCAGCTTGCGGCGGCTGCGTAACACCTCATTAAAGGCATTTATCAGCAGCAGCGGATCCTTTTGCTTATCCAGGCGGCCGACGGTGACCAGCACTTTCATCTCCGGGTCACTGATGCCCAGTCGGCGCCGCAGAGCCTCTCGCAGACGCTCGCGGATTTCCGCGCTGGGCGCTGGCGAGAATACGGTGATATCCACCCAGGTGGGCATGAACGATACCCAATCCGGGCGCTTCGGGTAGCTGCGCCGATAGCGCGCTACGGCGGACTGTCGCACGGCAAAAATGTGATCAACATGCGAAAGCAATGGTCTTTCCACGAGCTCATACAGCCATGGCGCGTGTCGCCACATGATGTCGCAGTTCTCATCCCGAATCGCCGACATGTCCTGGTGAAGAATGATATTTTTTGGCCTGGCGTCATTCCTGAAAAGCCACAATGGCTCGACCCGGTGAAAATCCAGGATGTCGAAGCGATCGCACTGGCCGCTGCCGATGCGGCGTCTCAGCGCCTGCATGTACCGGACGATGGCCGGAACGAAGCCACGCCTGCCTGCGCTGTCTACGGTGGTCACAGGAACGAAGCGGCTCTGGCCCGGAGCGAATGGCAGTGGCTGTTCTCGACCGACGGGCCGGGCGATGGCGTCGCTGGTGGCGCCAAAAAGCGTGTACTGAAGGTCCGGCGGCGACCATTTCAGGATGCCGCGTATTATGCTTTCAATCCCGCCGGGCACGTTGCCCAGGGGATCGGTCGGATGGAAGATTGCTATCCTGCACATTATCTGGCCCCGGCACCCGCGGTCATCATGGCGTCGGCTCCGTAAGCAGTCGCAGGTAGCTGCACTCGAGGCGATCGGCGATCTTGGAGTACGTCCGGTGCTGTTCGACCCACGCGCGACCCCTGGCGCCCATCTCGGATCGCTGTGTTGGGGTGCGCTGCATGAGCCAGCGCACACCCCTGGCAAAATGCCGCGAACCCCACGGCGCGCAGACTCCGGCCCCGCTGGCCTCGAGGATCCGCCGCTGTTCCGGGTGATCGTTCGCGACCACGGGCAACTCGAGCGCGAGGTATTCCACCAGCTTGGTGGGCGAGGCGACGCGGTACATCGGGGACGGATAGATCGGCGACAGGGCGATGTCGACCTGCTTCATCCGCCGCAGCGCCTCCAGTCGCGGGAGCAATCCGGTGATTTCCAGAAACGGCAACACTGCGCATTCGGCAGCGCGCCGCAGCAGCAGTTCCCGGTCCTCGGGCTTGTACGCATCGCCAATGAGCAGGAGGTGCACCGGCATGCCGCTGCGGCGCAGATCGGCAAGCATATCCACCAGCATATGCAGCTGGCGGTCCGCATCCAGGGCGCCCAGGTATCCCAGCAGAATATCGGATCCGGCTTGGCGCTGAACGGCGTTCGGCGAAGGGGGAATATCGCCGAGGTCCACGCCCATCGGAACAGCGGTCAATCGCAGCGCATTCAGGCCCCGGTCGACAAAGTCCTGCTTCATGACTTCGCTTTGCACGAACGCATGGTCCGCGCGCGGCAGGATCCAGTGGTACAGCAGCCAGCCGGACAGGGCGCCTCGTAGGCGCGCAAAGGCGGGTTGCCGCGCCAGGCGTTCTCTGGCCCGGATGAGGTCGGCCTCGGGAAACGGGAACGACAGCCAGAAAAAAAACCGCAGGCCGCGCAGGCGGGCTACCAGCACGGCAATCGATGCGATGACGAACTTGTCGCGGACCTGCAGGGCGTCATAGTGCGACCGGACCGCCAGGCGCAGCGAGGCGAGGTCATGCCAGAAGCCAAGCCAGTGCCTGAGGAATTGCCGCATGGTGCCGCCGGCGGCGGTTGGGCCGACGAACACGCTGCGGCCGTGCCACTCATGGCGTCCCGGCATGATGTCGGGCCTGCTCGCCTGCATCACGAAATCGATCACGTGCCCGCGGCCGACAAGTTCGCGGCAGAAGAGAATCTCGACATCCACGCGTGAGGTCGGAAATTCTTCGCGCGTCCAAAATAGCAACCGGATGGTTTTAGAGGCCATGAACTGCCTGCAAACAACTGCCGGAGATCATCGCGATGGATGATCGGATGCGGCGGCGAGCATCAGATCGGCCAGATATGCGCGCGCGGCCAGGGAATGGTGCGACTGCGCGTGGGCGAACGCGCGCTCGGCGACCGCCTGCCGCGTGGCCGTGGAGCGGGACAATTCGTCCAGCAGGCTGCGCAGGCCATTGGGGCTACCCGCGCAATAGCCGATACCGCGCGCTGCCATGCCGTCCGGATCCACCGCGATGCTCATCACCACGGCACCGCGTGCCCAAGCCTGTATGAAGGTGTTCGGGAAGCCTTCAAAGCTGCTGGTGTTCACGTGGAAGGCCGCGGTAGCCATCAGCTCATTGACCCGGTCGATGGGCTGCTCGCCGAGGTAGGTCAGGTTCGCGATCTTGGGCATACGCTGCATCAGCGCAGCGAATCTTCGTAGTGCCGTAGGCCGCCCCACCATGACAAAGTGCAGATCATCGCGGCCGCCGAAGGACTCGGCCAGGTCGACAAACAGCTCCGGGCGTTTTACGTCCTTCAGATTCGCCACCCACAGGATTTGCAATGGTCCGGCCGGCTTGGTGGGCAAAGACGACGGCAAGGGTTGGAAATTGCGGACCACCGCTGCGGCAACGCGACCGGTTTTGCTCTGCAGCGTCTGGGCTTGCTGGTCCGTCTGCACGATGATGTGACTGGCATGCCGGATTCCCCAATCGCCTGACAGCGACTCGGCGATATCAAACGGCGTGTTGAGCGAGAGATGCAATGAGATCCATCGATGACCCAGGTCGGCATCACTGGCCACATGAAAGAAGAACGGGACGCCAGACCGCATGGCGTACCGGGCGCATACCGCGGTATAGCTTTGCTTTGCCTGCTGGTAGATGAGGTCCGGGCGCAGTTGCGTCAGGGCGCGCTGCAGATTCAGGGCGTCGAAGAATGCAGCCCGGCGGCGAATGCCGGCGTCGCTGCCGATGCATCGGACCGCATAGGGTAGCAGCGCGGCATCTATCGGGCCGGGCACGCGCCGTGCCAGATAGGTCACCTCGACTCCCGGTCGCGCGCACAGCTCCTCGGTCAACAGGCCGGTCTGGTACTCCGCACCCCCCATGAGGACCAAAGGATGATTTTCGGCGACGACGCATACACGCATGATGTGCCCGAGCTCAGCGTGATCCCTGCAGGGCTATGACGTCCACGTAGCCTTGGGCCCAGACGATGTGCGGACTCAGGTCCGCAAGCGACGCCAGCATCTGGGTGCTGTCGGGAGCGAACACCACCAGGTAGGTTTCGTGGCTTGACATGATCGTTGCCTTCAGCGCGGTCACCGAGTAGATCAGCGGGTAGTTGCCCCAGCGCTCGACGCTGCCCTGCCGGCAGGACCAGCTCGCGAAATTCGGGTCGTGTTGGTCGGCAAAGAAATAGTCGATCTGCGAGTCGTAATAGTCCAGACCGTGCACGCCGTTTATGACCAGGTCGCGGCCCGGCACTGCGTGTTGTTGCAGCCAGCGTGACAGCTCGCGATAGTCGTCGCGCATCTCCAGGTGGCCCTGCATGTCGTGCCGCATGCCCACCCGGAAGAGTTCCGCCGGGCGATCGATGTACAGCAGATGATGCGGCTGGAAGTCTTCAGACAGGGCGAATCCGCCCAGGCCGAGAATGATGGCGAGGCTCAGCGCCGCGGGACGCCGCTGCAGCACGAATTGCGAGACCCGTACGATGGCGGTCAGCGCGATGATGATGGCAAGGGGATACAGGAAAAAGACGTACCGCGTCTCCTGCCGGGGCGGATTGCTGGCGCTGGCGGCCAACAGCAAAACCAGGAAGACGATCTGCAGCGCTCTCTCGGCCGTCATCGGCTCCTCCGAGCGGCATTGACGCCACATGGCGCCGCCGATCAGCAACAGCAGCCCCGATGCCAGCAGCGGCACGGCGCGCGCCCAGGGCCGCAGTACCACACCGACGACGTCGGGATAGCGCAGGTACGGGTAGGCGAAGGCGGCGATGGCCTTCGCCAGACCGGTGGATGCGGCAGTGTGCCAATCGGTCGTGGCCGCTCCGAAGGCCAGCCAGTACACGACACACAGCAGCACGGCCACGATGAGCGCAGTCGCGGCCTTGCTGAACAGCTCGCGCCAGCGCACCAGGCGCAGCAGCAGCAGCAGCAGTGCGATCGCCAGCACGGCCGCGAATTGTTGCAGCAGCGCCGCCAGGAGCAGGGCGAGCAGGCCCGCGGCCGCGAGCGGCCGCTGGCGCCAGGCCCAGATCCGACGCAGCGCCACCAGCGCGCCGATGAACGGCACGATCGCCAGCGCGGCCCACCCGGGATGGTATGGCAGGCGTAACATTGGCAGTGTCAATGCCGACATTGGATCACGCGGTAACTCGACCATCGCGCGAGTGAAGCTGGCGGGCCAGGAGGCGGCGTTGTAGCCGCGGAAATCCGCAGTCACAAACCAGTACGCGGCGACGAACAGCAGCATTGCACCCGCCAGATAGATCCAGTCGGATCCGGACGGGCGCCTCTCGGGATCCGGCCGCAGGAAGATCGGCAGGAAATTCGCCAGCGCCAGCAGTGCGCCGCCTTCCCAGACGAATGGGCCGATCAGCGAAAGAGCGAGCATGGGCCACAGCGCCCGCACCTCCCGATCGACGGTATAGCGTACGAAGAAGACCAGATACCAGGCGCTCACGGCCTGAAAGGGCGCATACATCCGGCCAAAGCGCGCCATCTCGACTTCCCATACCGATAGCGCCAGTACGATGACGGCCAGCAATCCGATGGTTCTGCCATGCACGCGTCGGCCGAGCAAATAGGCGGCCGGCAGCACCAGCAGGCTACACAGCGCCGCGATGAGTCTCGGTGCCAGCTCCGGCGCCAGACCTGCCAGACGCAGACCGGCGGACAGGTACTGCTGGATCAATCCCCTGGTATAGAAACCGCCGCACTGGAAGACAGGCAGACCGCTGCGAATGACGTTGTCTATTGAACGAGTGAGGTAGTACTCGTCCACGGACAGGGGGGCCGCGCCAAGACCCCTGAACCGGGCATATACGCCCAGGCCCAGCGCTCCCACCGCGACCAGCAGCAGCAGCAGCGACCGCCGCGTTAGGCTATGGCTGCTGTACATCGCTCGGGAATTCTATGATGCGATCTACCTGATAGTCCTTGAGGCCGCGTGCGTGGGTGAAGATTATCAACTCGCCGAGTAGTCCGAGCGCGAACAGCTGCAGGCCGAGTACCACCAGCAGGGAGGAGAGCAGGAGTGCCGGCCGGTTGGCCAGACTGTGATCAAACACCAGCCGATCGACCACCAGGTACAGTACCAGGGCGGCGCCTATGCACAGAGTGGAAGCGCCAACCATGCCGAAGAACCGCAACGGCTTCTTGGTGAATCGCACCAGAAAGAACACCGCGAACAGGTCGAGTATGCGGTGAGCATATTCACGCGTACGGTACTTGCCTTCGAAGCGATCGAGCGGCGACTGACGCACGTCGATTTCACGGACGCGAAATCCCTGCCGATCGGCCAATGCCGGCAACAGGCGATGCTGGTCGCCGTACAGTACGATCTCCTCCAGCACCTGCCGCCTCATGGCGCGGGCGCTGCATCCCAGGTCGTGCAGCGACAACCCGGTCATCCAATTCACCAGGCTATGGAAAGCATTGCGCCGCACAACTTCGAAAAATCCGCCGGCGCGAGGCACGCGCCGGCAGACCACGATGTCAGCCACATCGAGCGCACCGAGCAGCTTTGGAATCTCGGCACCTTCGATTTGGTGATATGCCGGCAGTGTCAGGATCAGCTGGCCCGACGCCTGTTCAAATGCCGCCATCAGCGCCGTGGATTCGCCGAATGCGCGGCTCAGGTAGATTACCGAAATGCGTTCGCCCTGCTGTAGTAGCGCATCCAGCTCCGCCGCGGCGTCCGGATAACGCCCATCGAGTACATAAATGAATTCGCAGACCAGGTCGCTGTTCTGGAGCCCATCGCGATACTCCGCATGCAGTGCCGCCAGACCGGCGTGGCGCGCGCTGACCGGGACGATTACCGACAGCTGGACTTCCGGATTTTTCCCGATCATTTACGCTGATGCTCCTGCGGCCGCGGTTTTCGATTTCTTGATGCGACTGGTCAGACGAGCGAATTCGCACTCGCGCATATCGCCCAGGTTGTAGACCACTTCGGCCAGAGCGCCGCTGAGCATCAGGATCAATGCGGCGCTGATGAAAATCAGGCCGGTGCCGGCAATCGGCAGCGAGATCGCCCTACCGGTGAGCAACATCGCGCCCAGCGTATAGGCGAATGCGATCCCGCCTGCGAGCAGCATCGGCACCGACAACATCGCAAACCACATGAGGGGCCGGGCGGTGAACGAGGCGACGGTCTTGATCACCATCAGATCGAGCAAAACACGATAAATGCGCGACAAACCGTATTTTGAATTGCCAAACTGGCGGGCATGGTGCTGCACCTTGATCTCGGCGATTCTGGGTCCGGCGATCGAAGCCATGGCGGGGATGAAGCGGTGCATTTCGGAATAGAGCGGAATATTCTTGATGACCGAGGCGCGGTAAGCCTTGAGTGAGCAGCCATTGTCCTTGATCGGCACTCCGGTGACGTTGCCTATGAGCCAATTGGCGATACGCGACGGGATCTTGCGCGACAACAGTTTGTCCTGTCGATTGAAGCGCCAGCCCACCACCATGTCATAGCCTTCGTCGATTTTTGCCAGAAAGTGGCGGATGTCGCTGGGGTCGTTCTGCAGGTCGCCATCCATGGTCACCAGCACCTCGCCGCGGGCGTGCTCGATGCCGGCTGCCATGGCGGGGGTCTGGCCGAAATTGCGCCGGAACTTCACTACCCGTACTCGTGGATCCCGGCGCGCGATTTCGGTCGCGATCTCGAGGGTATTGTCCCTGCTGCCATCGTCGACGAACACCATCTCGAAGGCGAGCTTCAACGGAGCCACGGCAGTGACGATCGCTCCGTGCATGCGTTCGATGCTCTCGGCCTCGTTGTAGAACGGGACAATGATGGAAAGCGGAATATGTTGCGGCACGAATCGGAACTCTGCGAGGTGCATCGCGTCAGGAACGTGAAGAATACCCGATATTCATCCTATCTGGGATGCGACGCACGTCAATAATGCGCGATCGGAAATGCGTAACAATCTGGATTACTGAGCATCTGCCGTCGACACGCTGGGCGGCGCCCAACCGCGAATTGTCCGCAGCATTACGCCATTTTGCGCGGCGCGCCGTATCACGGATTGTCGCGGCTGTCGACGCAGGAATCCCATGAAGTTATGGATATCCCGGTAACCACTCAATGGTTCGGTCGCGTCGCCGGCCCGCGCGCAAGCCGCGGCACGGGACAGCACATTGCCTACCGGCCGTATGTCGACGGACTGCGGGCATTTGCGGTACTGAGCGTGCTTGGATTTCACGCATTTCCAACAAAAGTCACCGGCGGCTTCATCGGCGTGGACATTTTCTTCGTGATTTCCGGTTTTCTGATCTCCAGCATTATCTACAGCGCGCTGCGCAAAGACGATTTCAGCTACGTGGATTTTTACGTGCGTCGCATCCGGCGCATCTTCCCGGCGCTGCTGATCGTGCTCGGCACGTGTCTGATCGCCGGCTGGTTCGTATTGTTGCCGCAGGATTATAAACAACTTGGCAGGCAGATTGCGGCCGGCGCGGGCTTTTCATCCAACATTCTGCTGTGGACCCAGGCCGGCTATTTCGACACCGGTGCCGCCGTAAAACCGCTATTGCACCTATGGTCGCTGGGGATCGAGGAGCAGTTCTATCTGCTCTGGCCGCTGCTGGTCGCATTTCTGTTCCGGCGTACGCGTCACCTGGTGCTGATCGTCGTGGCCCTGTTGCTGTCGTCGTTTGCGTGCAATCTGGCATTCGTGCACCGGGACCCTTCCGCGGCCTTCTATCTTCCGATGACGCGCCTGTGGGAGTTGCTCGGCGGAGCGCTGCTGGCATATCTGACGATGTTCCACGGCGGTGAGAGCGCGGCGCAGGCGGAAGCAGCCGATGCCAGCCGGTACCACGGCATAGACTTGTGCAGCGAGGCACTCGCCTGGGCTGGAGTGCTGTTGATCGCGGCGGCCCTGCTGTTCGTGGACAAGGATAGCGAGTTTCCTGGTTGGTGGGCGTTGCTGCCGACCGTGGGTACGCTGCTCATCATCGCCGCGCGCCGCGCCTGGCTTAATCGGGTGATACTCTCGAACCGCGTGCTGGTGTTCGTCGGCCTGATCAGTTACCCACTCTACCTCTGGCATTGGGTGCTGCTCGCCTTCATGCGCATCCGGCTCTATCACGATGGTGCCGAGGCGCCCAGATCCGAGCGGATAGCGGCGCTGGTGCTTAGCTTCCTGTTGGCATGGCTCACCTATATGTTGATTGAGAACCCACTGCGCTTTGGGGCGCGCCCTGCGCGCAAGGCTTTGGTGCTGCTGCTGCTCATGGGCATGATCGGAATATCGGGACTGGCGGTGGATCGCAGCGACGGCGCGGCGTTGCGCTATCCGGCGCAGATTCGTCCCCTGGCTGGATTTGACTACGACAGTGAGCGCGAGCGTTACGACGCCGAATATGCGGGACGCGGATGCTTCATCGACGCGTTGGACCGCGGTTTCGCCGATCTCGGGGCGCAGTGCATCGAGCCCCCGGATGGGCGCAGAAAATTGCTGGTGCTGTGGGGTGATTCGCACGCGGCGTCGCTGTATTCGGGCCTGAAGGCCATCCAAGGGGAAGGTGCAGATTTCCGGATCGCGCAATTCACCATGGCAGCGTGCCCCCCGGTCCTGGAGCATACTTTTGCGCGTCGTATCGCCTGCCGGCCGTTCAATGACGCGGCATTCGCCAGGATCAAAGCGCTGAAGCCGGATATCGTGGTGCTGGAAGCCACCTGGTGGTGGTACAGCGACGCCTCGACGGGGCCCGACAGGCTGAGTCTGTCGACATTGCAGGCGACCGTGCGGCGGTTGTCCCTTGCTGGGGTGAGCCGTGTGGTCGTGTTTGGCGTCCTGCCGCAATGGGAAATTGCTCAACCAAAGGTGGGTATGAAGCTGTGGGTGGACACGCGATCGCTGCCGGAGCGGACCAACGCCTATCTGGTCGCGGACTCGGCGCGCATGGACTCCGTGGTACGCGAGGCGGTGTCGACAACGCCGGCAGTGTTCGTGTCCCCTATCGCTGCGCTGTGCACCGCTGGCGGTTGCCTCTTGACTACCAATCGCAGCACGTGGATGCCGGTGGCGTGGGACGCGGCGCACCTGACCGACGCGGGGTCGGATTATTTGATCGCTCGTACGGCTTCCTCGATACTGGGCGACCGATTCAGGCCCAGATTGGCACGTGGCAGCCGATAAGTGGACATGACTCACGAAAATCACGCCGTTGCTGCAATGCCCGCGCAGGGCAAGACGAAGCCAGTGGTCGCAGTGCTGATCCCATGCCTGAACGAGGGTCGTGCCATAGGCAAGGTGGTCGCGGGATTTCGCTCGCAACTGCCCGATTCGACGATTTTTGTCTACGACAACGGCTCCAATGACGATACCGCTACCGAGGCGCGCGCCGCCGGTGCGGTAGTGCGCATCGAGCCGCTGCGAGGCAAGGGCAACGTGGTGCGCCGGATGTTTGCCGATATCGAGGCCGACGTTTTTGTCCTGGTCGATGGCGATGACACTTATGATGCCGCAGCAGCGCCGGCGATGGTGGACCTGCTGCTCAGGAACGCTCTGGACATGGTGACGGGTACGCGTCAAACCCAGATCAAGGCCGCGTACCGGCCCGGCCACCGATTCGGCAACGCCGTGCTGACGAGCCTGGTGGCGGCTTTTTTCGGAAATCGCATGACGGATTTATTGTCGGGATACCGGGTCTTTTCGAAGCGATTCGTCAAGAGTTTTCCGGCGCTGGCATCGGGTTTTGAGATTGAGACGGAGCTGTCGGTGCATGCCTTGCAGATTCGCATGCCCATAAGCGAGGTTCCGACCGCCTACAAGGACCGGCCGCGAGGCTCCGCCAGCAAGCTCAATACCTACCGCGATGGCCTCCGGATCTTCAACACCATCATCTTTCTGGTCAAGGAGGAGAAGCCGCTGATGTTCTTTTCCGTGCTGGCTGGCCTGTTCGCTGCCATATCGCTGCTGCTCGGCGTGCCGGTGATCATCGAATTCATGCGGACAGGACTGGTGCCGCGCCTGCCCACGGCACTGCTGTCCGCCGCCGTGGCGATCTCCAGTTTCATAAGTCTTGCGTGCGGACTGATCCTCGATTCCGTGAGCCGCGGGCGGGCGGAGGCAAAGCGGATCGCTTATCTGTCGGTCGCTCTGCGCTTCACGCCCGTCAAGCAGGTGGGATAGCGTGCAATCGCGGCTGCGGTTGGAATGGCTGATGCTGTTGGTTACGGCGGTGGCGCTGCTGGTGTTCTGGAGCGCGCGCATCACCGACGCCGCCATCGTGGATGACCCCGCACAAAATCTGCTGATGAGCCTCAATCTGGAACGAGCCGGGGTCATTTCGCTGAGCGAATCGGCGCCGCGGATACCGTCGATGCAGCGCGAGCCAGTGCCGATCCTGGTCGGAGCGCTGGCGGTGCGCGCGGTGGATGCTGTACTCGGCGCGGCGCAGGAATCCGAATATTTTCACGGCGAGCGCGCCAGGTTGCTCAAGTTTCAGAACGTCGCGTGGCTCGCGCTGCTGAGCATCACGACCTTCAAGATCGGCCGGTGGCTCGGGCTCGCGCCGGTGCCCTCGCTGCTGTGCGTGGTGCTCAGCAATCTGCTGCTGCTGCAGGTCGATTACGGCACCTATCTGCTGAACAGCCTGTATACCGAGGCCTCGGCGGCTGCGCTGCTGTCCGCGGGGTCCTTGCTGCTGTCCATGGCGATCAGCCGCAGGAGTCTGAAGTTGATGGCGCTGGCCGGCCTGAGTTTCGGACTGCTGAGTCTGGTGAAGGCGGGTTTCCTGTACGTCACCATCGGATTGGTGGTCGCGGCGCCTTGCCTGTCGCTGCTGGCGCGCGTCCCGATCCGCGATGCTGCAAAACAGGCCGCAGTGTTGGGCGCGCTGGCGGCAATCGTCGTATTGCCGTGGATGTGCCGGGATTACCTGACGCTGGGATACTTCGCGATCGCGCTGCGCGGCGGCGATGCCGTGTACAACCGAGCCATCATGGACCAGATGACCAGGGATGAATACATCGGCTCGATCTATGTGTGGGCACCCTATCCGTTGGGTGGCGTGTTTCGAAGAATCCTGGGTTATTCTCGTACCGACCAAGAGGAGGGTGGCCGCGTGCAGCGCCTCAATGAGTCGAGCACCTCGAGCTTTGCGGCGCGCGATAAGGCCGCGGAAGAAGCCGGGCGCGCCCAGGACACGGTGACGTACTATCGCCGAGCGCGCGCCGACGCGATCCGGTGGACCCGCCAGCTCATCGCCGATGGCGACCCAAATCCCCTGAAAGCCGCCGACCTGGAGATGAGGCGCCGCGCGATGGCAATGATCCTGCAGCATCCCTGGCGGCACGCTGCCTTGACTCTGACGCTGCTGTGGCGTGGGGCGTATTTCAACTTCGTGCCGCTGGTGGCGGCATTCGTCTATGCCGTACGGCGCCGAAGCAAGGAGTTGCAACTGCTCGTGCTGCCCTCACTGGCTCTGGTGCTGTTCTATGCCTTGCTCGCGACCTTGGAGTCGCGCTACAGCATGCCGACGTATCCGATCGTTATCTGCCTGCTGGTGGCATTTGCCAGTCATGTCGTGCCTCGGCTGCAAGAGAAAAACCAATGACCGTATCTCACCAGTCTTCGTGGCGATTCTGGGCCCCATGGATAGCGCTGACGCTGCTGTTGCTGCTGCTATTCCCGAGCACCCGTTTCGCCATTCCGGTCTGGGAGTTGCCTCAGGAGGAGATGCAGTTATTCCTTGTCATGGTGGCCGGTTTCGTGGCCAGCGCGCTGGTTCCGGCGTTCAATTTCTGGCGCGGTCGGGCGATGACGCCGGGGGAGATGCGGCTGTGGTCGCTGACCATTTTCGGGCTGCTGTTTCTTGGCCTGACTTTCGCCGGCATGACCGTCTCACGGCGCATCTTTACCGAAATACTGGGCCTGGCAGTGGTGCTGCTGCCGATCTCGTTCGCGCGGCACGACCGGCACGCACTGATACTGCTCGGACTCTCGGCCGCCATCGTGCTCGCGCTGGCGGCGAGTTTGTACCTGGCGTATGGGCCGGAGCCGAAGATACCGGTCCGCACGACCACCACTCTTATCAATACCGCCTTCTACAATATCGATGCGACCTTCTACGACGGTCGAATTCCCAAGCCCGCCGTGCCCGGCGGCGGCGGCCTGGCGCCCATCGCGGATCAGTACCTGCTGGCCACCGGAGATGGACACATGTACCTGTTCGGTTGGCACGGTGACTCCGACGAGCTGTCGGTCAAGCCGCTGCCCTACCGGATTCCGATCAATGGCGAGCAATTTGCCGCCGCGGTGGGATTGCCGTACGAGAAGCCCCGGGAGACCATTCTGACCAATGCGCCCGGCGAATCCACCGGCTCGCAGGTCGACACCTGGCGCTTCAGGGTGTCGGACATCCTGCTGCAGCAGCGGGGCGACAAGTTGCGGCTGTTCGCCGGCCATCACTATTGGAAGAATGCCCAACGCTGTTTCGTCGTGCGCGTCTCGATGGCCGAAAGCGATCGTACCGAGTTCATGAACGGCACCGCCAAGCTGGCCTGGAAGACTATATTCGAGTCCAAGCCCTGTCTGCCCATCGAGGGCGAGTTGCGCGAGCGGGCGTCTCCCTTCGAGGGCAACTTGAGCGGCGGGCGTCTGGCCCTACGTGATCCGGACTCGCTGCTGTTCACGGTCGGCTTTCATGGCTTTGACGGCGTCAATTCGCGCCAGCTGTACTCCCAGGATCCGCAGGCTTCCTGGGGGACAACGGTACTGATCCATATCGATGAGGGGACCAGTGAGACGTTCGCCATGGGTCAGCGCAATCAGCAGGGCCTGTATATCGACGCCAACGGCGGCATCTGGGAAACCGAGCACGGACCCCGCGGCGGGGATGAACTGAACTACCTGGAGCAGGGGGCCAACTACGGCTGGCCCTACGTTACCTACGGCACCGATTACACCAGCCTCCAGTGGCCCCTCAACAAAACCCAGGGGCGCCATGACGGCTTTCGCGAGCCGGTATTCGCGTGGGTGCCTTCGATCGGCGTCTCGCAGTTGATCAGCATCGAAAAGGACCTGTTCCCGGTATGGAAGGGCGATCTGCTGGTGTCATCGCTGCGCGCGGAATCGCTGTTCCGAATCCGTATCGTTGACCACCACGTCGAGTTCGCAGAGCCGATTCCGATCAAGCGACGCACTCGTACGCTGATCGAGGGCCACGATGGCAGGATCATCCTTTGGACCGAAGACGCCGCGATCGTCTCGATCAAGCCTGCGACCGGCACCAGCCGGGAATTGCGCTTCGCCACGACTTGCGGCGGCTGCCATAAAGTGGACGGCGGCACAAATCTGATCGGGCCCGATCTGTTGCATGTATACGGGCGCAAGGTGGCCTCGGCCGAGGGCTACCTGGAGTATTCCGCGGCGATGAAGCGCGTGGGAGGGCGATGGGATAGAGAGAAACTCGACCGCTTCCTGACTAATCCGCAGGCCATGGTTCCCGGAACGGCCATGACCTTTCGGGGCATCTCCGATCCGGCCGAACGTGCCGCCATCATCGATTATCTGAAGAGCATCAGGAATGAGGAGCCTGTGCCGCAATGAAGGCGCAGCCCTGGTTATGAGCAGGCCGGCGGCTGCAATTCTTGTGCGGCAGTTCCTTCGGTTTGGACTCGTTGGATGCGTCGGATTCTGCGTCGATACCGCGGTGCTGTACGCGGCCATGGACTTTCTCGGCGCCGGCCCGTATTACGGACGACTGCTGTCATACCTGGTCGCGGCAACGTCCACCTGGTACCTGAACCGCATCGTTACCTTTCGCGATCGGCACAGTGCCAACAAGGCGAAGCAGTGGCTCAGATTTCTATTCTTCAATTGCGCGGGCGGAGGCGTCAACTACCTCACCTACGTGTCCTACCTGCATTTTCTGCATCCCGCGGTCGCGGGCCCTTTGGTAGGTGTGGCATTGGGCTCGTGCGCGGGCCTGATCATCAATTTCAGCCTGTCTCGTTACCTGGTGTTCGCACCGGCGCAGACCGTGGTCCCCCCATCCCTGCCGTCGGATGTGCCGGCTCCGGTGCGCACTCGCAGTGGCTGAGGGATTCGAACCATGCCAATGTCGAAGAGCTTTGACGCCGACAGCCACGCGCAATTTGCGGCGCTGAGCGGCGATTTCAACCCCATGCACATGGATGTGGTGGCGGCGCGCCGCACCCAGGCTGGCGCCCCCGTGGTGCACGGCATGCACACGCTGCTGTGGCTGCTGGACGCTGTGGCTGCACGGCAGCCTGGTTTGCCGAAGCTCGTGGGCCTCAAGGCGCGGTTTCTGAAGATGGTCTACGTCGGGGAGCGAGTGGACGCCGAGATCATGCAGACCTCGGCATCGGCACTGCGCGCGCGCGCACTGGTCGATGGTATCGAGGTGGTCAGTCTATCCCTGGAATTCGTTCCATCGCTACGGCCTGCGCTTCCGCGGTTGCCGGTGCTGGCGCCGGGGCCGGGCGCGGCCGCTACGCCTGCACCATCATCGCCGCTCGACCTGTCTGTCGAGCAGATGACAGGGCGCAGCGGAGCGTTGCGTCTTGCGGCACCGCGCGCCGAAATCATGCGGCTGTTTCCCAGCGCCGCGGAATATCTGGGAACATCGCGCATCGCCGCGTTGGCTTGCACGTCGTGTCTGGTCGGCATGGTCGTTCCGGGACTGCACTCGCTGTTCGGAGGATTGGACCTTTCGGTGGACGAGGATTCCGAGGCGACGGATGTGTTGGGCTACGCCGTGACGTCAGTCGATCAGCGCTATCGTCTGGTGCGCCTGACGGTCCGCGGGGGCGGGCTCGCCGGTTCGTTGGATAGCGCCAGCCGTTTGCCGCCGGTCAAGCAGGCGGAAATGGCCGTCGTTGCGCCGCATATGGCAGGAGAGGAATGTCGAGGTGCATTGGCGCTGGTCATCGGCGGCTCGCGTGGTATTGGCGAGCTTACGGCCAAGCTGATCGCCGCCGGCGGGGGCCATGTCATTGTCACCTACCGCCACGGTCAGGCGGACGCCGAGGCCGTAGCTCGCGAAATCCAAGCCTGGGGTGGAAACTGCGGGACTGCGGCCTATGATGCGCGCCAGGATGCGGCACCACAGCTGGCGCGGCTGGCACAGGCGCCGACCCATGTCTACTATTTCGCCACGCCCACCATCTTCGGACGCAAGCGCGGTCTGTGCGATGCGCGACGCCTCGATGAGTTCAACGCATTTTACGTCACGGGCTTTCTGGGGCTGGTGGAGGCTTGCCGGAAACTGCGGCCTGCCGGCGTCAGCGCGTTCTATCCGTCCACCGTCTACGTGGAGTCGCGGCCTGCGGAGATGACCGAATATGCCATGGCCAAGGCGGCCGGTGAGATATTGTGCGCCGACATGCACAAATATCTGCGCGGGGTGCGGGTGATCGCGCGGCGATTGCCGCGCCTGCCCACCGATCAGACCAACTCGCTGCTGCCCACCGGCACCGCAGATGCGCTCGAGGTCATGGCGCCCATCGTGCGCGACATGCACGGGACGCCACCGTAGGGCGGTGCGTCTTGAGCGGCACAACACACCGTCCCGGTGCGCTAGAGAATGCGGGATGATTGTGCTATACGGACCTGCCAGTCGCAGCGGTCATCGCTTGGATGTGGAATCTGTGACGCCCATCACCAGCCCAGGCCGGCCTGAAACGCAATATGCTCAGCTGAGCCGGCCAACGAGTGTGCCGCGTCTGTCAGGACGCGCTGTCGGTATCACCGCGGTTGCGCTGGTCGCCGCTGAACCCGACCGAACAAGGAGAATTTGAGAGTGCAGCGCCGACGACAGCTGACGGCAACCATCGAACCGTTCGATTCATTCTGGGAGGCCCCGGACGACATCGAGAAGGGGTACCGCAGCTTCTATCTTTTCTATAAGCACAATTATCAGCGCTTCTTCCCATCGAATCGGGAGGCGAAGATTCTCTGCGCCTCCTGCGGGCCGGGCTACGGCGTCAATCTGCTCAAGGATCTGGGCTACAAGGACGTGCTCGGCATTGATTCATTCACGGATAAGATCGAATGGGCGCGTCGCCGGCAGTTGAACTGCCGCGAGGGATTTGCATTCGAGTTCCTGGATAGCAGCCCCGATGACACCTACGACCTGATCTGGCTCGAGCAGGAACTCAATCATCTCACGCGTCAGGAGATGCTGGACTTCCTGGCATTGTGCCGCCGCAAGCTCAAACGTGGCGGCCGGCTGCTCACCTTCGTGCTCAACGGTGCCAATCCGATCACGGGTGCCGAAGCGCTGGCGCAGAATTTCGATCACTTCAATACCATGACGGAGTACTCGTTGCGGCAGATTTTGGGCCACACCGGGTTCGGCCAAATCGAGGTATTCGATCTGAACCTGTATGTGTTCTACAAGAACCCCATGAACTACGTGGCGATGGCCGCTGCGGCACTGCTGTCGGCGACGTTTCGTGCCCTGTTTCTTCTGTACGGCAAGAAGAACAAGCTGTTCGGCAAGAAGATTGCCGCCAGCGCCCTGCGTCCGTCCTGAGTTGTAGGCCTCGATACGGGACGCAAGCACGATGCTGCGCCGTATTTTCGCATCGGGCTCCGTTCGGGGAACGGTCACTTTCGCCATTGGCGGTGCCGGATTCGCGCTCGCCAACATCATGCTGGCGGGCGCGCTGCCATTAGCGCAATTCGGGCTGCTATCGCTGTTCCTGGCGCTGATCCAGTTCGGATTGGCCTCTGGCCCCTTGGGGCTCGATGTGGTGGTCAAACGCCACCGCCCGCGGGTGACCGGGCCGCTGGTGCGCCGCGCGGCCACCAATGCTGCTCTGATTGCAGCGGCGATCGCAATCGCGGCCAAGTTCTTCTACGGGCTCAGCGTGGTGGAGGCGTTGCTGCTGTTTGCCGGCGGCACGCTCGGCGCCGGCCATTTCATCATCGTCGGGATCTACCAATCACGCGGCGAGATGGGCTGGGCGCTGTTGCTCGAAAATGGCCCGAACTACGTGCTGCTATTGCTGGCGATAGTCGCGAGTCTGATGTCGCTGAGCGACGCCACGCCGCTGATGGCTGGCGTCGTCGCCGGGTATCTGGTGTCCAACCTCCTGGGCTGGTCGCGAGCGGCGCGTCGGCAGACCGATCACATCGAGCTCGATCGCGCTCTGGCCCTCAGGGAGGGACTCGCGTCGGTCAGCATCAGTCTGGCACGGCAGTTGCTGTGGCAGCTCGAGCGCTTCGCGATTCCGAAGCTTACTTCGGTCGAGGATCTGGCCACCTATGCAGTGCTGGCCGCGGTGGTCGGTGCGCCGTTTCGCGTGACGCAGCTTGGTGTGGCGTTCACTCTGATTGAGAAACTGCGTAGCGCGCCGCATGCTCCTGCGGCCCGTGCGGTTCTACGGCGTGAGATCATGATGGGGATACTGCTGGTAGTGGGGTCCATTGCCGGGGTGCTGCTGCTGGCCCCGTTCGTGTTTCATTACTTTCTGCACGATAAGTACACCATCAGTCCGGGGCTCATCGCAGCCACGCTGGCCATAGGGGTGGTGAGGGTTGCCGAGAGCTTTTCGACCACCGTGGTGACCGCTCTGGGCACGGCCCGCTCGTTGGCGCAAATCTCCGTGCTGGGGTGGATCAGTCTATGCGTAGCCGTAGGCGCGGCGACGCTGGGCAGCCGCTACGGGCTGGTGGGCATCCTGTGCGGTACGCTGTGTGGCTGGCTCACGCTGTGCGCCGGAGGTTGTGTGATCGGCATGCATTGTTTCAGGCGACGCTATGCGATGCCCGCCGAGCCACGGCCGGCGCCGCCGGAGGATTGAGACATGAGTCGCGAATCAGGCCAGGGCTTTTTGGCTACACTTGCGCTTAAATCTGAATTGAATCAAGGCTGGCGCGGAGGCGTCGCTAAATGACGCGTGAACCGACATTGGGCGCCACGGGCCGCGCTGCACTGCTCGCATCCCTTGCGAACGAGACATTTGACGTGTTGGTGCTGGGCGGAGGCATCGGCGGGGCGTGTGCGGCCTGGGATGCCGCTCTGCGCGGTCTGAAGGTCGCTCTGGTGGAGCGCCTGGACTTCTGCGCCGGCACCTCGGCGCAGTCATTCAAGGTTCTCCACGGCGGCATTCGCTATCTGCAGCACCTGGACCTGCCGCGACTGCGCGAATCCTGTCGGGAACGGGGCTCCTTTCTGCGTATTGCGCCGCATCTGACGCGCACGCTGCCCATCGCCGTGCCCACCTTCGGCTACGGCATGCAAAGCCGTTGGTTGCTGGCGGCCGCTTTCGTGGCACTGGAGAGTCTCACCCTGGATCGCAATTGGGGCATCGACGACAGCGCGCGGGCGATCCCGTCGCCCTTTCTGATGAGTCGAGGCCGCTTGCTCGAAAGATTTCCCGGCATGAAAAGCAGTGCGGCCACCGGCGCCGGTGTTTTCTATGACGGACAGATCCGCAATCCTCCGCGCGCGGTGCTGGCCGTGCTGCGCGCCGCGGCCGAGGCCGGTGCGGTGGTGCTCAACTACTGCGAGGCCGACGGGCTCGAGCTGCGTGACGGGCAGGTGTGGGGGGCGCGGGTGGTCGATCTGCTGGGCGGCTCGCGCCTTCAAGTGCGTGCCGGTGTGACCATCAATGCCACTGGCCCGTTTGCGCCGGACTTGCTGCGCCAGATCGGGCGCGCGCCGCGCGTGGCAGTGCCGTTGTCGCGCGACATGGCCGTCGTGGTGCGCCGGCAGCTCGACCCGGGAATGGCGGTTGCGGTGCAGACACGGTTTGCGGATCCCGACGCGCTCATTTCCCGCGGCAACCGGCACCTCTTTCTTGCCCCCTGGCGCGGCAAATACACGCTCATCGGAGTCAACAGCCGTCTCTACACCGGCAACGCTTATGATCTGGAGGTTACCGAAGCCGAAGTCTCGGGCTTCCTGGCAGAGATCAATGAGGCCTACCCGGGGCTCGACCTGGCCATGGAGGACGTATCCACGGTCAATGCGGGCTTGCTGCCGTTCGGCGAAAATGATCCGCAGTCAAAGGATTTGAGCTTCGGCAAGCGCTCGGTGGTGGTCGATCACGAGGCTTCCGACGGCCTCAAGGGCCTGATTACCGGAATGAGCATCCGCTGGACCATGGGCCGATTGTTGGGCGAACGGGTGGTGGATCTGGCCGAGCGCAAGCTGCGGGGCAGCGTGTCGCGCAGCCGCACCGACCGCACGCCGGTTTGGGGTGGCAATATCGAGAGCCTCGGAGCGCTGGAGCGCGAGATCCGAGCCAACGCCATGCCGGGCTTGAATGACACGCAGGTTTCACGCATTGCCTGCAACTACGGCGCGGAGTGGCGCAATGTGCTGGCACTTTCGCGGGATGCGCCCGGCTGCATTGCCGGCAGCGATTATCTGATTGCGGAGCTCAAGTATGCGGTGCGTCATGAGCTCGCCGCTACGCTCGCGGATGTGATAATGCGCCGTCTGGATATGGGAAGCGGCGAGCGGCCCGAGGATGCGACGCTGCTGGTCAGCGTTGACCTGATGGGCGAGGAGCTGGGCTGGGACGGTTCGCGCCGGGCGCGCGAGCTGCAGTGCCTTCATGCGAGTTACCCGTTTGCAAGCCCGGGTTCGCAGCATCGGGTGTTGATATCATGAGCCGTAATTTGAACATCATTTGTCCGACCTACTGGTATCCGAACGACGCGCAGGACATGCGCGCCATTTATGTGCACGACATTGCGCGTCACCTCGTCGGACTCGGCCATCGTGTGTGCGTGGTGGCGCCCGCGGCGGCCGGCGTGCCGCTGCGCGCCGTCCTGGACGGCGTGGAAATTCGCCGGTTCCGCCTCGACCTGCCCGACGATCTCAGTTACGGCAAGGTTGCACAAAGCCGTGTGGGATTAATCGGCCGCTGGAATCGCCTGGCCGTCATGGGTGGCTACCTGAAAGGCCAGTATCGGGCGATCATCGACGCCAGCACGGAGTTCAAACCCGACGTCCTGCACGGACACTGGGCCATTCCGACCGGGCCAGCCATCGTGGCCGCGGCTCGCAAGCTCAGGATCCCCTCCGTGATTACCATGCACGGTGGCGATGTGTACGTGAACAAGGCCGAAGGCTACGATTTTCCGACCCGGTGGTACGTACGGCCGGTGCTCAAATGGACCTTGCGCCGGGCTTCCGCGCTCACCGCGATCAGCGATGATTGCGTGGAGCACGCCCTGCGTGCCGGCGCGCTGCGCGATCACATTCAGCTCATCATGAACGGGGCGGATTTGCGCCGCTTTGCACCGCTTGCCGGCGGACCGGCAACGCATCCGTTTGGTCCAAAGATGATTTTCGCCTGCCGGCAATTGTTCCCGCGCAAGGGGATCCGCTTTCTGATCAGCGCCGCCGCGCAACTGCGCGAGCGCCACCCGGAGCTGCGGCTGGTCATAGCCGGGGACGGTTTCGAGCGCGCAGATCTCGAAACGCAGGCGCGCGAGCTGGGCATTGGCGATGTGACCACCTTTCTGGGCTGGGTCGCCAATGCCGATCTGCCGCAATACTTTCGGGCCTGCGCAGTGTCAGTGATTCCGTCGCTCGAGGAGGGCTTTGGCATTCCGGCGGCGGAAGCCATGGGCTGCGAGGTTCCGGTCGTGGCTTCCGACGCCGGTGGCTTGCCCGAGGTGGTGGAGCACAACGTCACCGGACTTGTGGTGCCGAAGGGTGATGCAGCGGCACTGGCGGTGGCGATCGATACGCTGCTGTCGGATGCGCCGCTGTGCGCACGCATGGGCAAGGCAGGGCGCGCGCGGGCGCTGGCACGTTTCGACTGGTCCCGTTCAGCCGAAAAATTCGCCGCCTTGTATCAATCGCTGCTGGACCGGCAGGGAGTAAGTTCGTGACCGAGCGTCTTTTCTCCTTCCGCTGGGACATCGACCACCGCGCTTGTATGACGGATGGTATGCCGCGGGTGATGCAGGTGTGCAAGGAATTTGGTGTGGCGAACACCTTTTTCGTCAACATGGGACGTTCGACCAACCTGCGCGAGTGGCTGGGCAAGGGCATCGGCGCCAGCCGCGCCAAGCTGAACGACATGCAGGCCGTGAACCTCATCGAGAAGATAGGCTGGCCGCGATTCGTGCTCGAAGCCGTGCTGTCGCGTCCGGTCGGCAAATCGTTCGTTCCCGAGCTGCAGCGCGCGCAGGCTGATGGCCACGAACTGGGGCTACATGGCGGCAGCGACCACGTGATATGGAGCCGGCGCTTCGCGCAGCTGCCCGAGGACACGATCGAGGCCGATGTCAGCGCCACCCTGGCAGAATTCACGCGCCATTTCGGCAAACCGGCCGGCTTCACCTGTCCCGGCTTCAAGTGCGACGAGCGCACCAGTCGTCTGGTCGCGAAACTGGGCTTTCGATACGATGGCGATGCCATTGGCGGGCCGCCGCGGCACGCAAGCGCCGGGGGCGTTGCGCTCAGGCATTGGACGATACCGGTCACCGTCTGCGGGCCCGGAACGATTCCGTTCCTCGAGTGGCACGGCGCGCGCGGCACTGCGGACGATGCGGTAGTCGACGACTTTCGGACGCGAATTGCCGGCCAGGACTGGGTCGTGCTGTACGGCCATCCATGTTACGAAGGGGTGCATGATCGACTCCTGCGACGCGTGTTCGGTGCCGTGCGCGAGGCTGGGTTTCAGTTCGTGACGCACGCGCAGATGGCAGAGCGCCTCGATGCTCGAGCGTAGACGGCCATTGCGGGTCATGAGCGTGTTTGGCACGCGACCGGAAGCCATCAAGATGGCGCCGGTCGTGCGCGCGCTGGTGAGCGCCCCGGAGCGATTCGAGAGCCTGGTCTGTCTATCGGCACAACACCGGCAGATGCTCGACCAGATCATTCGGGCCTTTGAGCTGAAGGTGGATTTCGACCTGGATCTGATGCGCCCCGGCCAGACTCCGTGCGACGTGGCGAGCGGCGTGCTGGCCGCCATCCCGCGGGTATTTGCCCAGGTCCGCCCCGACGTCATCATGGTGCAGGGCGACACCACAACGACCGCGGCCACCTCCATGGCGGCGTTCATGAGCGGCATTGCGGTGGCACATGTGGAGGCCGGGCTGAGAACCGATGACATCCGTCAACCTTTCCCCGAGGAGATGAATCGCCGTCTTGCAACGCTGGTCTCGACCCTGCACTTTGCCCCCACCACGCGCGCCCGCGACGCGTTGTTGCGTGAAGGTGTGGCTGCTGCCAACGTCACCGTGACCGGCAATACCGTCATCGATGCATTGCTGTCGCGCGTGCGTGCGGACTATCGATTCGAAGCTCCCGAGCTCGCGGCGCTCGGTGCCGAAGGGCGCATGGTCCTGGTGACCATGCATCGTCGCGAAAGTTTCGGTGAGCCGATGCGGGCGGTGTGCGTGGCGTTGAAGATCATCGCTGCGCGCCACCCGGAACTGAGATTCATGCTGCCGGTACATCCAAACCCGCGCGTGAAGGAGATCGTGGAGCCGGAGTTGGGTGACCACCCGCAATTCATCCTCACGCAACCCCTGGAGTATCTGGATTTCATACATGCCATGGCGCGCTCCTACCTGATCATTACCGACAGCGGGGGCGTGCAGGAGGAAGCGCCGGCCCTCGATCGGCCGGTGCTGGTAACGCGCGAGGTGACCGAACGACCCGAAGGGGTGCAGGCGGGAGCCGCAGTCCTGGTCGGTACCGATGTCACGCGCATCGTGGAAGCAGCCGAGCGGTTGCTGACCGATGCGCTCGCCTACGAGCGCATGGCCACCGCCCCGAATCCCTACGGCGACGGTCGTGCCTCGGAGCGCATCATCGAGGCCCTGGACGATTGGGCGACGGCATGCGTCTTCTCGTGACGGGTGCCACCGGGTTCGTCGGCTCGCGGCTGGCGCTCGAGGCGGCTCGGCGCGGACACGAAGTCACGGCGACCGGGCGCGCCTCCCGCGGCAAGATCGTTTCCGACCTGTTGGCTGCGGGGGTGCGATTCACGCCCGGTGATCTCACCGACGAGGCATTTGCAGTTCAAGTCACGCGCGGCGTTTCGCACGTGTGCCACCTGGCCGCGGCCTGGCGCGAAGCGAGCGCGCCGCCGGAGCTGTTCGACAAGGTCAACGTGCGTGCCACGCTCGGACTGGCACGGGCGGCGGCGGCAAATAACGTCGCGGTGTTCGTATTTTGCAGCACCATCGGCGTGCACGCGCGCTCGGCCCGTGAGCCGATCCGTGAAGACTCCTCTTTTGACGCAACCAATTCTTACGAGGCCTCCAAGCTGCACACCGAAGAGCAGCTAGGCGAGTTCGCGACGCGAAGCTCCATGCGCATCGCGATCCTGCGCCCGGCGGATGCCTACGGACCCGGCGATACGCGATTGCTGAAGCTGTTCCGTTCGGTGGAGGCAGGCCGCTTCCCGCTTGTCGGCAGCGGCAACGGCCGGCGCCACATGTTGTTCGTCGACGATCTGGTGGACGCATTCCTGGCCGCGTGCGAGGGCGAATTCGCGAGCGGCGAGGTTTTCATCATCGCCGGTCCGGAGTCGACCACACTGCTGGAACTGCTCAACCGCCTGGCGCGCATGACCGGCAGCCGGCGCTTCGGATTTCGTGTACCCGGCCCGCTGATGATCATAGCGGCGGCGCTGATCGAGGATGGCTGTCGCCTGCTGAACAAGGCGCCGCCGCTGCACAGGCGGACGCTGGATTTCTATCGCACGGATGTCGTCTATGACACGGACAAGGCGCAGCGCACTCTGCGGTGGAAGCCGCAGGTCGGCCTGGCGGAGGGACTGCAGCGCACTTTGGACTGGTACCGCGAGCGTGGCCTCATGCCGCGGCCTCAAGGACGGCCTGGCCGGCCCTAGAACTGCCAGTAGAGGAACTCGCTTGGGCCGCCGACCCGCATGATCGCAGCGGCGGCGAGCAACGCCATCGCGACCGCCCAGACCAGGGTTGGATTCCAGTTCAGCGCGCGCGCCAGAATTCCGGTGTTGGCCGGCCGTTCCCGCGCCCCAAGCATGGGTTGATACTCTCGCATGAGCTGGATCGCGTTCGGCAGCGCGAGCGCAATCAGCAGCAGCACGATCATCCACAGCTGCTGCGTCAGGAAGTAGACGGTGGACATATCGGAGACGGCCGACACGTGGCGCCCCAAGCCGAGGGCTGCGGCCTTGTGGGCCAACGCCGGCGGCAGCTCGATGCCGTGAAAGCCCAACATGCCTTTGAATACCTCGGCCGCCACGTGCACGGTCGGCGAGCGGAACAGCACCATCGCCACGACCACGGAGAAAAAAGTCAGTACGAAGCCTGCCGGGCGCATGAATCGCTCATAGCTGCCGCGATCGGGCCAATATTTCGGCCCGATCTTTCGCCAGGCGTGATTAATCGTGATGTAGACGCCGTGTAGCAGCCCCCACAGCACGAACAGGTAGCCGGCCCCGTGCCACAGGCCCGAGATGAACATGGTCAGGAGGGTCGGGCCGGCCACCAGCCGCAGGAAGGAGCCGATGCCCGCTCGCTGGCCGCCCGGCCCGGGTAGGCCCTTGGCGTAGCGCCGGCGCGTCAGCCAGAGCAGCAGTGGATTGTAGATATAGGCCGTCAGAAAGCGTGTCAGTGTGATGTGCCAGCGCGACCAGAAATCGATGATGCTCGTCGTCTGCAGTGGCGAGTAGAAGTTCAGCGGCAGCCGGATGCCGAGGCAGCGGGCCAAGCCGCCGGCCATGTCGCTATAACCTGAGAAGTCGAAGTAGAGCTGAAGCGTAAAGCCGATGGCGGCGAACCACCCCTGAATCAGCGATACCGGCGTACCGTGCGCGGTCAGATCATAGATCGGCGTGACATAGGCGGCGATGCCATCGGCCAATACCACCTTCTTGAAAAGCCCGAAGCAGAAAAGCGTCAGGCCGACCACCAGTCCCTCCTGATCGAAGCGACACGGATTGCTGTGGAATTGCGGCATCATCTCGCGGTAATGCACGATGGGGCCGGCCACGAGCTGCGGAAAGAACAGCACGAACAGCAGGTATTCACGCAACGTGAACGACTCGATGCGCCCGGCGTGCACGTCCAGCAGGAACGCGATCTTCTGAAACGTGATGAACGATATGCCCAGAGGAAGAATGATGTGCAGCAGCGCGAAATTCGTGCCCGCGACGTCGTTAACCGTCGTGAGGGCGAAATTGGTGTACTTGAAATAGCCGAGAAACGCGACGTTGAACGCGAGCCCGACCAGCAACACGGCGGTGCGCAATCGCGGTCGGGTTTCGTCCGCCGCCAACCGTTGCAGCAGCCTGGCCAACGTATAATTGATGATGAGTGAAATGCCGATGATGGGCACGTTGATCGGCCGCCACCAGGCGTAAAAAGCCAATGAGGCGACGATCAGCCAGCCCAGGGCCAGATTGCGCGAGGCTCTTCCCAGCAGCAGAAAGACCACGTAGGTCAGCGGCAGGAAGAGGAAGATGAATTCGTACGAATTGAATAGCATGGCGTGCGCCGGCGGCTGCTCCTATTTGTTCAGAAGCTTCAGAGCCTGCCTCACGACGTCTCCCACCGTCGCGAAGGACTCCACATCGGCGACCCGGAAGCGGATGCCGAGTTGCATTTCCGCGGCCGCGATAAAAGTGACGTAGATGAACGAATCCCAGTTGGGCACGTCGGTGCGGGTCGTGTCCATGGTCAGGACGACGGACTCGTCGGCGAGCAGATCGCGCAGAATGCGGGTGAGTTTCTCCAGAATCTCTTGTTCGGTCATGTTTGCACCCGGCGTCTGATGAAAGTGGATTTCGGTACGTAGTCGGCCAAATCGACGCCCCAGCGAGACGTGCCCGCGGGCGTGGCCTCGGCCAGGCGGGAAAACCCGAGGCCGGCGTAAAGGTTGCTGATCACGCCATTCTTCTTGGTAGCGATGAGCTCGGCGCGCAGCCTGCGGGTGCCGCGCGCGCGCGCCGCCTCCACGGCGATGTTCATCGCCTCGTGTTCGAGCTGGCGCCCGAAGACGCGACAGCTCATGACCCAGCTGAGGACTTCGAGGGTCTGCGGGCCACCGTGATGCTCGCGCAGTATCATGACGCTGACGAGGCCGTTGTCGCCGAATCGATCGCCCAGGCGAAACTGCAGCGTGATGTTGCGTGGCGCTGCGGCGAGCGTCAGTACTTCTTCGGTGGTGTAGCGCTGCGTGGTGGTATTGAACTGATTGGTCTTGTTGATGAGCTGTGTGACACGCGCAAGATTGAGTTCGTTGATGGCACCGAAATCCACCCACATCTCCAATCCGCGCAGGAAATCATCCATGCTCTGGATGGTGCTGCGCAGGGCCTCACGCTGGTTATTGGCGGCATACTGCTGCGCCCGCTGGCGGTCTTCGTCGGTGAACGCGACCGCCTCGAAGTATCCCGCATCGGCGAGGCAGCGCACATAGTGCACCGGGTCGTCGGCCAATTCCGGCACTGCTACCATCGGCAGGCTTTGGCGCACCCGGGCCCGTTCGGCGGGGTTATCGTCCACGAACACCAGGCTGTCGAGTCCGATGTTGAGTTGTGCGGCAATCGACCTCAAGTTTTCGGCCTTGTCGGCCCAGTTGGCGACGAAAGCGGCTATATCGGAGCGCTTCAGCAGCATTTCCGGATGCTTGTTAAACGCCTCCTCGGCGTTCGCCGGGTCGTTCTTCGAGCAAATGGCCAGGATGATGCCGCGCTCGGTGAGCGACTTGGCGTAGCGCTGCAGGGCCAGATGCGCCTCTCCGACCGCACTGCCTTCACCCAGCACGATGCCGCTGACTCCGAGCTCGCCGATCACGCCGCCCCACAGCGTGTCGTCCAAATCGAGCACCAGACACTTCTTCGATTGGCCGCGGCTCGCGGCGATCAGTCGGGCGAGCAGCTCACCGTACAGCGGCGCAGCCTGCGGGGCGATCTCTATTTTCGCCTGCAGCCAGCGGGCATTGTCGAACCATGCCGCAACACCGTCGCGAGCGCTGGCGCGTTCGATATCGAGCAGCAGGACCCCGTCGCGCGCGGCGGCGTCGGCCACCAGTTCGTTCAGGCGTGCGGTGAGCCGGGCCGGTGAGCCGGGCACCAGACGATCGTAGCTGCCGAACAGCGGCTCGCTGACGTCGAGAAACGTCTGCTGGATGATCACGGCATCCAAACCCGTGCGCGCGCGGCGCCACAGGGCGCGCAAGTCCTCGACCGCCGCACCGAGCACGCGATCGGCTTCTTCCCTGCTCGCCGCCAGTGCGACCTGGCCAATGATGTCGCGACTGCCAATCGCGAGCAGGATCCATTGCGGCGAGAACCCATGCAGCGCCGACTCCGGATCGAGCAGCTCCTGGCGATATTGTCCGAAGGAACCCGTATAAGTCTCGATTAGCAGCCGGCGCCGCAAGGCGGCCACGCGGATCGCCGGCAACAGGTGATCGACGGTGGAGGAGGCGAGAACCGCGAGCCGGATTCTTGCAAAACCGGGCGTGGTTTCCGAGGCGGCCGCGGATCCCGAAGCGGCGCGTGTCAGGGCGTGGTCGACCTGAATCGATTCGACGAATCCCAGACGACACTGCGCGAGAGCGCTGAGTTTCTCCAAGCGCTCAGCGCAGGTGTCCGCGGCCAGGGCGGCTTTCAGGCCCTGCCTGAAATCGGATGGGGCGGGTAACCAAAGCAGAGCGGTCATCGGGTGCGAATCGGTGGTGCCGGGCCGCTCAAGCCGGCGGGGCGGAAGTGCTGCTCCGGGCGAGACACTGCTCGATCCGGGGCCCCGCAAGTTCCATGAATGCGGCCGACCAGCGCTGGGCGCTGGGCTCATTCAAATGCGTGTTGTCGAACGAATGCAGGCCATCCAACTCCGGAGCCAGCAGCGCAAGTCCCAGGGCCGCGGCGATCGCCTTCGCCTCCTGACGTTTGGTCGCGGGCGAGGGTACGACGGTCAGGATCACGCACTGGCGGTCGACCGGGAGCTTGGAAACGAACTCCTTTGCCAGCGCAGCGTAATGATCCCACTGGTCCTGCTCCGTCGGCGGCGCATCCGCAACGGACAGCGGGTCGTAGGGCCCGCCGCCGCGGTGCAGCCAATGCCCGTCCGGCCGGCTTCGGTAGAAGGCTAGATTGTGGCCGCACATCGACGGGACGTGGGTGCACAGCGGGCGTTGTACCCGCTGCCACAGCCGCTTCTCGGTATAGCGCCGCTTCAAGTCGCTGCCGTGCAGAATGGCGCCGCCCGGTTCCGAGTCCTCGTCGTCGAAGAAGCGATCGACGTTGATCACGTAGACCTTGGCTCGGGGATTGAGCTTGGCGAGCAGCGGTGCGATGAAGGTCTCATTCTCCAAATGGCTGAAGCCAAGCAGGTAGTGGCTGACTCCGGCCGCGGCAAACCAGGCAGTGGTCGCGTCGCTTGAGAAGCCGAATTCCATGCGGCTGTTGCCGAGGAACAGCACCTGCGCATTCGCCGCGAGCCGCGCAGCTTGCGGCTCCAAGCCGTACCAGAGGGCCCCATGGTCGTAGTCGCCGTAAGCGGTGGCTTCGCAGTAGCCCAAGTAGCCATCCGCGGGATAGCCCGTTGCCGGACATGCAAAGATGCCTTGGGTCCGGAGCTTGTACCCGTAGGTCACGATCAGTGACGCAATCAGAATGGCGACGTACAGGATTGGGCGCATCACCATGGAGTTGAGCACGAAATACCAGCTCCTTGCCGAGACGCGGGAATGGAGGCCAAGGATAGGTAGGTCGACTCGCCTTGGCAACGGGGCGGATGTGATCTGTTGCCGGATATCGGCGCATTTTCAGGCGCCGCGAGCAGTTCCGAGTTATCTGCCCTTGAAGTCGTCCGGAACCAACAGGTGCCGGCCAAGCAGCTTGTAGAAATCAGTGCGATTGCGCTTGGCCAGTCTTGCGGCCTGGCTGACGTTGCCGCCCGTAATCTGCAGGATCTGCGACAGGTAGCTGCGCGTGAATTCATCGCGCGCTTCGTCGAAGGACGGCAGTTTGCCCTGCGTGCCGCCGAGTGACTGCTGCACCAGCTCCACCGAAATGATCGGTGCCTGCGACAGCGCGACATTCTGGCGTACGACGTTCTGCAGCTGGCGCACATTGCCGGGCCAGTCGCTGGTCGCCAGCAGCTCCACCGCCTCGGGCGCGTAAATCCTGCGGCTGCCGCTCTCGAGCGCGATCGCCGCCAAAAAGTGCGCCACCAGCAGCGGGATGTCCTCGCGCCGACGGCTCAGCGGCGGCATTTCGATGTGCACGACGTTGAGCCGGTAGTAGAGGTCCTCGCGAAACTGGCCGCCCGCGAGCAGGTGCTGCAGGTCGGTGTGCGTGGAGGACAGCACGCGCACGTTGGTCGCTATGGTTTGCGTGCTGCCGAGGGGGCGGATTACGTTCTCCTGGAGCACCCGCAGCAGCTTCACCTGCAGCCGCATTGGCATGTCGCCGATCTCATCGAGCAGCAGGGTGCCGCCTTCGGCGATCTGGAATAGGCCACGGTGCTCGCTGGTCGCGCCGCTGAATGCCCCCTTGGCGTGCCCGAAGAGCTCGCTTTCGAGCATGTTTTCGGCCATGGCGCTGCAGTTTATGGCGACGAACGGCCGGTTGCGCCGCGGGCTGGCCTTGTGTATGGCACGCGCGAGCATTTCCTTGCCGGTACCGCTGTCACCGGTGATGAGCACGCGCGCATCGGTCCCTGCGACCATGTGAGCCTGCGCGAGCTTCTCCTCCATGACGGGGCTGCGCGTAATCAGGTCCGCGCGCCAGTCCTGGTCGGTGTCGACAAACCCGGAGATCTTGAGAGCCTTCTGCACCTGATCGAGCAGCTCCTGCTTCTCGACCGGTTTGGTCAGAAACCCGAAGGCGCCCATTTGCGTGGCCTGCACGGCGTCCGGTATGGTGCCGTGCGCGGTCAGGAGGATTACCTTGAGGCCGGGCCAGCGATTCTGCAGCTCCTTGAGCAGTCCGATGCCGTCGAGCTGATCCATGCGCAGATCCGAGATCACCAGATCGGGCCGGAAGCGGCTGGCAGCGGCGAGTGCCTGCACACCATTCTCCACCGCCTCCACATCGTGGCTCTCCGCGCGCAGGCGGATCGTCAGCAGGCGCAGCAGCCCGGGATCGTCGTCCACGACCAGGATGCGAGCCTTGCGTTTGACCGGCTGGTTCACGGTTGTCCCCCTCCCTCGGTGCCGGACTTGCGTTGCGTCAGGTTGCGCTCGATATTGGCGATGGCGTCGAGCTTGGCCTGTGCATCCTCAAGCTGCTTGTGCAATCGGGCGTTCTCCTCCAACTCCGCCTGAAGGTGCCGCTGCGTTGCGGTACTGCGCTCGTGGTCCGCGCGCTGCTCATCGCTCTGCAGACGGTCGACCTCGGCCTTGAGCCCGAGCTCGTCATTGAGCTGCGCCAGCTCCACCAGGGCCACGGCGCGTTCCAGCGGCAGCAGGGTCTCCGGCTGCGCGGCGAGTTCCCGCAGCAGCTTCTGCGCTGCAGCCGGGTCGCGCGCCGGATGCCCCGGCGTCGCCAGCATCAAAGCATAGCGCAATTTAGCGCTGCCCTGAGGCGCGTGCTCGTACGAGGCGCGCGCCGCGGCCACGATCTCGGCCTGCTCGGCCGGAGCCGCCTGGGCGAGGTGCTGCATGCTCTGGAAGGTGTTAGCCATGAGCACGGCGGCGACGGTGTCGCGATCCTCCGCGACGCTGCCGGTGCCCTGGGGCGCCGGCGGGGCGCGCAATGCCTCAACGTTGGCGCAGCCGCACAAGGAAAGTCCCATGCCGGCGACGAGCAGGACGCTATGCCGCATCGGCCTGTTTCCCGGCCGCCACCGGCGGCGCGACCCGCAATGGCATGCGGATTCGAAAGTGCGCGCCGCTGAATTCGCCGTCGACGATCTCCACCGTGCCCTGGTGCACATTGACGAACTCGTTGACCACCGAGAGGCCGATGCCGGTGCCCGGCACGCGCCCGCCCGGCGCGCGCCCGGTATAGAAGGCCTCGAAGATGCGCGCCCGCTCCTCGAGCGGCACGCCGGGACCCGAATCGGCGACCTCCAGTATCAGCTCCTCGCCATGCGCCAGCGCTCGCAGATTGATGACCCCGCCGCGGGGCGAGTACTTGATGGCGTTGGAGAGCAGATTCTCCAGGATCAGGCGGATCTTGCCGCGGTCGGCGGCCATGGTCAGATCCTCGATGCGAACATCGAGCCGCACGCGCTGGGACACCAGCGTGAGCTGCTGATTCTCGAGCACCTGCCTGACCACGGGGCGCAGCCTGAACTCGGACAGTTCCAGTCCCGTGCTGTTGCTCTGCCAGGCGCTGAAGCCGAGCAGATTCTCGATCAGGCGCTGCAGCTTGATGCCATTGTCGCGCAGGATCGCGCTGACTTCGCGCTGACCGGTGTTGAGCTCGCCCACCGCCCCATCCATGAGCAGTTCGGTCCCCTCACGTATGTTGGCCAGCGGAGTCTTGAGCTCGTGCGACATGTGTCGCAGGAACCGGTTGCGTTCCTGGGCCAGCTCGAGCAGCCGATTGCGCAGCCATTCGAGCTGATGGCCGAGGCGCTCGAGATCGACCGGTCCGCTTACCGCGATGTCGTGCGAGAAGTTGCCGCGCCCGAGCTCGCCGATGGCGCGGTCGATCTGGCGCAGCGGGCGGCTCAGGCGCAGCGCGAACAGCAGCACGACGATCAGCACCAGCGGCAGCAGCAGCGAGGATTCGAGAAACAGCTCGCGCCTGGCACGGTCAGTCTCGGCCTGCAGCGAGGCGACGTCGGAATCGATCTGCTGATTGCTCAGGGCGGCGGCACTGGAGGCAAGGTCGCCGAGCGCGACGAACATGGTGGCGAGCTCCTTGGGCTCCTTGGCTGGGCTCTTGCTATTGAGCACCATGGTGCGGATCTGCGCCTGCTGATCCAGCATCCGGGACAGCTGGGCCTGGGCGGTAGGGGCACGGAGCTGCCCGATCAGCGCGACCACGGTGGCACTGAGGTGCTGATCGTGCTCCCGGAAGGCGGTCAGAACCGTGGCGTCACCGAGCACCTCGTACAGCCGTGCCGAGCGCTCGAGCAGGGCGATCTGGGCGTACAGGTCTTGCGACAGGCGCGTGGTCTGCACGCTATCGACCACCAGGCGCTGGCTGTTGTCGGCGAGCCGGCGCATCTGCACGGTGGCATTGAGGATCGCAAACAGCAGCGGGCCGGCCAGGACGGTGAGTCCCAGGAGCAGGAAGCCGTTCAATGATTTGGGCAGCGGCCAGCGCATCGAATCATTCTAAGCCACTGCGCCACGCCATGTTGACGCCGGCAGTCATGGATCGATCACCATGGATTGTGCTTGAGTTTCTCCTCCCATCGCAGCGAACTCTCCACGATGAGATCGAGCTGATCGAGTCGGGGTTCCCAGCCGAGCAACGAGCGGAGTCGATCCACGCGCGCGACCAGCGTTGGCGGATCACCAGCACGGCGTGCCTCCTCCTTGATTCGCAACGGTTTGGCGGCCACCCGCTGCACGCTGTCGAGCACCGCGCGCACGCTGTAGCCGTGGCCATAGCCGCAGTTGCACACTGCGGTAGCGCCGCCGCGGCGCAGATAATCCAAGGCATCGATATGAGCGCGGGCAAGATCCTCGACATGGATGTAATCGCGCACCCCGGTACCATCGGGCGTGTCGTAATCGGTGCCATAGATCGAAACGTAGGGCCGCTTGCCGACGATGGCCTCGCAGGCGACCTTGATCAGCAGCGTCGCCGCCCGCGTGGCCTGGCCGATGCGCGCCTGCGTGTCAGAGCCGGCGACATTGAAATACCGCAGGCTGATGTAGCGGAAGTCGCTGGCGGCGGCGAGATCGCGCAGGATCCACTCCGACATGAGTTTGGAGGTGCCGTACGGGTTGATGGGCGCGAGCGCCATGTCCTCGGCGGCGATACCGCCGGCGGGGATGCCGTAGACAGCGGCGGTCGATGAGAACACCAGCTGGCGCACACCGCCTTGCATGCACGCCTCGAGCAGGTTGCGCGTCATGCAGGTATTGTTGCCGTAGTACTTGAGCGGGTCGCGGACCGATTCCGGTACGATGGTGTTGGCCGCGAAATGCATTACCGTGTCGACCTCGTGCTCGCGGATCACGCGCTCGAGCAGCGGCCGGTCACCGACCTCGCCGACCACCAGGGGCGCATCGCGCACGGCCTGGCGGAAGCCGGTCGAGAGATTGTCGAGCGCTACGACGCGCTCGTCGCGCGCCCGCAGCTGCAACAGCACGTGGCTGCCGATGTAACCGGCGGCCCCGGTGATCAGGATGGATTTCTGTGACATCGTGCTCAGCCTTCCGCTGCCCCTAAAGGTAGCTGCGCATCATACCTGCAATGTCCGGGAGCGAATGTGAGCGAGCGCACTGGCGGTGAGGAGTCATCCATGACATCGGGCGGCCACGCACCCACATCCGCACACGCCACGGCGCCATTTGCCGGCCTCACGCCCGATGCGGTCATGGATGCGGCCGAGGCGCTTGGCCTCGATCCGGACGGCCGTCAGTTCGCCCTGAACAGCTACGAGAATCGCGTCTACCGGGTCGGTCGCACCGACGCCGCGCCCGTGGTGGTGAAATTCTACCGTGCCGGGCGGTGGTCCGATCAGCAGATTCTCGAGGAACACGGCTTCGCCCTCGAGCTGGCCGAACAGGAGATCCCGGTGGCGCCGCCGCTCGTGCTCGCGGGCGCGACGCTGCATCGCCACGCCGGTTTCCGCCTGGCGGTGTTCCCACTGTGCGCCGGCACCGCCCCGGAACTCGATGGGCCCGGCGCACGCGAACTGCTCGGTCGAACGCTGGCCCGAATTCACGCGGTTGGCGCGCGGCGCCGGTTCCAGTTCCGTCCCGCACTGCTGCGCGAGCAGTGGGGCGCGGGCGCACGGCGCGGACTGTTGCGCTCGGAGCTGTTGCCGGAGCACATGCGCTCGCGCTACGGCGAGGTCAGCACGGCGCTGCTGCAGAAGATCGATGCGGCCTTCGAGGCCGCCTCCCCGGTAGCCTCGATCCGCCTGCACGGCGACTGTCACCTGGGCAATATCCTGTGGCAGCCGCGCGGGCCGCTGCTGGTCGATCTGGACGATTGCCTCAACGGGCCGCGAATTCAGGATCTGTGGATGTTCCTGTCCGGCAGCGCCGGCGAGCAGCGGCGACAGTGGAGCGAAATCATGGAGGGGTACAGTCAGTTCGGCGCGCTCGAGCATCACGAGTTGCGCCTGATCGAACCCTTGCGCGCCGCGCGCATGCTCAATCACGCCGCCTGGATCGCCGAGCGTTGGCGCGACCCGGCTTTTCCGCGCGCCTTCCCCTGGGCCGGACAGCCGCGCTTCTGGGAGGGCTATGTCGGGGACTTGATCCAGCAATGCGAGACGCTCGAGGATCCGCCGCAGCTCTCAGGACCGGTGCCGGAATTGTGATAATGTCGCGACCCCCGGCGCTGCGCGCCTTTGTATGAGTAGCATGCCCCAATTGATCAAGCCGCTGATGCTCGCGGCGCTCGCGGCGCTGCTCGGTGCCTGCGGCGCGCACAACTCGCCCTTTTCTGCGGGCGGTACGCATGCCGCGCCGAACCAGGGCAGCCATGTCGGCGGCTCCGGCTCCCAGGGCGCTCCGCCGGATCCGGACATGGTCGCCGGCGTCAGTCCCGGTGGCTCGAATCCGCCGATCGGACTGCGATTCAAACTCGATGCGCGCCCCGTGGTCGGCGAGCCGGCGCAGCTCGTGCTCGCGCTGACACCAGCCCCCGGTGTCGAGATCAGCCACATTCATGCCTCGCTGCAGGTCGCCGATGGGCTGCAGCTGCAGTCGGCGCGCGGCTTCGACATCGACGCGCCGCAGAGCGGCGTGCCCGTGGAGCAGACCGTCACCGTTGTGCCGCAGCGAGCCGGGGTGTTGAGCCTCAGCGCCACGCTGGAGATCGACGCCGACAACGGCTCGGTGTCCCGCACCTACGAGATTCCGCTGATCGCCAGCAGCGCCTCCTGAGCGCCGTCGCCCGCGCCGCGTTGCGGAAATCGGCAATGCTTCACGCGGCACGCCGATGGCCCTTCGTATGATGGGGCCAGCCTCGCTACGGTCCCACGTTATGTCACAAGAGCCGGCGGCACTCGACGCGCCATCAGACCTGCAACCGACGCCCGGAATGCGCGGCAGGCCGGCTACGCGCGAGCTGCACCCGCGGTTGCGCGAGCAGGTCGCGCAGGTACAGCAGACCGGGCGGGCCGCGCCGGATCTGCCGCAGTTGCTGTCGCTGATCAGTGCCTACTACGAGCAGCTCGACGACGAGCGGCGCGGCATCGTGCGCTCGATGCAGCTCATTGCGGATGAGGCGCGCTCGTATGGCGAGGGCCTGGGCGGGGTCGACGCGGGCCACTGGCAGGTCATACTCGACCATATCAAGGACGTGGTCATCACCGTGGGCGCCGACGGCGCGGTGAAGATCTTCAATCCCACCGGCGAGCGCGTCTTCGGCTACTCGGGCGCCGAAGTGATCGGCCAGTCGATCGCACGCCTGCTGCCCGATCTGCCGCTGAATGGCTCGGTGGAGCAGGGTCTGCGCGCTCTCGCGGCCCGCGCCGACGCCTCCCGCGGCGATCTGCGCCCGCACGAACTGCGCGCCCGTCACCGCGACGGCCACCGATTCCCGGCCGAGCTGATCGTGAGCTGCGTGCACATCGATCGCCGCGACGTGTTCGTGATCTGCCTGCGTGACAGCAGCGAGCGTGTCCGCGCCGAACAGGCGCTGCGCGACAGTGAAGCGCGCTATCGCACGCTGGTCGAAAGCGCGCCCGAGCTGATCGTCGTCATCGACCGGCAGTCCGGGCATTACGTCGACGCCAACGACAATGCGCTGCGCTTCTTCGGGGTGACCCGGGAGCGCATGCCGGAACTGTGCCCGCGCGATCTGTCCGCGCCGCACCTGGCGGACGGTGCCGATACGGGCGAGATGTTCGAGGCGCTGTGCGAGCAGGCCGCCGCCGGCAAACCGCAGGTCTTCGAATGGCTGCATCGCGATGCCCACGGCAACGAGGTCGAGACCGAGGTGCGCCTCATGGCGCTGCCCGGCGCCGGTCATCTGCTGCGCGCGAGCATCACCGACATCGCCGCGCGCCGCCGCGCCGAACGCATCACGGCCGGCGAGCGCAACGTGTTCGAGCGCATCGCGGCCGACGCGCCCCTGGCCGAGGTGCTCGAGTCGATCGCCGATCTGATCGAGTCGATCAGCGGCACCTTCACCGCGACCATCGGTCTGCTGGCCGCCGACGGCCAGAGTTTCACCGCGGTGATCGGCCGGCGCGTGCCGCCGCCCTGGCGCAGGCTCGAGGAGCGCCTGAGCGTCGACATCCGCAATGGCTCGAGCGCTGCCGCCGTCTACCTGGGGCGACACGTGCTGGTAGCCGACATCGAGCGGGATGCCTTCTGGCAGCGCCGCCGCGAGCTCGCGCTCGAGGCCGGATTCCGTGCCGCCTGGGCGGTGCCGATCAAGACCGCGAACGGGCGCGTGCTCGGTGCCCTGACGATCTACCGCCCGCAGGTCGGCGCGCCGGCGGCCCGCGATGTCGATCTCATGTCACACGCGGCGCGCCTGGCGGGCATCGCCATCGAGCGTCGCCGCGGCGAAGAGGCACTGCGCGCGAGTGAAGCCAAGTTCCGCAGCCTGTACGACCGCATGCTCGAGGGGGTGTACCAGTGCGCGGCGGACGGGCGCATGCTCGAGGTCAATCCGGCGTTCGTAAAGATGCTCGGATACGAGCGCGCCGAGGAGATCTATGCTCTGCCGGGCCTGTCGGTGCTTTGCTGGAATCCGGCTGAACGCGCCGAGTTTGAGTGCCTGCTGCAGCTTCACGGCGAGGTCCGCAATGCGGAATTCGAGCTGCGCTGCCGCGACGGCTCGCGCCTGGTCGTGCTCGAGAGCGCCCGCGTAATACGCGATGGCGAGCAGCGCGTCGTGGCCTACGAGGGTACGATGGCCAACATCAGCGAGCGCAAGCGCGCCGAACAGGCCATGTTCGCCGAGAAGGAGCGCGCGCAGGTGACGCTGCAGTCGATCGGTGACGCCGTCATCACCACCGATCGGGAGGGCCGCATCGACTACATGAATCCGGTGGCCGAGCAGCTCTCGGGCTGGGGCGGAGAGGAGGCGCGAGGCGAGAAGCTCGGCACCGTGCTGCGGCTGCTCGATGAGGTCACGCACGAGAAGCTCGAGAACCCGCTGGTGCGCTGCCTGCGCGAAGGCCAGCTGGTACACTTTGCCGAGCACAGCGTGCTGCTCAACCGGCTGGGACAGGAGATCGCCATCCAGGACTCGGCCGCCCCGATCCGTGATCGCAGCGGCGACATCGTCGGCGCGGTGGTGGTATTCCGCGACGTGACCAAGGAGCGGCGGCTCAAGCGCGCGCTCTCCTACCAGGCGAGTCACGACGCCCTGACCGGCCTGATCAACCGGCGCGAATTCGACAACCGCCTGGCCGAGGCCCTGCACAGCGCGCAGCAGGATCAGGGCCCGCACGCGCTGCTGTACGTGGATCTCGACCAGTTCAAGGTGGTCAACGACACCTGCGGTCATTCGGCCGGCGACCGGCTGCTGCGTGACGTAACCGGCCTGCTGCAGGCGCATGTGCGCGCCGCCGACACCATCGCGCGCCTCGGCGGTGATGAATTCGGCATCCTGGTGCGAAGCTGCACCGCCGAGCAGGGCGCGAAGATTGCCGACAACATCCGCCAGGCGATCCGCGACTACCGCTTCACCTGGGAAGAGAACACCACCGGCATCGGCGCCAGCATCGGCGTGGTGGAGATCACGCGCGAGAGCCAGAGCGCCGCGAGCCTGCTGAGCGCGGCGGACATCGCCTGTTACGCCGCCAAGGATTCCGGCCGCAATCGCGTGCACCTGTACGACTCGAACGAGGTGTCGGGCCGACACCGCGAGATGTACTGGGTGAGCCGCGTGACACGTGCGGTCGACGAGGGACGCCTGGAGCTGTACTACCAGCAGATCACCCCAACCAGCAGCGCCTCGCCGGCGCTGCCGGCCTTCTACGAGCTGCTGGTGCGCCTGCGGGACGACGGCGGTGAGCTCGTGCTGCCCGGGGAGTTCATTCCGGCCGCCGAGCGCTACAACATGGTGGCAGCCATCGACCGCTGGGTGGTACAGCGGGCCGTCAAGGCGCTGCACGAGCACGCCACCGGCGATGTGCCGCCGTTCCTGTTCGCCTTGAACCTCTCAGGCATGTCGCTCGGGGACCGCGGCTTCCTCGAGTTCGTACTCAGCCTGACCGAGGAAGCGCACATCGCGCGTGGGCTGTGCTTCGAGATCACCGAGACGGCCGTCATCAGCAGCATGACCGAGGCGGTGTACTTCATGCGCGAGCTCAAGAAGCGCGGCTGCCGTTTCGCGCTCGACGACTTCGGCAGCGGGCTGTCCTCTTTCCACTATCTCAAGAACCTGCCGGTCGATTTTCTCAAGATAGACGGACAGTTCGTCGGCAGCGTCACCACCGACGCAGTCGATCGCAGCATGGTCGAGGCCATCAGCCACGTGGGTCGCGCGCTGGGCATTGCGACCATCGCGGAGAAGGTCGAGTCGGCCGCGGTGTTCGCCGAGCTCACGCGCATGCGCGTGGAGTTCGCCCAGGGCTATTTCATCGCCCGACCGGCCTCGATCGAGACGTTGCGGCCCGGCGGCGCCGACGCCGCCGGCAGCGCCCTGGGCGAGCTCAAGGCCGGCTAAGCAAGCCGCGCTCGAGCTCAGTCGGGGCGAAATAGCCGGTAGGAGTGCGGCGGGACCAGGACGGGGAAGCTGGTGCGGGCCGCGGCATACGGATCGCGCCGCTGGGCCTGCGTGCGCGGCTGCAGTTCCACGCCGGGGTCGGCGGTCGCGGCCACGGTTTCCCCCGAGAGCAGATCGGTCAGCTGGTGGTGCGCACCGGCGACGGAAATGCTCACGCGGGTCGAGTCAGGCCGAAATGACTGCACGATGAAGACGCCGTTGTCGTAGGCGAACAGGCTCACGTGCGCCGGGGCGTCGAGGCGTACCGGGAAGTCTCCCTGCAGGTAGGTGCGGATCACGTTGAGGGCCCGCTGCGGCAGGTGGTAGAGGTCACCGATGTTGTCGGGGACGTCGAGGACGTAGAGGATGCCGCGCGAATAGTGATTCATGAGCAGAATCGGTATGCCGCGCGCCTCGGCCACACCGCGCAGCAGCGCCCACGAGTCGTTGGTGTAGAAGTGGATTTCGGGGAAAAGGATGTCTAGGGCGGCGGCGCCGGGATCATTGAGCGCGGTGCCCTTGCCGGCGCCATAGCCCTCGAGAAAATCGTGCACGGCGATCCTGCGATCCGTGCATTGCCACTCGGCGATGTCCTCGATGCCGCGCCCGGCGAGGGCGCGGAGCAGCCCCGAGGTGATGACGACGCTCCTGCCCGCGCGCAGTTGGCGCTTGATCTTCGACACGATGTCGGGATCGTGAGCGGCCGACTCGGTGAGCAGAATGATTGCCGCCTGGGCCGGGAAGCGCGGCGTGAGCTCGATCGGTATGCCGATGTTGCCGAGGTAATCCTGCAGGTAGTCCTCACCGCTGGATTGATACGGCTTGTAGCTGGCGATGCCGATCGGAGCGCCGAGCAGCCCGACGACACGGTCCGCCTGCTCGAGCGAGTACGCCGCCGCGCGCGCCCATCCGGCGGCCCCAGCCGCCATCGGGCGCGTCATCTCATCCCAATCGAAGCTCGTGTGCTGCCCCGCCCACGCGCTGCGATCGCCCGGATCGACCGCATCGGCATCGGCCATCGCGGACCAGTTGAACAGCGTGATCTCGGGGGCGCGCGCAAACAGCGTGTCCCAGAGCTGCTCGGCATAGCGATCGATGTAGCGGAGGTCGTAGGTGTCGACCCAGCCGCCGCGATTGCCGGCGGGGCGCACGTGGTCGAAATAGCGCACGATCAGGTAGCTCTCGTACTGCTGCAGCAGCTGGTCGGTGATCTCCGGATCGCGCGTCTCGGTGCCGGTGTAGATGGCATCGAACTCCTTGGCCTCCTTGTCGAGATCGTAGCCCAGGCCCTGGAAGTGCTCGTACCAGTTCGGATACTTGATGATCATGTGCACGTGCGGATTCGCGGCCCGGGCCGGGCTCAGCACCAGCTCGCGCGCCACCTCGCGCATCTTGTCGAGTCGATACTGCGTCCAGCTCCGGCGGCCTTTGGCGGCGATATCGGCGTCGCTCTTGGTGGTATAGAAGAAGAAGTCGTCCAGGATGACTTCATCGAAATTGCGCGCCGCCAACTCGACCGCCCGCCGGCACTCGGCCCGGTCCTGCGGATTCTCGTAGTCGAAGGTGCCGAACTGGCCGCCGTGGCCGCCGGCCGCGAGCGTGACGCCGCCGGAAACGGCGATGCCGTGGGCGGTGAAGTATTTTTTGATGCGCGCCAGGGTCGCCTCGTCCGCAAACTGCCCATTGCGATACACCTCCAGATAGACCTTATCGAAGCGCAGCTGGCCTGCGACGCGCTGGTACTGGCGCTCGAGCGTGGCCGGATCGGCCAGCTCTCGCGTGGAGTTCACGGTGATATAGATCGCGGCGCGGAAATTGCGGTATGCGCCGGGCGAGGTCGCGGCAGCCGTGGAGCATACGCACGCGGTGGCCGCGCCCAGCAGCGCCACCAGCAGCAGAGGCAGCCGAGTGCGGATCAATTGGCCCCCATCGTTGTGATCGCCGGGCCTCACCTTATCGGACGCGGCCGGGATTACCAAGCTCATCCCGTGCTGCGCACGGTGCTTGACGTGCTGAGTTTCGGGCGCTGGCAGGCTATTCTTGCGCCCCTATGGCCGCTGCGCACCTCATGGCTCTTCCGGACGACCCTCGGCTCTCGGTCGCTCCCATGATGGACTGGACCGATCGCCACTGCCGCTTCTTCCTGCGCGGATTCTCACCGCGCGCGCTGCTCTACACCGAGATGATCACGGCGGCGGCGATCGTGCGCGGGGACGGTGCGCGCCTGCTGCATTTTTCCGCTGCCGAGCGGCCCGTGGCGCTGCAACTCGGGGGTAGCGAGCCGGCGCTACTGGCCGCGGCCGCCCGTGCCGGCGCCGACCGCGGCTACGACGAGATCAATCTCAATTGCGGCTGCCCGAGCGATCGCGTGCACACCGGGGCGTTCGGCGCCTGCCTCATGCTCGCCCCGGCGCGAGTGGCCGAGTGCGTGGCGGCGATGCGCGCCGCCGTCCCGGTGCCGGTGACGGTGAAGATGCGCATCGGCGTCATCGCGCAGTCCGGCCGCGGATCCGAGGTGGGGCGCTTCGATGAGCAGGATTACGCGCGCCTGCGGGACTTCACAGCCATCGTTGCGCGCGCGGGCTGCGGGCGATTCATCGTGCACGCGCGCAAGGCGGTGCTGGGCGGGCTGTCGCCGCGTGAGAACCGCGAGGTGCCGCCGCTGCGCTTCGACGTGGTGCAGCGGCTCAAGCAGGACTTTCCCGAGCTGTCGGTGGCCGTCAACGGCGGCATGCGCACCGCGGCCCAGGGCGAGCAGGCGCTGGCATGGTGTGACGGCGTCATGCTCGGCCGGGAGGTGTATCACCGGCCGGTGCTGCTCGCCGAACTGCACGAGCGCCTGTTCGACGACGGCTGGCGGCGCTCCGAGCCGGGGGCGCTGCTCGAGCGCATGGCAGCCTATGCCGAGCGGGAAGTGGCGGCCGGGGAGCGGGCTGCCGCCATCACACGCCACATGCTTGGACTGTGTGCGGGCCGACCCGGCGCGCGCCGCTACCGGCAGTGCCTGTCCGAGGGTGCACGCCGGCTGGGCGCGGGCGCACGGGCGGGGGTCCAGGTGGCCACGCTGCTGCGCGAGGCGGCGGTGCTGTGTGCGGCGTAGCGGGCCCGCAACGACCGCGTTAATCTTGCGCCACGGCAACTTGAGTCCGCTTTCCGCCAATGCGCCATAGCTGCCTGCTGTAAGATCAGGATCGCATGGGCAAAGACATCGAACTCGCGATTCTGTTCGCCGACGTCGTCGGCTCCACGCGCCTTTTCGAAGCCATGGGCGATCTGCGGGCGCGCGACATGGTTTCCACCTGCATCGACGTGATGCGGGAGGCCACCGAGCAGCACAATGGCACGGTCATCAAGACCATCGGCGATGAGGTCATGTCGACCTTCCCGACCGCCGACGATGCCCTGAATGCCGCCGGTCAGATGCAGAAGCAGATCGCCTCGCACACCGAGCTGCGAGTGGAGGGCCAGCCGGTCTCGATCCGCATCGGCTGTCATTTCGGCTCGGTGGTGCTCGAGAACCGGGACGTGTTCGGCGCCAGCGTGCACACCGCCAACCGCATGACCAGCCAGGCCAAAGCGGGCCAGATCATCACCACCGCGGCGACGGTCGAACGGCTGTCGCCGGAATGGCGCGCCTCGGTGCGGCAGATCGACGTCGCCACCATCCGCGGGCAGGGCGGGGAAGTCGCGCTCTACGAGGTGCTGTGGCAGACCGAGGACGTCACCAGCATGCTGCCGGCGATTGCGCTCAACGGGCGCGACGCGCGCCGGCCGCGGCGACTGCGCCTGTCGGTGCAGGACACGGAAGTGGTGCTCGACGAGCAGCGCCCGCACGTGGCGATCGGACGAGCCGACGACAACGACATCGTCATCCGGGGCAATCTGATCTCACGGTTGCACGCGCGCATCGAGTTCAGCCGCAATCGCTTCACGCTCACCGATCAGAGCACCAACGGCACGTTCGTGCAGATCAGCGGCGAGGAGGAGGCCTTCGTCCGGCGCGACAGCATGCCCATCAAGGGCGAGGGCCTGATCGGTCTGGGACGCATCCCCGACCGCGATTCGCCGCTGACGATTCACTTCGTCTGCGAGGAAAACTAGCCGCGGCGGCTGCGAGCGGCGCTAGCCCAGCCGGCGCTCCAGCGCATCCAGCTCGGCGGTCATGACGCCTGGCACACGGGAGCCGAATCCCTCCAGGTACCGACGCATCTCGGCGACCTCCCGGCACCAGGCATCCCGCGGTACGGCGGTCAGTTCGGCCAACGCCTCGGGGCCGATCGACAGACCCTCGGTGTTCAGATCGGCGATGTGCGGCATGTGGCCGATGGGCGTTTCCACGGCGCCGACCCGGCCCGCGCATCGTTCGAGCATCCATGACAGCACACGCAGGTTCTCGCCGAATCCCGGCCAGAGATACTGACCGGCCGCGTTCTGGCGGAACCAGTTCACGTGGAACATGCGCGGGGGACGTCTGAGCTTCGCTCCCACGTCGAGCCAGTGTCTCCAGTAGTCGCCGAAGTTGTAGCCGCAGAAGGGTTTCATGGCCATGGGATCGCGGCGCACGACGCCCACCTGGCCGGCGGCCGCCGCCGTGGTCTCGGAAGCCACCGAAGCCCCGACCAGCACACCGTGCGGCCAGCCGAAGGTCTCGTAGACCAGCGGCGCGAGCTGCCGCCGCCGCCCACCGAAGATCAGCGCGGAGATGGGCACGCCACGTGGATCCTCCGCGGCCGGGCTGTAGGCCGGATTCTGCGTGGCTGCCACGGTGAAACGCGCATTCGGATGGGCCGCAGGGCCGTTCTGCGGATCGTACGGCCGCCCGTGCCAGTCGGTCTGCGGGCGTCCCTCGAGCCCTTCCCACCATGGCTCATCGTCGGCCGTCAGCGCCACGTTGGTGAACAGGGTGTCATGGCGGATCATCTGGTAGGCGTTGCGATTGGTCCTGGCGTTGGTGCCGGGCGCCACGCCAAAGTATCCCGACTCGGGGTTGATGGCCCAGAGACGCCCGTCCGGCCCCGGCTGCAGCCAGGCGATGTCATCGCCGATGGTGAATACCTTCCAGCCGGGCAGTGAATCGGGAGGTATCAGCATCGACAGGTTGGTCTTGCCGCAAGCCGAGGGAAACGCGGCGGCGACATAGTGCGTCTCGCCGCGCGGGTTCTGCAGGCCCATCAGCAGCATGTGCTCTGCCAGCCAGCCCTCATCCCGGGCCTGCCAACTCGCGATGCGCAGCGCATGGCATTTCTTGCCCAGCAGGGCGTTGCCGCCGTAGCCGGAGCCGAAACTCTGGATCGACCGCTCTTCAGGGAAATGCATGATGAAACGCCGCGCCGGATCGAGCTCGCCCACGGAGTGCAGGCCGCGCACGAACCCGGCCTCGTTCGCGATGCGCTCGAGCGCGGCACGACCGGAGCGTGTCATCAGCGCCATGTTCAGCACCACGTAGGCACTGTCGGTGATCTCCACGCCGCAGCGCGCATACGGTGAATCGAGCGGTCCCATGCAGTAGGGCACGACATAGAGCGTGCGGCCGCGCATGCAGCCCTGGAACAGTTCCCGCATCCTGGCCTTGGCCTCGTCCGGGTCCATCCAGTTGTTGTTCGGGCCGGCATCCTCCTTCGAGCGCGTGCAGATGTAGGTGAGCTTCTCGACGCGGGCGACATCGCCCGGGTCGGAGCGGTAGAGGAAGCAATTGGGGAAGCTCTGGCGGTTGAGTGCGCGCAGCTCACCCCGGGCGGCGAGCTCGCCGCGCAGGCGCTGAAACTCCAGTTGCGAGCCCTCGCACCAGTGCACGCGGGCGGGAGTGGTGAGTTCGCAGACCCCGGCCACCCACTCCGCCACATTCTTCGAGATATCAGGCAGAGATGCGAAGGTATGGGGAGCGGTCGCCATGACGTATCCTCGCGGCTGCGCTGCCGCAACGGGTTGCTGAATTATAGCGGCCGTCCTCGGGCGGCGGGGTTATCGGGGCTCGAACCAGGTTGCATAATCTCGCCATGGCTGAATTTTCTGGGATTTTCGACGCCGACGGCCCCCTGTCCCGGTCCCTCGAGGGCTATCGCGCCCGACCCGCGCAGCAGCAGATGGCATCGCGCATCGATGCGGCGTTGGCCGGGCGCGAAGTGCTGCTGGTCGAGGCCGGCACGGGCACGGGCAAGACCTTCGCCTACCTGGTCCCGGCGCTGCTCTCGGGCCTGCGGGTGCTCATCTCCACGGGAACTCGCACATTGCAGGACCAGCTCTATCATCGCGATCTGCCGCTGCTGGCGGCCGCGCTGGGCCGGCCCGCGCGGGTTGCGCTCCTCAAGGGCAGATCCAACTATCTCTGCCGGGCACGCCTACAGAACATCGGACGGCAGGGGGATGTGCTGCCAGCGCTCGCTGACCCGCTGCTGGCGCAAGTCGTCGACTGGTCGCTGCGCACGCGCAGCGGCGACCTGGCCGAGCTGCCCGAATTGGCCGACGCTCACCCGCTGCGGCCGCAGATCAGTTCCACGCGGGAGAACTGTGCCGGCTCGCGCTGTGCCGAATATGCCCGCTGCCACGTGCTCGAGGCGCGCCACGCGGCGCTCGAGGCCGACATCGTCGTGGTCAACCACCACCTGCTGCTGGCCGATCTGGCGCTCAAGGAGGACGGCTTCGGCGAGCTGCTGCCGAGCGTCGAGGCGGTGATACTGGACGAGGCGCATCAGCTACCCGATCTGGTCAGCGAATTCTTCGGCATCAGCTTTGCCAGCCGCCAGGTCGAAGCGCTGCTCGGCGACCTGCGCACCGAGTTGCGCGCCGCGGGGCAGGAGCCGGGTGCCGCGGCGCGCTGGGTGGCGCCACTCGAACGCGCCCTGGCGGCCTGCCACGCCTCCTTCGGCCGCGAGGAGCGCCATCTCGCCTGGCGGGAGCTCGCTCCGCAGCATGGCGCCTGTCTCGAGGAGCTCGAGGCCGCGCTGCTCGAATGCGGAGCGCGGCTGTGCAGCCTTGAGGGTGCCAGTGCGCTCGAGCAGTCGGCGCATCGCATAGAGACGCTGTGCGCCGCGCTCGCGCGGCTGCTCGATGAGTCGGAGGGTCCTGAATCGGCCGCCGGCGCCCGCACCGTCACCACCCACGCGCGAGGCTTTCTGCTGCGCCTGCTGCCTTACGACGTGTCGGGCCGGTTCAGCGCGCTGCTCGCCGCACACCGCAGCGCCTGGATCTTCACCTCCGCGACGCTGGCCGTGGGCGAGGATTTCTCGCATTTTGCGAGCCGCCTCGGACTGCGCGAGGCACCGGCGCTGCGCTTCGAGAGCCCGTTCGATTACCGTCGCCAGGCGCTGCTGTACCTGCCGCGCGGCCTGCCACAACCCTCCGACCCCACATTCACCGCCGCCGTGATCGCCACCGTGCGTCCGCTGCTCGCGGCGGCGGGCGGTGGCGCCTTTCTGCTCTTCACCAGCCACCGCGCGCTGCGTGAGGCCGCCCGGCTGCTCGAGGCGGAGCTGCCCGCCGACTGGCCGCTGCTGGTGCAGGGCCGTGCGCCGCGCGAGCAGCTGCTGCGCCAGTTTCGGGCCAGCGGGCGGGCCGTGCTGCTCGGCGCGGCGAGCTTCTGGGAGGGGGTGGACGTGCAGGGTGCGGCGCTGCGCCTGGTACTGATCGATCGCCTGCCCTTCGCCTCGCCCGAGGACCCCGTGGTGCGCGCGCGCATCGAGCATCTGCAATCCCAGGGTGCCAATCCGTTCAAGGACTATCAGCTCCCCGAGGCGGTGTTGGCGCTGAAGCAGGGAATCGGCCGGCTGATCCGCAGCGAGGAGGATCGGGGGGTGGTGGTGGTATGCGATCCGCGCCTGAGCGAGCGCAGCTATGGACGGGTGTTCCGCTCGAGCCTGCCGCCGATGACGGTGGTGCGAGAGGCCGCCCCGGCGCTCGAGCTGCTGCGCGAGCTCGGCACAGAGCAGGCGCCGGCCTTGGCCGAGCCGCGCTCGCTGCCGGCGTGAAAATACTCGCGCTCGATGCGGCGACCGAGCTGTGCAGCGCGGCACTGTGGATCGATGGGGTCAGCGCGACGCGGGAGGCTGCGCGCCCGCAGGGCGCGGGCGAGCTGCTCCTCGGGCTGGTGGCGCAACTCCTGGCCGAGTCTGGGCTGGGCCTGAATCGGCTCGATGCGCTCGCCTTCGGGCGCGGGCCTGGAGCCTTCACGGGCGTCCGGCTCGCCGTCGGCGTGGCGCAGGGCTTGGGTTTCGCCGCCGGAATACCGCTGCTGCCGGTCTCGGACCTGCGCGCGCTCGCGCACCGGGTCCTGGCATGCGAGGGGGCATCGATGCGCGCCCTGGTCTGCCAGGATGCGCGCATGGCGCAGGTCTATTGGGCCTGCTTCGAACGCCGGGGAGAGGCCCCGGTGGCGAGCGCCGAGCCGGTGTCGGTCGAGGCAGTGAGTGCGCCCGCAGCCGTTCGACTGCCCGCGGCGTGGGACGGGACGGCGGTGTGTGCGGCGGGATCGGGTTTCGAGGTCCATGCCACGCTGGCCGACATGCCGGCCCTGCAGGGAGCTCGGGTCTGGGGCCACCTGCGGCCGCGCGCCGTGGAGATTGCCCAGCTCGCCGCTGTCGACGGACTGGGGCGCGCCGTGCCGGCCGACATGGCGCAGCCGGTTTATGTCCGCGATGAAGTTGCGGCGCCGCCTTCATGAAACTGACAAAATCCGCCCATGTGTCATCTGCATGCAACAAATGCACCCTAAGGTGCGCGCGCATGGTTGCAACGACATGACTTCCAAGCAGATTTTGATTGTCGAAGATGAGCGCCCGATCCGCGAGATGATTGCCTTCGGCTTGAAACGCGCGGGTTTCGAGGTGCGCGAGGCCGAAGACTGTCGCGCCGCGCGCGCTGCGCTGGCGGACCGTAGGCCGGACCTGGTGCTGATCGACTGGATGTTGCCCGATACCAGCGGCCTGGAGCTCACCCGCATGCTCAAGCGCGAGCGCGAGACGCGCGATCTGCCGGTGATTCTGCTGACGGCGCGGGCCGAGGAAGGCGACAAGGTCGCCGGCCTGGACGGCGGCGCTGACGATTACATGACCAAGCCGTTCTCGCCGCGCGAACTCATCGCGCGGGTCAATGCCGTGTTACGCCGCAGCGGCGGTCCCGATGAGTCCGAGCGCGTGCAGTTCGATGAACTCGGCCTCGATCGCGCCGGGCATCGCGTCATGGTCAGCGGTCACAATGTGCCTCTGGGCCCCACGGAGTACCGACTGCTGGAGTTCTTCATGACGCATCCCGAGCGCGTCTACAGTCGCGAGCAATTGCTCGATCGTGTGTGGGGCGGCAACGTCTACGTGGAGGAGCGCACGATTGACGTGCACGTGCGGCGACTGCGCAAGGCGCTCGAGCAGTTCGGCTATGACCGACTGGTGCAGACCGTGCGCGGTGCGGGCTATCGCTTCTCGGCTCGCGCCGAAGGCTGAACACCCGACCGCGGTGCCGGCGCGCAGATGAACTCCCGGGCCTGGTTGTTCCTGAGCGTGCGCCTGGCGATCGCGGTCGCGCTCGGCCTGGGTGCGGGAGCCCTGTTTGGCGCGCCGTGGGCGGGCCTGGCAGTGGTGCTCGCCACCTACCTGGCCCTGCAGCTGGCCGACCTGCTGCGCGTGGTGCAGTGGCTGCGGCGCGATGAGCCGGAGCGGGCGCCCGACCTCGCCGGCCCTTGGGGCCAGGTAGTGGCCATGATCGTGCGCCTCTACCGCCGCAAGCAGTTCCACAAGCAGCGGCTGCTGCGGCTGCTGCGCGAGCTGCGTCGCTCGACGGCGGCCATGCCCGATGGCGTGGTGGTGCTCAATCCCCAGGCCGAGATTCTGTGGTTCAATCGCACCGCGGCGCGACTGCTCGGACTGCGCGGTAAGGGCGATGTCGGCCTGCGTCTCGAGAACCTGGTTCGTTCCCCCGAGTTCGTGCGCTATCTGCGCGGCGGCCAGTACGCGTTGCCGGTGATCGTGCGCCTGACGGCGGGCGTTGAGCACTATCTATCAGTGCAGATCGTGCCCTACGGTGCCGGTCAGCTCCTGGCGCTGGTGCGCGATGTGACCCGCCAGGCCAGGCTCGAGGCGATGCGCAAGGACTTCGTCGCCAACGCCTCGCACGAGCTGCGCTCCCCGCTCACGGTGATCTGCGGCTACCTGGAGACCCTGGCGCAGGAGCCCGGCGTTGATCCGGCGCTGGCCGGCCCGCTGCAGGAGATGCGGCGCCAGGCGCTGCGCATGACCAGTATCGTGCAGGACCTGCTGGAGCTGTCGCGGCTGGAGGCTTCCGACCGCCCCGCGCCCGAGGAGCCCATCGACGTGGTGGCCCTCATGGCGCAGCTTCGACGCGATGTGCTGGCGCGCTCGGTGCACCCGGTGCAGGTGCTGCTGCACGCCGATTCGACGCTGAAGCTGCTCGGGGAGGACGAGCTCATCCACTCGGCGTTCGCCAATCTGGTCGACAATGCCGCCAAGTACACCGCGCCCGAAGGCTCGGTGCAGATGCGCTGGTGGACCGACGAGCAAGGCGGCCACTTCTCGGTCATCGATACCGGCATCGGCATCGCCGCCGACCACATCCCGCGCCTCACCGAGCGCTTCTACCGTGTGGACAGCGGCCGCAGCCGCACCACCGGCGGTTCCGGCCTGGGGCTGGCCATCGTCAAGCACGTGCTGCAGCGGCATGGCGCAGAGCTATCGATCGAGAGCCAGGAAGGCCATGGCAGCAACTTCACCTGTCACTTTCCCAGCGAGCGCGTGGAGCGCGCGGCGTGAATTTCTGCGGGCTGCGAAATCCATCGCACGCACGCGCCGAACGTTGCGCTATATTCCGTCGCCATGGAAGCCGCTGATCTTACTCATCACACCTCCAAGCGCTTCAACGAGGAGCTCGAGCGCGTCCGCACCAAGGTGCTGGCGATGGGCGGGTTCGTCGAGGAGCAGCTCGGTCGCAGCCTGACGGCGCTGGTCGAGGGCGACAGCGCGCTCGGCCGGGCCGTGGCGCAGGACGACTACAAAGTGAACGGCATGGAGATCTCGATCGACGAGGAGTGCAGCCGCATCCTGGCGACGCGCGCGCCCGCCGCCGGAGACCTGCGCATGATCGTTGCGACCATCAAGACCATCACCGATCTGGAGCGCATCGGCGACGAGTGCGAGAAGATCGGCCACATCGCCGCCCGCCTGGCGACCGTCGAGCGCCCGGCGAACCGCTACCGCGAAGTCAAGCACCTCGGGCGCACGGTGCAGATCCTCATGCACGATACGCTCGATGCCTTCGCGCGCCTGGACGTGGAGACCGCGCTCAAGACCTGCCGGCAGGACCGGCTGGTGGACGAGGAATACGAGGCGATCCAGCGCCAGTGCATCACCTTCATGATGGAGGATCCGCGCACCATCCGACGAGGGCTCGATGTCATGTGGGTGGTGCGCTCCCTCGAGCGCATCGGCGATCATGCCAAGAACATCTGCGAGTATGTGATCTACATGGTGCACGGCAAGGATGTCCGGCACACCTCGCTGGATCAGTTCGAGCGCGAGCTCGCCGAGCGGGCGGGCCGGCCGCGTTGAGAGGGCGGCGGGCGCTGAACGGACTGGGGCTGCTCATCTGCCTGGCCCTGTTGGGCTATGCCTGGTACGCGCAGGCCGCGCTCGGTCTGGAACCCTGTCCGCTGTGCATCTTCCAGCGCGTGGGCGTTGCCGCGCTGGGCCTGCTGTTTTTGCTCGCGGCGCTGCAGAATCCGGGGCGCACGGGCGCGCGCATCTACGGCACGCTGCTGTTGCTCGCAGCGCTCGCCACGATCGGAATAGCGGCGCGGCACCTGTGGATCCAGCATCTGCCCGCGGGCGCCGTGGCGGCCTGCGGCGCCTCACTCAACTACATGCTTCAAGTGTTTCCGCTCACCGACGTGATCCGCAAAGTGCTCACCGGCTCGGGCGAGTGCGCGCGCATCAACTGGACGCTGCTCGGCCTGTCGATGCCGGGCTGGGTGCTGATCGCGGCGGCGGGACTCGCAGGCCTGGGCGCGTACGCCAACTTTCCTGCGCGGCGGGCCTAGCGCGCGCAGTGCGGGGCCGCGGCGCCACTCATCCCAGCAGATTGCGCAGCGAACCGAGGTACATCGCGCGCAGTGTCTCGATGTCCGCCACCCGCACCGACTCGTTGACCTTGTGGATGCTGGCGTTGATGACCCCGAGCTCCACCACCTGCGCGCCCAGCGGCGCGATGAAGCGGCCGTCGGAGGTGCCGCCGCCGGTCGAGAGCAACGGCGGGGCTCCGGTGACGGCGCGCACCGCCTCGCTGACCGCGCCCGACAAGGTTCCCGGCGGGGTATAGAACGGCTCGCCCGAGACGTACCACTCGAGCGTGTAGCGGACGCCGTGCCGCGTCAGGATTTCCTCGACGCTGCGCTTGAGCGCCTCGAGCGTCTGCACCGGGGAGTAGCGCAGGTTGAAGCGCGCCTTGAGCTCCCCCGGAATCACGTTCGGTGCGCCGGTGCCGGCGGTGAGATTGGACACCTGGAAGCTTGTGGGCTGGAAGTGCTCGTTGCCCTGGTCCCAGACGCGGCTGGCGAGCTCGGCCAGGGCCGGTGCAAAGCTGTGCACCGGGTTCTCGGCAAGCTGCGGGTAGGCGATGTGGCCCTGCACGCCGTGTACGGTCAGACGGCCGGACAGCGAGCCGCGACGGCCGATCTTGATGGTATCGCCGATGCTATGCTCGCTCGAGGGCTCGCCGACGATGCACCAGTCTATGTGCTCGCCGCGCTCGCGCAGCGTTTCGACCACCCGGCGCGTCCCGTCCACCGACGGCCCTTCCTCATCGCTCGTGATCAGGAACGCGACCGCGCCACGGTGCGCGGGCTGTGCACCGATGAACTCCTCGGCGGCCGTGACCATGGCCGCCAGCCCGCTCTTCATGTCCGCCGCGCCGCGACCGTAGAGCACGCCGTCGCGGATGGTTGGCGTGAAGGGATCCGAGCGCCACTCCTCCAGCGGCCCGGTGGGCACCACGTCCGTGTGGCCCGCGAAGCACAGCACCGGGCCGGCCCCGCCGTGGCGCGCCCAGAAGTTCTCGACGCTGCCGTAGCGCAGCTTCTCGACCACGAAGCCGATGTGCGCCAGTCTGCCGGCGAGCAGCTCCTGGCAGCCCTCATCCGCGGGGGTCACCGAGGCGCGGGCGATCAGCTCCTGGGTCAGTTGCAGCGTCGTGGACATCGGATTCCTTCGCCGGCCGAGGCTCGGCGCCTTATACGGGGTGGGGCCGGCATCGGCAAGGGCTGACACGAATCTGTCATGGAGAACCGTATACCATGCGCGGATGAGCACGGACGGTCTCGGCCACCATATCTCCAGCCGTTACAATGAGGACCTCGAGCGGCTGCGCAGCAGCGTCATGGAGATGGGAGGCCTGGTCGAGCGGCAACTGACGCATGCCATGGGCGGCATCACCGAGCCGGATGCGCGCGTGATCGTGCGCGTGGCAGAGGAGGAGGCCCAGGTCAATCAGCTCGAGCGCTCCATCGACGAGGACTGCAGCCGCATCCTCGCGACGCGCAGCCCCACGGCTTCGGACCTGCGTCTGATCATCACCATACTCAAGACCATCACTGACCTGGAACGCATCGGCGACGAGGGCGAGAAGATTGCGGCCATCGCCGCGCGACTGGCCCAGCGCGAGCGTCCCCACAGCCGCTACCGTGAGCTGCGCAACCTCGGCGACCTGGTCATAGAGATGTTGCACGACACGCTCGATGCGTTCGCGCGCCTCGACACCCAGCTGGCGCTCGCGGTGGTGCGCCGCGACCGGACCGTGGACGAGGAATACGAGGCCATTCATCGCCAGAGCATCACCTTCATGATGGAGGATCCGCGCTCGATACGGCGCGCGCTCGACGTGATGTGGGTGGTGCGCTCGCTCGAGCGCATCGGCGATCATGCCAAGAACGTCTGCGAATACCTGATCTACCTCGTGCACGGCAAGGATGTACGCCATACCAGGCTCGAGGAGATCGAAAAGGAGCTGCATGCCTTCAGGGGCTGAAGGCGTGGCGGGCCTTCTGGTACTGTAGGCGCATGAATTCATGGAACCGAGGGTGAAAAGCGTGGAGACGGGCTCCAACGTGACCGGATTTCCGCCCGCTACGGACATCGACACCGGCGTCATTCCGATCCGCCCCAGCGGTCGCGGCCTGCTGCAGCTCGCGGTGGATGAGACCCGCCGATCGGCGGCCCTCAAGGCTCCGGTCAAGGCCCGCGCCGAGGCGCTGGGCTTCTACTACGGCGAGTTCAAGGCGCTGAAGAATCTCAACATCGAGATCCGCGAGAAACAGGTCACGGCGCTGATCGGCCCGTCGGGCTGCGGCAAGAGCACCTTCCTGCGCTGCTTCAACCGCATGCACGATCTGACCCCGGGGTCGCGCTACGAGGGTCGAATCATGCTGCTGCCGGAGGACATGAATCTGGTGGCGCACGACGTCGATCCAATCGAAGTGCGCATGCGCATCGGCATGGTGTTCCAGAAGCCCAATCCATTTCCCAAGTCGGTGTATGAAAACGTTGCCTACGGCCTGCGCATCCGCGGCGTGCGCTCGCAGCTGCGCATTCAGGAGGAGGTCGAGAAGGCGCTGCGCGGCGCGGCGTTGTGGGATGAGGCCAAGGATCGCCTGTCGAGCTCGGCCCTGTCGCTCTCGGGCGGGCAGCAGCAGCGCCTGTGCATCGCGCGGGCGCTGGCGACCAGTCCGGAAATTCTGCTGTTCGATGAGCCCACCTCGGCGCTCGATCCGATCGCCACCGCGCGCATCGAGGAGCTCATCGCCGCGCTGCGCGAGCAGGTCACGGTGCTCATCGTGACCCACAACATGCAGCAGGCCGCACGCGTCTCCGATTACACCGCCTTCATGTACCTCGGCGAGATCATCGAATTCGACGAGACCTCGCGCATATTCACCAATCCGGGCCGCAAGGCGACGGAAGACTACATCACCGGCCGTTACGGCTGAGCACATTCACTCCGCGGCGCGCAGCAACTCGTTGAGCGAGGTCTTGGCGCGAGTTTGCGCATCGACGCGCTTGACGATCACCGCGCAGTAGAGACTGTGGCTGCCATCGCTCGCCGGCAGCGATCCGGCCACCACCACCGAGCCGGGCGGCACGTGGCCGTGCAGGACGGTGCCGCTGCTGCGATCGTAGATGCGGGTGCTCTGGCCGATGAATACTCCCATCGAGATTACCGAGCCCGCGCCGACCACGACGCCCTCGACGACCTCGGAGCGCGCGCCGATGAAGCAATCGTCCTCGATGATGGTGGGACCGGCCTGCAGTGGCTCGAGCACCCCGCCGATGCCGACGCCGCCCGACAGATGCACGTTGCGGCCGATCTGGGCGCAGGAGCCCACGGTGGCCCAGGTATCGATCATGGTACCTGCCCCGACGTGCGCACCGATGTTCACGTAGCACGGCATGAGTACCGCGTTGGAGGCGATGAATGCGCCGCGGCGGACCAGCGCATGCGGCACGACTCGCACGCCTTGCTGCGCGAACTGCGCGGCATCGGTCGCGGCATACTTGAGCGGGACCTTGTCATAGAAGCGCGTGTAGCCGGCTTCGAGCACCGCGCTGTCGTGGATGCGGAAGTACAGCAGCACGGCTTTCTTGAGCCACGTGTGCACCTGCCAACGCCCGTCGATCGGTTCGGCCACGCGGTACGTGCCGCTATCGAGCGCATCCACCGCCGCCTCCACGGCCCGGGCAGTGGCCGGATCAACGCTGGCGCTGGATAACTGCGCGCGCCGCTCGTACGCGGCTTCGATCACCGTCTGCAGATCGCGGGTGCTCATACCTGTCGATACTTCCTGTGCGTGGCTGGCGCGTGGCGCCGCAGTCGGAGTATTCTGACCTGCGCGGCGCCGGTCTGACTACAGCCGTGCGCGGTGGTTCCTATAGTCGCGCCTGGAACCGGTGGCTAGGTTGAACTCATGCAAACGCTGTTCGCGATCCGGCTGTCGTCTGGGCCGGCCGCTTCCCCACCCTCCACCCCCGAGCTACGGCGGCCGCCCATGCGCAGCGGGCTGGCCGGCCACGCGCTGTTCCTGGACATCGACGGCACGCTTCTCGATCTCGCGCCTGCTCCCGAGCTGGTCGAGGTGCCGGCGTGGATGGTGCCGCTGCTGGAGCGGCTGGCACTCAAGCTCGACGGCGCCGTCGCCTTCGTGAGCGGCCGCACCATCGCGGCGATCGATGCGCTGTTCGCGCCGCTGAAGCTGCCGGCGATCGGCGTGCACGGCGGAGAGATGCGCCTGCACGAGCAGGTCGTGGCCGACGAATCGCTGGTGGCCGAGCTGCAGTCGGCGCTGCCGATGATGCAGGCGGCGATCGAGCGCGTGCCCGCGGCACGCCTCGAGAACAAGCGCTGTGCGATCGCCCTGCATTATCGCAACGCTCCCGAGCGCGGCCGCGAAGTGCTCGAGCTTGCCGAGCTGGCGGTCGCGCGGCTCGGGCCGGCGTTCGCCCTGCTGGTCGGCAAGTGCGTGGTCGAGATCCGCCCGCGACACCTGACCAAGGGCGCGGCGCTGCGTCGTCTCATGGAGCAAGCGCCCTTCCGTGGCCGCAGCCCGATCTTCGCCGGCGATGACGTGACCGACGAGGATGCATTCGAGGTCGTCAATCAGGTCGGGGGCATCAGCGTGCGTGTGGGGGCGGCGGCCCCGAGTGCGGCCACCTACCGCCTGGCCAGTCCCGATCAGCTGCGGCGCTGGCTGCTCGACATCGCGTAAGCCGGACTCGAGCACACTCATGAGCCTGGCAGTAGTCTCCAACCGCCTGACCATTCCCGGCCATGCGAGCCCGCCGGGCGGCCTGGCGGTGGGGGTGCTCTCGGCGCTGCGCCAGTCCGGCGGGGTGTGGCTGGGCTGGAGCGGCAAGACGCATGAGCGGCCCGCGTCCGAGCCCGAGAGCGCCGCAGACATCGAGAGTATCGAGAAGGAGGGCATCCGCTTCGTCGCCCTCGATCTGCCGCGCGAGCAGTTCGAGGCGTACTACGACGGCTTCTGCAACTCGACGCTCTGGCCGCTGCATCACTACTTCGTCGGCGCCTTCCGCTACGACGCGGCCGAGTTCGACGCCTACATGGCCATCAACCGCCTGTACGCCACCGCGGTGATGCGCGAGATCTCGCCGGGCGACAGCATCTGGGTCCACGACTACCAGCTCATGCCGCTCGCCGCGCTGCTGCGCGAGCGCGGCGTGCAGGGGCGCCTGGGCTTCTTTCTGCATATTCCGTACCCCACCATTGCGCTGCTGCGCGCACTGCCGGTGTACGCGGAGCTGGTGCGCGACCTGTGCCAGTACGATCTCGTGGGCTTCCAGACCAGCGAGGACCTCGAGGGTTTTCACTCCGCCGTCCACTCGGTGTTTCACGACCAGGCCGTGATCGGCGCCGATCACATCGAGCTCGCGGGCCGGCGCGTACGCACCGGCGTGTTTCCGATCGGGGTCGATGTCGAGGCGGTGGCGACCCAGGCCGCGGACGCCGTGCGCGAGGACGAGCAGGTCAAGCGGCTGCTCGCCGGCCTGCTGGGCCGCAAATTCATGCTCGGGGTGGATCGGCTGGACTACAGCAAGGGGCTGGTCGAGCGGTTTGCCTCCTATCGGACGCTGCTCGAGTCCAGTCCGGAGCTGCTCGGCAACGTGGCGCTCATCCAGATTGCGCCGCTGAGCCGCGTCAACGTCGCGGCCTACGTCGACATCCGCGATGCGCTCGAGCACGCCGCCGGCCGGACCAACGGCCAGTACGCCGATACCGACTGGACGCCGGTACGCTACCTGAATCGGGACTTCCGCCACGACACCCTGTGCGGCTTTCTGCGCGTGGCCAACGTCGCCGTGGTGACGCCGCTGCGCGACGGCATGAACCTCGTGGCCAAGGAGTTCGTCGCGGCACAGGACCCGCAGGATCCGGGGGTACTAGTGCTCTCGCGCATGGCCGGGGCGGCGCGAGAGTTGACCGAGGCGCTGCTGGTCAACCCTTACGACCGCAAGGCCGTGGCGCGCGCGCTGAGCCTGGCGCTGGCCATGCCACTCGACGAGCGGCGCTCGCGGCACGCCGCCATGCTCGAGGTGCTACGCAAGAATTCCATCGCCGCCTGGTACGGCGGTTTCATCGACCGCCTGGAGCAGCCGTGACGGGAGCAGCGGCGAGAAACTCCCGCAGCCGCTCGGCGGCCTCCACGCACTGGGCCAGCTCCGCCACCAGCGAGATGCGCACGCGGCCGCGCCCTGGATGCTCGCCGTGGGCTTCGCGGGCGATGAAGCTGCCGGGCAGCACGATAAGGTGTGCGCGCTCGTACAACTCGCGCGCGAAGCGGGCATCGTCCGCGCCGATGTGCGGCCAGAGGTAGAAAGCGCCGTCGGGTCGCTCGAGCGGCAGCACCGGGCGCAGTATGGGCACGACGCGCTCGAATTTCTGCTGATATAGGCGCCGGTTCGCCCGCACGTGCGCATCGTCGCTCCAGGCCGCGATGCTCGCGAATTGAGTGGGCAGCGGCATGGCGCAGCCGTGATAGGTGCGGTAGCGCAGGAAGCGCTCGATGAGGGTCGCATCACCCGCCACCAGCCCGGAGCGCAGCCCGGGCAGGCTCGAGCGCTTGGACAGGCTGTGAAACACCATGCAGCGCCGGAAATCGTGGTTGCCGGCCGCCACCGCGGCGCGCAGCAGGCTCGGACTGGGCCGCGTCTCGTCGAGGTACAGATCCGCATAGCATTCGTCGGCGGCGATGATGAAGTCGTGGCGCTCGGCCAGATCGAGCGCGGCGCGCAGATAGGGCAGGGGCAGGATGGCGCCGGTGGGATTGCCCGGGGAGCACAGGAACAGTAGCTGCACGCGACGCCAGACCGCCGCCGGCACCGATTCGAGATCGGGCAGGGCGCCGGGCTCTCCGGAAATATTGAGATAGTGCGGCTGCGCGCCCGCCAGCAGGGCCGCGCCTTCGTAGATCTGGTAGCCCGGATTGGGCATGGCCACGAGCGCCCCGGGCTGCGGGTCGACGATGGCCTGCGCGAACGCAAACAGCGCCTCGCGCGTGCCGTTGACCGGCAGCACCATGGTCTCGGGATCCAGGTGCGCTTGCTCCGGCAGATGGCAGCGCTGCAGCGCCGCGGCCATGGCGGCGCGCAGCTGCGGCAGCCCGCGTGTGAGCGGATAGCTGCCGAGCTGGTCGAGATGGGATGCCAGCGCATCGATCACGAACGGCGGCGGCGCGTGCCTGGGCTCGCCGATGGACAGGGAGATGCAGGACAGGTGCGCCGGCGGCGTGGCGCCCGCGAGCAGCTCCCGCAGCCGCTCGAACGGATACGGCTGCAACCGCGCCAGCGCGGGATTCATGCCGGACGGTGATCGAGGACGCCGGTCAGGCGCAATCGCAGGCGCTCCGCGCTCGCCTCATCCAGCGGCTGCTGCGCCCGGTCGGTGACGTAGAAGACGTCCTCGGCGCGCTCGCCGAGCGTACTGATCTTGGCGGCGTGCAGGTCCACGCGCTCCTCCCACAGCACCTTGCCCACATCGCACAGCAGCCCGGGCCGGTCACCGGCCGTGAGCTCGAGCACCGAGCGGTGATTGCGCTCATCAACGCTGATCGCGATCTGGGTGATGGTCTTGAAGACGCGCATCTGGCGGGTGGCTCGGCGCGAGACCGCCAGCGGCGCCTCCTCGGGCCGCCGCAGCGAGCCCCACAGCGCCTGCTCGATCTCGATGCGACGCTCGGCATCGCCGACCGCGTTGCCGTCTTCCTCGAGCACGTGGTACGAATCGAGCGAGAAGCCGTTGCCCACCGGCGTGATGCGGGCCTCGAGGATGTTGAGGCCGAGCTGATCGAGCACGGCCGTGGCGCGCGCAAAAGCGTGCCGCCGGTGCGGCGCGTAGATCATGACCGCCGTGGTGCCGCGCTCGCTCAACGGCTCGACCGAGACCAGCGGCTCGTCGGCATTGGCTTCCACCGCGGCGAGTGCGCGCGTGTGGCGCGCGATCTCCTCAGGCGAGTGGCGCAGGAAGTACGCCGTCGGCAGCGGCGCCCAGGCGCGCTCGATGGCCGCCGGCGCCATCCCCAAGCCGCGCAGCAGCGCGCGCGCGCTGTCCTGATGCTCATGCATGAGCTCGTCCTGATCCACGGGCGTTTCCAGCCCGCGGCGCAGGGCGCGCTTGACGCGCTCGTAGAATTCATGGAACAGCGATGCCTTCCACGAATTCCACAGCTTGGGATTGGTGCCGCGGACGTCGGCGCAGGTGAGCACGTACAGGTAGTCGAGGTGCGATTCGTCGCCGACCTTGCGGGCGAAGTCGCTGACCACCTGCGGATCGCCGATGTCCTGCTTCTGCGCCGTCATCGACAGCAGCAGGTGGTTCTTGACCAGCCACGCCACCAGCCGCGCGTCGTAGCGCGACAGGCCCTGCTCGAGGCAGAAGGCTTCGGCATCCACCGCGCCCAGATCGGAGTGGTCCCCGCCGCGTCCCTTGGCGATGTCGTGGAACAGCGCCCCGAGGTAGGCGATTTCCGGCTTGGGCAACTGCTGCATGATGGCCGAGACCAGCGGTAGCTCCTGATCGAACTCGCGCATGGCCAGCCGGCGCAGGTTGCTGACCACGAACAGCGTGTGCGCATCGACGGTGTAGGCGTGGAACAGGTCGTACTGCATGCGCCCGACCACGCGTCCGAAGGCGGGGATGTAGCGGCCGAGCACGCCGTAGTCGTTCATGCGCCGCAGCTCGTGCGTGACACCGCGCGGGGCGCGCAGGATCTCGAGGAATAAACGGTGATTGCGCGGATTCTGGCGGAATTCCTCGTCGATGAGCCACAGGTTGCGGGCCACCGCGCGGATGGTGCCGGCGCGCACGCCGCGGATCTGCGGGTTCTGCTGCAGCAGCACGAACAGCTCGAGCAGCGCCGAGGGCAGGCGCGCGAATACGTCCTCGTTGACCGCCTCCAGGTAGTCGTTGCACACCTGGAAGCGCGGATTGAGCGGCTGTGGCGGCGCGCGGTCGCTCAGAATGGCCTCGCGAAAGAGCTGCAGCAGCAGCTCGTTGAGCAGCGTGACGTCCATGACCGTGCGGTAGTAGCGCTGCATGAGCTGCTCGACCGCCAGGGTGTAGGAGGCGTCCTCGTAGCCGAAGGAGTGCGCCAGCGTGATCTGGTAGTCGAACAGCAGCCGGTCCTCGTGCCGCCCGGTCAGCGCGTGCAGCCCGAAGCGCACCTTCCACAGGAAGGATTGTGCCTGCTTGAGCCGCCGCAGCTCCGAGGGGGTCAGGAAACCGTGCGTGACCAGCTCATCGAGCGACTCGGCGCCGAAATGGCGCTTCGCGACCCAGGCGATGGTCTGTATGTCGCGCAGGCCGCCCGGTCCGGTCTTCACGTTCGGCTCGAGGTTGTAGGCCGTATCGTTGGCCTTGAGGCGCCGCTCCTGCTGTTCGCGCACCTTGGCCTCGAAGAACTCGCGCACCGGCCAGACCCGGTCGGGCGCGAGTGCCACGCGCATGGCCGCCAGCAGCTCGGCCGAACCGGCCAGGCGCCGCGACTCCATCAGCGTGGTCATGACGCCCACATCGGCCACGCTCTCCTCGGCGCATTCGGCCACGGTGCGCACGCTGTGGCCGACCTCGAGTCCGATGTCCCACAGGAACGCCACCAGCTGCTCGATGCTGGCGCGCTCGTTTTCGGCCAGCGGTGCCGGGACCAGTACCAGGATGTCGATGTCGGAGTAGGGGTGCAGCTCGCCGCGGCCGTAGCCGCCGACCGCGATCAGCGCCAGGCGGCCGGCCAGATCGGTCTGCAGGCGCTGCTGCCAGAGTGTGCGCAGCAGCAGGTCGGTGAAGCGCGCGCGCGAGCGTACCAGGCTCTCCACCGGCTCCTCATCGACGAAGCGCGCGCGCAGCTCCTCCTGCGCCTGCTTGAGCAGGCTGCGGCAGCTCTCGGCCGCGCACTGGCTCTCGCTGAGCAGCGCCGGAAGCCGGTTGAGCAGCGGCCAGTCGAGCGGCGCCGGCTCGGGCGTGACTTCCTCGAGCACCGTGGTATCGGGAACCGCCATGGCCGTCCTTAGGAGGCTTGGGTTAATGCGCTGCGCGCGGGCTCAAGGTCAGCACCTCGTGGCCGTCCGCGGTCACCAGCACCATGTGCTCCCACTGCGCCGACAGTGAATGATCCTTCGTGACCACGGTCCAGCCGTCGGGCAGCACGCGCACGTGCCGCTTGCCGGCATTGATCATGGGCTCGATGGTGAACACCATGCCGGCGCGGATCTCGAGCCCGGAGTCGGGCTCACCGTAGTGCAGGATCTGCGGGTCCTCATGATACACGCGGCCGATGCCGTGGCCGCAGTATTCGCGCACCACCGAGAACCCCTCGGCTTCCGCCAGGGTCTGGATCGCGTGACCGATGTCACCGAGATGCGCGCCCGGGCGCACCAGCTCGATGGCGTGCCACATGGCCTGCTTGCACACCTCGGCCAGACGCTGCGCGAGCACCGGCGGCTTGCCGACGAAGTACATGCGGCTGGTATCGCCGTGGTAGCCGTCCTTGATGACCGCCACGTCGATGTTGAGAATGTCGCCGCTCTTGAGGCGGCGGTCGTTCGGTATGCCGTGGCAGACCACATGGTTGACCGAGGTGCAGACCGTCTTCGGGAAGCCGCGATAGCCGACGTTGGCCGGGACGGCGTGCTGCACGTTGACGATGTACTCGTTGCAGATGCGGTCGAGCTCATCGGTGCTGACCCCGGCGGCCACGTGGTCGCCGATCATGTCCAGCACGTCCGCCGCCAATGCGCCGGCGATACGCAGTTTCTGCTGCTCTTCCGGGGACTTGAGTGAGATTTGTGTGGTGCGCAGCATGCGGTGTCTCGCGATGGCGGAAGCATTGTTCGGGCTGGAAGTTCATGGTATAAAGCGCGGCCTTTTTTGGCAACGCAATCCACACGCGCATCACGAACCTGTGACCGGGTGTCCTTGAGGATGCGGCCTCTGCTGCGCTTGCGCGCCGCAAGTCCCCGCCTCGGGATCGTCATCAGGGATGCGCGGAGGCCACAACCCGACACAGGAGCTTCAAGTTCATGCCCAGCGTGTCCATGCGACAGATGCTGGAAGCGGGTGTCCATTTCGGACACCAGACCCGCTTCTGGAACCCGAAGATGGAGCCCTTCATCTTCGGCGAACGCAACAAGATCCACATCATCAACCTCGAGAGGACCCAGCCGCTGTTCGCCGATGCGGCCGTGTTCATCAAGCAGGTGGTGTCCGATGGCGGCACGGTGCTGTTCGTCGGCACCAAGCGGTCCGCGCGCGATGCGATTCAGAAGGAGGCGGTGCGTGCGGCGATGCCGTACGTCAACCAGCGATGGCTCGGCGGTATGTTGACCAATTTCAAGACCATCCGCGGCTCGATCAAACGCCTCGCGGAGCTGCAGGACATGGCCGGCTCGGGTGCGCTCGACAAGCGCGGCAAGAAGGAGGCGACCCAGTTGCGCCGTGAAATGGTCAAGCTCGAGCGCAGCCTCGGCGGCATCAAGAGCATGGAGGCGCTTCCCGACGCGCTGTTCGTGATCGATGTGGGTCACGAGCACATCGCGATCCACGAGGCCCGCAAGCTCGGCATCCCGGTGGTGGCCGTGGTGGACACCAACTGCTCGCCTGACGGCATCGATCACGTGATCCCCGGCAACGACGACGCCATGCGCGCCATTGCGCTGTATGCGGCGGCGATAGCCGATGCCGTACTCGAGGGCAAGTCTTCGGTGCCGCAGGTGGCCGTGGGCGAAGACGAGTTCGTCGAGCTCGACGAGGAAGGCAATCCGCGCCGCAAGAGCGGCCGCCCGGCGCGTCCGCGGCCGGCTGCTGCGGTGCGCAAGAAGACTCCGGCCCGCCGTCGCCCGCCCGCCGCTCCGGTCGCGGCGCCGCCGCCGGTCGCGGAACCCAGTCTGGAGGCCGAGCTCGACGATGGCGCCGAGATCCCCGAAGGCGCTACGCCCCCCATGGGACTCAAGCGCCGCAGCACTGCGGGCGCCACGCGCCGGCCGCGCAGCGGCGCGACCTGACGCCACCAGCAGGAATACGTCCATGAATGTGACAGCCGATGCGGTTCGAACGCTGCGCGAGCGCACCGGCGCCGGCATGATGGAGTGCAAGAACGCCCTGGTGGAGACGGCCGGCGACCTTGATGCTGCCGCCGAGCTCATGCGAAGGCAGGGCCTGGCCAAGGCGGACAAGAAGGCTGCGCGCCTGGCTGCCGAGGGGCTCATCGTGATCGAGCGCTCGGCCGACGGCCGTGCGGCCGCCATGGTCGAGATCAATTGCGAGACCGATTTCGTCGCGCGCGAGCAGGATTTCCGCCACTTCGCCGCCGACGTCGCGCGCGCCGCCCTGGCCGGTCGCGTGGTGGACGTGTCGGCGCTGCTGGCCGCCGAGCTGGCTGCGGGCGAGAGCGTCGATACGCGCCGACGCGCGCTGGTGGCCAAGATCGGTGAGAACATCAGCGTGCGCCGCTGCGTGGTGCTCGCGACGGACGGTCACCTCGGGGCCTACGTGCACGGCGTCCGCATTGGCGCGCTGGTGGCAATCGAAGGCGGCTCAGCCGTCCTTGCGCACGATCTGGCCATGCACGTCGCGGCAAGTAACCCGCGCTATCTCAGCGCGGCACAGGTACCGGCGGAGGTCGTGGCGAAGGAGCGCGAGATCCTGGCCGAGCAGGCGGGGCGGGAGGGCAAGAGCCCGGAGATCGTTGCCAGGATGGTCGAAGGGCGACTGCGCAAGTCGCTCAATGAAATCGCGCTCCTGGGGCAACCCTTCGTCAAGGATCCCGATCAGAGCATCGAGAAGCTGCTCAAGAGCGCGGGGGCGACGGTGCTGCGCTTCGAGCGCTACGAGCTGGGCGCGGGTATCGAGAAGCGGCCGCAGGATTTCGTCGCCGAGGTCATGGCGCAGGTGAGCGCCGCCGGTGGCGGCCGCTGACGCGCCGGTGAAGCTCGAAAACCCCGCCGATAGCGGGGTTTTTTTTATGGCAGACTGATGCGGTTTGCCGCCAGCCAACACGGAACGGCCAGGATGAACGAAACGCAAGCGCCCGGCAGCCGCATCCTCCTCAAGCTCTCGGGCGAAGTGCTGCTCGGCCGGGCCGACTACGGCATCGATCCCGAAGTGCTCAAGCGCGTGGCCGGCGAGATCGGCCAGGTGCAGGCCCTGGGCGTGCAGGTCGGAATAGTGATCGGCGGTGGCAACCTGTTCCGCGGTGCCGGCCTCGCGCGCGCCGGCATGGATCGCGTCACGGCCGACCAGATGGGCATGCTGGCGACCGTCATGAACGCGCTGGCGCTGCAGGATGCCCTCGAGCAGCAGGGCATGCGGGCCCGCGTCATGTCGGCCATTCGCATCAACGAGGTCTGCGAGGATTTCATCCGCCGGCGCGCGATCCGGCACCTCGAGAAGGGGCGGGCGGTGATATTCGCCGCCGGCACCGGCAATCCCTTCTTCACCACCGATACGGCGGCGAGCCTGCGCGCGATCGAGATCGAGGCGCATCTGCTGCTCAAGGCGACCAAGGTCAACGGTATCTTCTCCGAGGACCCGGTCACCAATCCCGCCGCGCTGCACTATCCGCGCCTGACCTACGACCGCGTGCTCGATGAGCGGCTCAACGTCATGGACGCCACCGCGATCGTGATGTGCCGCGACTACCGCATGCCGCTGCGGGTGTTCAATCTCGGCCGTGAGGGCGATCTGCTGCGCATCATGCGCGGCGAGGACATCGGCACTCTCGTGACCAACGACTGAGGGCGGCTACCATGCTCGAGGATCTGAAGAAGGATGCGGCCGGGCGCATGCAGAAGTGCGTACAGGTATTCCAGGCCGACCTCAGGAAGCTGCGCACGGGCCGGGCGCATCCGAGCCTCATTGAGCACCTGAAGGTGGATTACTACGGCTCCGACGTGCCGCTGCAGCAGGTGGCGAGCATCAGCGTCGAGGATGCACGCACGCTGGTCGTTTCGCCGTGGGAAAAGAACATGGTGGGCCCCATCGAGAAGGCCATCCACAAATCCGACCTCGGGTTGACCCCGAACACCGCCGGCACCGTGATCCGCATTCCGCTGCCGCCGTTGACCGAGGAGCGCCGCCGCGACATCACCAAGGTCGTGCGCCAGGATGCCGAGAACGCGCGTGTGAGCGTGCGCAGCGTGCGCCGCGATGCGATCGCCGATCTCAAGGAAATGCTCAAGGAAAAACTCGTGTCGCAGGATGAGGAACGCCGTGGCCAGGACGAGATCCAAAAGCTCACCGATCGCTACATCGCCGAGATCGATCAGTTGCTGGCGTCCAAGGAAAAGGAAATTCTGCAAGTTTGAGCAGTGTTGCGACAACCCGCGCGACCGCGCCGCTGCCCCGCCATGTGGCCATCGTCATGGACGGCAACGGCCGCTGGGCGCGTGCACGCGGGGACGCGCGCGCCGACGGCCATCGCGCTGGCGTCGGCCCGGTGCGAGTGGTGATCGAGGAATGCGTGCGGCGCGAGATTGGGGCGCTGACGCTGTTCGCGTTCAGCAGCGAGAACTGGGGCCGGCCACGCGATGAGGTGCTGAGTCTGATGTCGTTGTTCGTCGAGTCATTGGAAGGCGAGATAGGCGAATTGCATCGCAATGGTGTGCGCGTGCGCTTCATCGGCGAGCGCGCCGAGCTCGATGCGCGCCTGCGCGCCAGCATCGCCAACTCCGAGCAGGTCACGCTCGCCAATGGGCGCCTGCAGCTGCAGATTGCGCTCAGTTACGGCGGTCGCAGCGACATCGTCGGGGCCGCGCGCCGTCTTGCCTCGCAGGTTGAGCGGCACGAGCTCAAGCTGGTCGAGATCGATGAGCCGACCTTCGCCGCTGCCCTGGCGCTTGGCGGTCTGCCCGATCCGGACCTGTTCATCCGCACCGGCGGTGAACAACGAATCAGCAACTTCCTGCTGTGGAATCTCGCCTACACGGAGCTGTACTTCACCGAGTGCCTGTGGCCGGACTTCGATGCCGCCTGCTTCGAGGCGGCTCTGCAGCACTTCGCCACGCGGCGGCGGCGCTTCGGTCTCACCGAAGCGCAGCTTGCCGGCGCCGAGCCGGTCTGAGGCGCATCCGATGCTGCGCTCCCGCGTCGTGACCGCACTGGTGCTGACGTTGCTGCTGGTGGCGGCCATCCTGTATTCGCCCGCACATCTCACGGCGGCCATCCTGGGCCTGATCCTGCTGGTCGGCGCCTGGGAGTGGTCGGCCTTCCTGGTCGTGACCGTGCCGGGGCGCGTGGCCTACGTGCTGCTGCTGCTGCTGCTGGGCGTGGCGGGGCTGTATCGGCCGCTCGGGCCCCGCTACTTCGTCTGGACCATGGCCATTGCCAGCCTGTGGTGGCTGGTGGCGCTGGGATGGATCGTGGGGGCGCCCCGCTGGGTGGGACGCGGCGGGGCGGCGCTGGCCGGGGCGCTGGCACTGCTGCCGACCTGGCTGGCGCTGGTCCACATCGATGCCCTGTGGCGCAACGGTGCGCAGTGGACGCTGTTCATTTTGGCGCTAAGCTTCGCGGCCGATACCGGAGCCTTCTTTGTCGGCCGCCAGTTCGGGCGGGTGCACCTGGCCCCGAGCGTGTCACCGCACAAGACCTGGGAGGGCGTTATGGGCGGGATGCTTCTGGCGCTGGCAGCGGCGCTGTGCGGCGCAGCATATTTCAGGCTGGCCGCCGGCACCTTCGTGCCGCTGTGCCTGGCGGCGGCCGCATTCTCGGTGATCGGCGATCTGACCGAGAGCCTGCTCAAACGGCATGTGCGCATCAAGGACAGCGGCAGGCTCTTTCCCGGCCATGGCGGCGTGCTCGATCGCATCGACAGCGTGACGGCCGCGACCCCGGTCATGACACTGGGCCTGATCTGGCTCGGGGTGGGCGTATGAGTGAGATCGGCGTTGCGGTACTGGGATCCACGGGCACCGTGGGCTGCTGCACGCTCGAAGTGCTGGCGCTGCACCGCGACCGCTTTCGCGTGATCGCGCTGGCGGCGCGCAGCAACGTCGAGCTCATGCTGCTGCAGTGCCGGCGCTTTGAGCCGGAATGGGCCGGCATGGAGTCCGAAGCGGCGGCGCGAGCCCTGGAGGGACAGTTACGCGCGGCCGGCTGCCCGACGCGCGTGGTGGCCGGCGCGGCCGCGATTGCGCAGCTGCCGGAACAGTCGCAGGTGGATTATGTCATGGCGGCCATCAGCGGCGCGGCCGGCCTGGCCTCTTCGCTCGCGGCTGCAGCGGCCGGCAAGCGCCTGCTGCTCGCCAACAAGGAATCGGCCGTCATGGCCGGTGCATTGCTCATGGCTGCCGTGCAGCGTTCGGGCGCGCAGCTCATTCCAATCGACAGCGAGCACAACGCCATTTTCCAGTGCCTGCCGCCCGGCTATCAGGCCGGAGTCGTGCCTCGCGGCGTGCGGCGACTGCTGCTCACGGCCTCTGGCGGCCCGTTCCTGAATTGGAGCGCCGCCGCGATCGCGCAGGCGACACCCGCACAGGCCTGCGCCCACCCGCGCTGGCACATGGGACGCAAGATCTCGGTGGACTCGGCGACACTGATGAACAAGGGGCTCGAGCTGATCGAGGCCAGCGTGCTGTTCGGCGTGCCGGCGTGCGACGTCGGCATCGTGGTGCACCCGCAGAGCATCGTGCACTCGATGGTGGAATACGAGGACGGCTCGGTGCTGGCGCAGCTCTCGTCCCCGGACATGCGCGTACCCATCGCGCAGGCACTGGCCTGGCCGCACCGCATGGCGGCCGGTGCCGAGTTTTTGGACCTGGTGCGCGCCGCGCGCCTGGATTTTCTCGCTCCCGACCCGGAGCGTTTTCCATGCCTGCGCCACGCGCAGGAGGCGGCTAGGCTCGGCGGCCTCAATTGTGCGAGTCTGAATGCCGCCGATGAGATCGCCGTGCAGGCGTTCCTCGACAAGCAATTGAACTTTGGGGATATTCCGGTGGTCATTGAATCAGTCATGGGCAGGGTGCGAGGGGGAGCGATGACAGGACTCGAAGCGGTTCTGGCGGCCGATGGCGAGGCCCGGGCCCTGGCTTCCGAGGTGGTCGCGCGGCGCGCGGCCGGGCAGGGCGCGCGCGCATGAGCTTGTCCTGGCACCTGCTCGCCTTCATCGTCGCGATCTGCCTGCTCGTGACGGTGCACGAATTCGGTCATTTCTCGGTCGCCCGCCTGCTCGGTTTCAAGGTACTGCGCTTCTCGGTGGGCTTCGGCAAGACGCTGTGGAGTCACGTGGCCGGTGCCGATCGCACCGAATACGTCATTGCTGCGGTGCCGCTGGGCGGCTACGTCAAGATGCTCGATGAGCGCGAAGGGCCGGTGGCGGCTGCGGAGCTCTCGCGCGCCTTCAACCATCGGCCCCACTGGCAGCGCATCGTGGTGCTGCTGGCCGGTCCGGCCTTCAACATCATCTTTGCCGTGCTGCTGCTGACGGCCATCATGCTGGTAGCCGGCATCACCGAGGCGCGTCCGGTACTCGGACCCATCGATGCCGCTTCCATCGCCGGCCGCGCCGGGCTGCGTGCGGGCGATGAGATCGTGGCGGTGGATGCGCGCGCAGTGGATTCGCAGCGCGCCGTGCTGCTCGATCTGCTCGATGCGGTCAGCGGCGGCTCACCCGTGGTGCTCACGGTACGCAACGGCGCGGGCGCGCCGCGCACCAGTACGCTGGCCATCAACGGCGAGGCCGAGCGTCGCCGGCTCACCGAGCCTTCGGCCCTCATGAGCGGCCTGGGGCTGGAGTTCTACGAGCCGCCGGTCCCGCCGGTGCTCGGCAGCGTCGAATCGAACGGGCCGGCGGCACGCGCCGGGCTGCAGGCGGGCGATACGATCCTCGCCATCGACGCGCAGCCCGTGCATGACTTCCAGAATGTGGTGACCCAGATCCAGTCGCGCCCGGGCCAGCGCATCTCGATCCAATATCGCCGCCGCGGCGTGGACGCGAGCGTGCAGGTGTCCGTGCTGGCCCAAACGCAGGACGGCCGGACGGTCGGCCGCATCCTCGCCCGCCCGCCGCCGCTGCCGCCTTATCCGGAGAGCCTGCTGCGGCACACCCGTCTGTCGCTCCCGGGCGCGTTCGTGCAGGCCAACGTACAGGCCTGGGACATGACCGCGCTGCAGGGGCGGCTGTTCTGGCGCATGCTGATCGGCAGGGTCTCGGTCAAGAATCTCAGCGGCCCGGTCGGCATCGCCGAGCTGGCCGGCGATTCCGCCTCGCTCGGCGTCGCGCCGTTCCTCTACTTCCTGGTGATCGTGAGCCTCGCGCTGGGTTTCATGAACCTGCTGCCTATTCCGCTGCTGGACGGCGGACAGATTCTCTTCCAGACCATCGAATGGCTCAAAGGCAGTCCATTGTCCGAACGCATTCAGGCCATCGGCCAGCAGCTCGGCATTGCATTGCTGGTGCTGCTGCTGGGTGTGACATTGTTCAACGATATCTCGCGTCAGTTCGGTTGAAGCGTCCTTGATCATACCCACATGTCGCGCGAAGGCGCGCGCACTCATCGCAGCGCTGCTGATGATGATCGTTCCGGGCGCCCTGCTGGCCCAGGAATTCGCCGACCTCGGCATCGGCAGCCCGGACAGCCCGGCCGACAACACCCAGTTCACCGTCAGCAACATCCGCATCGAGGGATTGCAGCGCATTTCCGAGGGCACGGTATTCAACTACCTGCCGGTCAACATCGGCGACCATCTCGACGCGCAGCGGGTGCGCGAGGCCATACGCGCGCTGTATGCGACCGGATTCTTTCGCGACGTCGAGCTGCGGCGCGAGGGCACGGTGTTGATCGTCGCCGTGGCCGAACGACCCTCGCTCGAGAGCGTCGACATCAAGGGCAACAAGGACATCAAGACCGAGGACCTGCAGAAATCGCTGCGCAACGTCGGGCTCTCGGCCGGCAAGACCTTCGACCGCTCGACGCTCGATGAGGTCACGCAGTACCTGACCGACCAGTACTACAGCCGCGGCAAGTACGCGGTGCAGATCGACACCAAGGTCGAGAACCTGCCGGACAACCGCGTGCGGGTGAGCATCAACATCAAGGAGGGCAGCCGCGCGAAGATCCGCCAGATCAACATCGTTGGCAACACGGCCTTCAAGGAAAAGGACATCCTCGCGACGCTGTCGCTGCAGACGCCCAACTGGCAGTCCTGGTACAAGCAGAGCGACCGCTATTCGCGCGAGACGTTGCAGGGGGATCTGGAGAAGATCCAGACCTATTACCAGGATCGCGGCTACGCGAATTTTCGCCTCGACTCGGTCCAGGTGGCCATCGCGCCGGACAAGGGCGACATCTTCATCACCGCCAACATCACCGAGGGCAAGATCTACAAGCTCGGGGAGATCAAGCTGGCCGGCAACCTGATCATCCCCGAAGCGGAGATGAAGAAGCTGCTGCTGGTGGCGCCGGGTCAAACCTATTCGCAGAAGACCATCAGCGCCACGCAGGAGCAGATCAAGAACCGGCTCGGGGCGCAGGGCTTCTACTTCGCCAAGGTCGAACCGGTACCGCAGAGCGATGAGGCCCGCCGCATCGTCAACCTGACGCTGTTCGTCGATCCGGGCAGCCGCGTGTACGTACGCCACATCAACTTCACTGGTACCACCCGCAGCGACGACGAGAGCATGCGGCGCGAGCTGCGCCAGCTCGAGGGCGCGTGGCTGTCGAACGTCGCGCTCGAGCGCTCTAAGCAGCGCCTGGAGCGGCTGGCCTTCGTCGAGAGCGTGGACATGAGCACCGAGCCGGTTACCGGATCCCCGGATCTCGTCGATGTGAACTTCGCGGTCAAGGAGCGTCCGAGCGCCACCGTTGGCGGCGGCGTCGGTTATTCGGCCGCGTACGGGTTGAGTCTGAACGGCAACCTCAGCGACAGCAATTTCTTCGGCGGCGGCGACTTCGTGGCGCTCAATGTCGATGCTGGAGCCTTCAACAAGGTCTACAGCTTCAGCGAGACCGATCCGTACCGCTCGGTCGATGGGCTGTCGCGCACCATTGCGTTGAGCTATCGCGATTCGACACAGTTCGTATCGGAGTCCTCGTCCTTTACCTCCAAGAACATCGCCCTCGGCCTGACCTATGGCTACCCGATCAGCGAATACCAGGGCGTGAGTGCCGGAGTCTCGCTGCAGCACATCGATCTGCTGACCTTTGCTGCGCAGAGCGCCCAGCAGGCGGTCGACTGGGTCATGAACAACGGCCGTCCGTACACCACCCAGTCGGTCTCGACCTTCATCGAGCCCGACGGCACCACGACCACCGCCGCCACCACGCTGGTGGGCAGCCGCTACACCAACATCGAGCTCTCGGCCGGCTGGCAGTACGACTCGCGCAACCGCGCCCTGTTCGCCGATCGCGGCCTGCGCAGCGCGCTGAGCCTGACCTACGTGCCGCCGGGCGCCGACGTGCGCTATCTCATCGGCAGCTACCAGTTCTCGGGCTACCTGCCGCTGTGGCGCAGCTTCGTGCTTACCGAGTCGCTGCAGATTGCCTACGGCAAGGGCATCGGGGGCACCCATGGCCTGCCGCCCTACAAGCGCTTCTACGCCGGCGGCCCCGACACCGTGCGCGGCTACACCGAGGACACCCTGGGTCCGGTGGACACCAACGGCAATCCCTATGGCGGCAACATGCTGGCGGTCTCGCGCACAGAGTTGCTGCTGCCCATACCGCAGAAATGGCAGACCAGCGCACGCGTGAGCGTGTTCTACGACATGGGCAACGTGTTCTCCAATGACGGTACCAGGTTCGTCGGTGAGGACCTCCAGACCCCCATCAACTACAATTTCAGCTATCATGCCCTGCGGGACTCGACGGGCCTCTCGGTACAGTGGCTTGCACCGTCGCTGGGCATATTCCGCTTCAGCTACGGCATCGCCCTCAACCCATCTCGAGGCACTAGCATCGATTTCCCGGACAGCACAGAAGGCTTTCAATTCTCGGTGGGGCAGTCGTTCTAGCAGGAGCAGGCATGAGTGGTCGTTCGTGCAGCGTGGTGATGTTGGGAGTGCTGGGCCTGGCGGCAGCCGCGGCTCCGGCCTGGGCCGATCTGAAGATCGGCGTGGTGCAGTACGCGCGGCTGATGCAGGAGTCGCCGCAGGCGAAAGCCGCGCAGGAAACGCTGCGGGGGGAGTTCGCCGGCAAGCAGAAGGAGCTGCAGGGCGAGCAGGCGGCGCTCAAGGCCAAGGAGGATTCGCTGCAGAAGGATGGGGCCACCATGACCATCGATCAGCGCACCAAGATGGAGAAGGACCTGCGCGACAGCAACCGCGAGCTCTCGGAGAAGGTCCAGGAGTACCAGGATGACTTCAACGCGCGGCAGAACGAGGAGCTCTCCAAGCTGCAGAAGGCGCTGGTCGAGGAAGTGCAGGCCTATGCGCAGGGGGAGAAGTTCGATCTGGTGCTGGCCGACGGGGTCATTTTCACCAGTCCGGCGCTCGACATCACCCCGCAGGTGCTCGCTGCATTGCAGGCGCACGCCGCGCGCGCGTCCACCGGCGGGGCGTCCGGAAATTCCGGCAACACCGGCAGTACCAGTCCGAAACCCGCGACCGGGTCGAAGAGCAAGTAGCGACCGTTGACATGGGCGTCGCGCTCGGCGAGCTCGCAGTGCGTTTCGGCTGCGAGTTGCGCGGAGACCCGGAGGTGCTCATCGAGGCCGTGGCGGCGCTGGGCTCGGCCGGGCCGGGCAGCCTCAGCTTCCTTTCCAATCCCAAGCTGGCACCGCAACTGCACCACACCCGCGCCGCGGCAGTCGTGCTCGATGAGCGCAGCGCCGCAAGCTGTCCCACGCCGGCCCTGATCAGCTCCAATCCGCATGCGCTGTTCGCACGCATCGCCGGGCTGCTGTATCCGGAACCGGCCCCGACGGCCGGCGTGCATCCGAGCGCGCTGGTGGATCCGACCGCGCGCATCGATGCCGGCGTGGAGATCGGCCCGCACGTCGTGATCGGCGCCGGGGCGGTGATCGGCGCGCGCTGCCTGCTCGGGCCGGCCTGCCTTATCGGCCCGCAGGCGCGCATCGGGTCCGATTGCCGCCTCGTGGCGCGCGTGACCCTGGCGGCGCGCACGCAGCTCGGCGAGCGCGTGCTGATCCATCCAGGCGCGGTCATCGGCGCCGACGGATTCGGCTATGCGCGCGAGAACGAGCGCTGGCTCAAGGTGCCGCAGATCGGGGCGGTGCGCATCGGCGATGACGTCGAAATCGGCGCCAATACCACCATCGACCGGGGCGCGATCGAGGACACCGTCATAGCCGAGGGGGTCAAGCTGGACAACCAGATACAGATCGGACACAACGTCCAGATCGGGGCCCACACGGCCATCGCCGCGTGCACCGGTATCTCGGGCAGCACGCGCATCGGTGCGCGCTGCATGATCGGCGGGCAATGCGGTTTCGCCGGCCACCTGGTGATCTGCGACGACGTGGTCATCACCGGAATGGCCATGGTCTCAGGCTCGATCAGCAAGCCCGGTGTGTATTCCAGCGGCATCCCGATCGAACCGCAGCGACGCTGGCGGCGGGTCGTGGCGCGGCTGAAGCTGCTGGCGGACCGCGACGCGCGCGCCGAGAACAATCCATCCGCAAGTGACAATCAACAGGATCAGGACGATGAGTGAACCGCTCGCACTGGACATCAACGGCATCATGCTGCGCCTGCCGCACCGCTACCCCTTTCTGCTGGTCGACCGCGTGCTCGAATGCGTGCGCGGCCAGAGCATCCGCGCGCTCAAGAACGTGACCTACAACGAGCCCTATTTCGTCGGGCACTTCCCGCATCGGCCCGTCATGCCGGGCGTCATCATCATCGAAGCCCTGGCGCAGGTGGCCGGGCTGCTCGCCTTTCTGTCGGCCGATGAGCTGCCAGACGACACGACGCGCTTCTACTTCGTGGGCATCGACAAGGCGCGGTTCCGCAAGCCGGTCGAGCCGGGCGATCAGTTGATCCTGCAGGCCCGGTTCGAGCGCAGCTTCAAGGGCATCTGGCGCCTGGCGACCGTGGCCGAGGTGGCCGGCAAGGAGGTGGCCTACGCCCATATCATGATCGCTCCCGATCTCAAACCCACCAACGGCGCGCCCATCAACGGGGATCTGGCGTGATCGATGCGCGCGCGATCGTGGCGGCCGGCGCACAGCTGGCCGCCGACATCGAGGTGGGTCCGTACGCCGTGATCGGCCCGGACGTGGTCATCGGCCCGCGCTGCTGGGTCGGGCCGCACGTGGTGATAGACGGCCAGACCCGCATCGGCGCCGACAACAAGATCTACCAGGCCGCCTCGATCGGCGCTGCGCCGCAGGACAAGAAGTACGGCGGCGGGCCGACGCGGCTGGTGATCGGCGAGCGCAACGTGTTCCGCGAGTTCTGCACCATCAATCGCGGCGCCACGCCGGACCACGGGCTCACGCACATCGGCGACGACAACCTGTTCATGGCCTACACCCACGTGGCCCACGACTGCACGATCGCCAACAACGTCGTCATGGTCAACTACGCGGGCCTGGCCGGACACGTGGAGCTCGGCGACTGGGTGATCCTGAGCGGCTATACGGGCGTACACCAATTTTGCAAGATCGGCGCGCATGCCTTCACGGCGGCCCTGTCGGGGGTGACCCGCGACGTGCCGCCCTACATCATGGCGGTGGGCCAGCCTGCGGTGCCGCACTCGATCAACAGCGAGGGACTCAAGCGACGCGGTTTCTCGCCCGAGCAGATCCGCAATCTGCGCCATGCGTACCGCATCCTCTATCGCAGTGAGCTGCCGCTCGCGGCGGCGGTGGCGCAGCTTGCCGCGCTGGCGCCCACGCAGCCCGAGCTCACGACGCTGCTGGATTTCATCGCCGCCTCGGAACGCAGCCTGATCCGCTGATGGAGAGTCTGCGGGTCGCGATCGTGGCCGGGGAAGCCTCCGGCGATGCGCTCGGGGCCGCATTGATCGATGCGCTGCGCGCGCGCGTGCCCGCGTGCCGGTTCGCGGGCGTGGCCGGCCCGAGGATGCGGGCGGCGGGGTGTCAGGCGCTGGCCGATGCGCAGGAGCTGAGCGTCATGGGGCTGTTCGAGGTGCTGCCGCATCTGCCGCGGCTGTTGCGGCTGCGCGCACGGCTGGCGCGCGAGCTGGTGGCGTTCGCACCGCACGTATTCATCGGTGTGGACTACCAGCAGTTCAATCTCGGCCTGGCGCGGCGCCTGAAGGCCCGCGGGCACCTGACCGTGCAGTACGTGAGCGCGCAGGTGTGGGCCTGGCGCCGGCATCGCGTGTACACCGTCGGCCGCGCCTACGATCTGGTGCTGTGCCTGCTGCCCTTCGAACCGGACTTCTACCGCGAGCACGCCGTGGGCGCACAGTTCGTGGGCCATCCGCTCGCCGATCAGCTGCCGCTGCAGCCCGATCGCGCCGCCGCGCGCGCGGCGCTGGGGTTGGCCGCCGGGAGCACCGTACTGGCGCTGCTGCCGGGCAGCCGCGTTGGAGAGGTACGGCGGTTGTCCGAGCCGTTTCTCCGCGCCGCGACGCTGCTGGCCGCGCGCCGTGCCGGGCTTGCGATCCTCGCTCCCATGGCGGGCGAGGGGCCGCGGGAGGCGTTCGAGCACGCACTGCGTGCTGCGGTGCCCGGCCCTGCCGTCCGGCTGCTCGACGGACAGGCGCGAGCGGTGCTCACGGCGGCCGATGTGGCGCTGGTGGCTTCGGGTACGGCGGCGCTCGAGGCGCTGCTGTGCCGCGCGCCCATGGTGGTGGCCTACCGCATGGGGGCGCCCACGGCGCTGGTGCTGCGCGCGCTCCGGCTGGTCAAGCTGCCGTATTTCTCGCTGCCGAACCTGCTGGCCGGCGAGGCCCTTGTGCCCGAGTTCCTGCAGGAGGCGGTGGCTCCTGCGCCCATGGCACGCGCGCTCGAGGAACTGCTCGATGACGCGCCGCGTCGCGACTACCTGCTGGCTCGTTTCCACCGCATTCACGAATCGTTGCGACAAGATGGCGCAGCACGTGCGGCGGAAGCTGTGCTTCAATTGCTGCGCGAGCGTACCGGGAGGAATTGGGCTGAGCATGCTGATTGCGGGAGTCGATGAAGCCGGTCGCGGTCCGCTCGCGGGACCGGTGGTTGCGGCGGCGGTGATCCTGGATCCCAGGCGGCCAATTCGCGGGCTGCGCGACTCCAAGCAGCTCACGCCAGAGCGCCGAGCGGTGCTGGCGCTGCGCATCCGCGAGCGTGCGCTGGGCGTGGCGGTGGCCGAGGCCGATCACGTGGAGGTCGATCTGTTCAACATACTGCAGGCCACGCTGATGGCGATGAAGTGGGCCCTGCTGGCGCTGCCGATGCGTCCCTCAGAGATTAGAATTGATGGAAACTGTTCTCCTCAACTGTTTGATTGTTTTGCAGAATGCATCGTCAAGACGGTGGTGAGGGGCGATGCCAGCGTGCCCTGCATCAGCGCCGCATCGATCATCGCCAAGACCTACCGCGACGCGCTGATGCGGCGCCTGGACCAGGAGCATCCCGGCTACGGTCTCGCGACCCACTTCGGCTATGCCACGCGCGCCCACGTCAGCGCATTGGCGCGGCTGGGTCCTTCGCCCATCCATCGCCGCAGCTTCAACCCCTTGCGCGGCTGGCTGAGCGGCGCGCTGCCGTTCGGGAGCTTGCCTGCCGGCATGCGGCTCTGCGAATCTGCCGCCGCGGTCGAGTTCGATTGAAGGCATGGAGCGTGCGATGACATCGACGTTCGTGCATCTGCGCGTGCACACCGAGTACTCGCTCAGCGACAGCGTGGTGCGCGTGCCAGAGCTCATCGACGGCGTGGCGGCGGGGGCCATGCCCGCGGTCGGGCTGACCGACGAGTCGAACCTGTTCGCCATGGTCAAGTTCTATCGCGCCGCGCTCGAGCGCGGCGTGCAGCCCATCATCGGCGTCGATCTGCTGGTGAGCGAGGCGCAGGAGAAGCATGGCGCCTCGCGTCTGACACTGCTGTGCCAGAACGATGCGGGCTATCGCAACCTCGCGCGCCTGGTCAGCCGTGCCTATCTCGAGGGGCGGCGCAACGAGCAGGGCGTGCCGCTGGTAGAGCGGCGCTGGCTCGAGCGCGCCAGCACGGCCGGCCTGATCGCGCTGTCCGGGGCGGCCGAGGGTGACATCGGCCGCGCGCTGCTGCGGCGGCGCGAGCTGCCGGCGGAACTGCTGCTCGATTTCTGGCTCGAGCTGTTCGAGGACCGTTTTTACATCGAGCTGCAGCGACTGGGGCGGCCCGAGGAGCACCAGTACGTGGCCGCGGCCACGCGGCTGGCGGCGCGCCGCGGCGTGCCGGTGGTGGCGACCAATGACGTGCGCTTCCTCGCGCCCGCGGATTTCGAGGCGCATGAGGCCCGCGTCTGCATTCACGACGGCGCGCAGCTCGCCGATCCGGCGCGGCCGCGGCGCTATTGCCGCCTGCAATACCTGCGCAGCGTGGACGAGATGACCGCGCTGTTCGCCGACCTGCCCGAAGCGCTGGCCAATTCGGTCGAGATCGCACGCCGCTGCAGCCTGCGCCTCACGCTCGGACAGGCGCGGCTGCCCGATTACCCGGTGCCGGCCGGCAGCACGCCGGCGCAGTATCTGCGCACCCAGAGCGAACTCGGCCTGGCCGAGCGCTTCGCCGGCCTGAGGCTCGACGCCGAGGCGCAGGAGCGCTATCGCGCGCGCCTTGCCGCCGAGCTCGACGTGATCTGCCAGATGGGTTTCGCCGGCTATTTCCTGATCGTGGCCGACTTCATCCGCTGGGCGCGGGACAATGGCGTGCCGGTCGGCCCGGGCCGCGGATCGGGCGCCGGCTCGCTCGTGGCGTATGCGCTGCGCATCACCGATATCGAGCCGCTGCGCTACGATCTGCTGTTCGAGCGCTTCCTCAATCCCGAGCGCGTCTCCATGCCCGACTTCGACGTCGATTTCTGCATGGAAGGGCGCGACCGGGTCATCGAGTACGTGGCGGGCAAGTACGGCCACGACCGCGTTTCGCAGATCATCACCTACGGCACCATGGCGGCCAAGGCGGTGGTGCGCGATGTCGGCCGCGTGCTCGGCCACCCCTACGGCTTCGTCGATCGCATCGCCAAGTTGATTCCATTCGAGCTCGGTATCACGCTCGATGACGCGCTCGCCAAGGAGCCCGAGCTCAAGCGGCTCTACAAGCAGGACGAGGAGGTGCGCATCCTGCTCGACCTGGCACGTGCCCTCGAGGGCCTGACACGCAATGCCGGCAAGCACGCCGGCGGTGTCGTCATCGCCCCCTCCGTGCTCACCGATTTCACCCCGCTCTACTGCGAGGCCGGGGGGGCGAACGTCATCACTCAGTTCGACAAGGATGACGTCGAGGCAGCCGGACTGGTCAAATTCGATTTCCTCGGGCTGCGCACGCTCACCGTCCTGGACCGGGCCATGGCCACCGTGAATGCGGGCCGCGCGCGCGCCGGCGAGGCGCCGCTCGAGCTCGGCACGCTGCCCATGGATGATGCGGCGACCTACGCGCTGCTCAAGTCGTGCGCCACCACGGCCGTGTTCCAACTCGAGTCGCGCGGCATGAAGGACCTGGTGCGGCGGCTGCAGCCCGATAGCTTCGAGGACATCATCGCGCTGGTGGCGCTGTTCCGGCCCGGCCCGTTGCAATCGGGCATGGTGGACGATTTCATCAACCGCAAGCACGGCCGCAATGCCGCGGCCATCGACTACCTGCATCCGCAACTGCAGAGCGTGCTGGCGCCGACCTACGGTGTGATCCTCTATCAAGAGCAGGTCATGAAGATCGCGCAGGTGCTGGCGGGTTACACCCTGGGCGGGGCCGATCTGCTGCGGCGGGCAATGGGCAAGAAGAAGCCCGAAGAGATGGCCAAGCAGCGCTCGGTATTCGTCGACGGCGCGCGCGCGCGCGGGGTCGAGGTGCGCCTGGCCGCTCATATCTTCGACCTCATGGAGAAGTTCGCCGGTTACGGCTTCAACAAGTCGCATTCGGCCGCCTACGCGCTGCTGTCCTATCAGACCGCCTACCTCAAGGCCCACTATCCGGCGGCGTTCATGGCCGCGGTGCTCTCTGCCGACATGGATCACACCGACAAGATCGTGACCCTGATCGATGAATGCGCCCGCATGGGTCTGGACGTGCGGCCGCCGCAGATCAATTCATCCTGTCATGCTTTCGCCATGGCCGATGAGCGCACCATCCGCTATGGCCTCGGCGCCATCAAAGGGGTTGGCCGATCGGCAGTGGAGGCCATCACCGAGGAGCGCGATGCGCATGGCGGCTACCACGCTCTGCCGGAACTGTGCCGGCGCGTGGATCTCGCGCGTGTGAACCGGCGCGTGTTCGAGGCGCTGATTCGCTCGGGCAGTCTCGATGGGCTCGGCGCCAATCGAGCGACGCTCATGGCTGGACTCGACGAGGCGTTACGCTGCGGCGAGCAGAATGCGCGCAGCGATGAGACCGGGCAGACCGATATCTTCGGCTCGCCCGGGCAACTCGTGCACGAGCCGGTGATGCTCCAGCCGGTGGCGGAATGGAACGCCTCGCAGCGGCTGGCCGGCGAGCGCGAAACGTTGGGGTTGTACCTGAGCGGCCACCCCATCGCCCCGTACGAGTGCGACCTGCGCGCGCTGGCCTCGGGCCGGATCGCCGACTTTGCGCTCGAGCGGCCCACCACACCCGCGGAGCCGGCGCGCGGTTATGCCGATGCGCGCACCGTGAGCCTGGCCGGACTGATTCTGGAGGTGCGACGGCGCGGCCCGCGCGTGAGTTTCATGCTCGATGATCGCAGCGGCCGCATGGAAGTTACGATGTTCGAGGAGGTGTATCAGCGCCATCGCGACATCGTGGTCAAGGATACGCTGGTGCAGGTCGAGGGCTCGCTGCGCTTC